>JBLMWW010000143.1:0-38887 GCA_050257435.1 Rudaea sp.
CGCCTTCCGGAGCCGATCAAGGCCGGGATCCGCGCGCACGGCATCCGCAACAGCCATCTGCTCTCGATCGCGCCGACCGGCACGATCTCGCTCGCCTTCGCCGACAACGCGTCGAACGGCATCGAGCCCGCGTTCAGCTGGTTCTACAAGCGCCGCAAGCGCATGCCCGACGACTCGACGAAGGAGTTCCTCGTCGAGGACCACGCCTACCGGTTGTTCCGGCACCTGCATCGTGTCGACGAGTCGGTCGAGGTTGTTCCGTTCGACCCGCAGTCCGGCCGCAAGCCGGGCGAACGATGGACCGACGCCGACGGCAAGCAGCGCGCCATGCTGTCGCCGGCGTTCGTGAGCGCATTGCAGATGAGCGCGCGCGACCACATGCAGATGAACGCGTCGGTGCAGCCGTTCATCGACACCGCGATCAGCAAGACGGTGAACGTGCCGGCCGACTACCCGTTCGCGGCATTCGAGGACCTGTACTTCGAGGCGTGGAAGGCGGGCCTCAAGGGCATCGCGACGTACCGGCCGAACGAGGTGCTCGGTGCCGTGCTGGAGGTGGCCTCGCCCGAGGCACCGCCCTCGGCGCGCGAGGATTTCGTCCCGGACGCGGACCGTCGCATTCGTCTCGATCGTGCGATGCAGCCGCCGCTCGCGAGCCTGCGCTGGCCGGGCCGCCCCGAGTTGCCGAACGGCAACCCGTGCTGGACGTACGTGGTCCGTCATCCGCTCGGCGACTTCGCCGTGTTCATCGGGCACATCGAGAACGGCGGCGTCTATCCGTTCGAGGTGTGGATCAACGGCGCCGAGCAGCCGCGGGGCCTCGGTGGGATCGCGAAGACGCTGTCGATGGACATGCGCACCGACGATCGCGCGTGGCTCGACATGAAGCTCTCCGCGCTGCAAAAGGCGGTGGGCGACGACGGCTTCGAGATGGCGATGCCGCCCGACGGGCGCAAGGTCCGCGTGCCGAGCCTCGTCTCCGGCTTCGCGAAGCTGATTCGCTATCGCGTGAACGAGCTCGGCGCGTTCGCGGGCGAGGGCGGCAAGACCCCGGTCGTCGACGCGCTGATGGGCCAGAAGGAGCCGAAGGCGGGTCCCGACGGGACACTTTCATGGACGGTGGACGTCGTCAATCACACGACCGGCGACGACTTCGTGCTGTTCCTGAAGGAGCTCGTCATGCCGGACGGGCAACGGCGCCCCTACTCGATGTGGCTTTCCGGCGAATATCCGCGCGTGCTGGACGGGCTGTGCAAGGCGCTGTCGCTCGACATGCGCGTGTATGACCCGGCGTGGATCGGCATGAAGCTGCGCAAGCTCCTGAATTACGGCGAGCCGAACGGCGAATTCATGGCTCGCATGCCCGGGTCGACGAAGTCGCAGATGTATCCGTCGACGGTCGCCTACCTCGCGCAGCTCATGATTCACCGCTACGCGATGCTCGGCATCCTGACCGAAGAGGGCTATCCCGTCGAGCACGCGGGCATCCTCGACGTGCCCGAGGCCGAGGCGCGGCCGGTGCTCAGGGTCCTGCCCGGCAGGAAGTGCCCGGAATGCGGCAACAAGGCGCTGATCCGCAAGGACGGCTGCGACTTCTGCACCGATTGCGGCTACACGGGCGCGTGCGGTTGATCGGGAGGGAGCGCGGCGCGCGCGCGCCGGTTGGCGATCGACCCTTGCGGCTTGCCGCGGCAACGAGGAGGAAGCATCGATGACCGATCGAGCCCCGGGCATTTCCGACAAGCGTCGCATGTTTCGCGCGCTGCACGCGACAGGCTGCTTCGTCATTCCCAACCCGTGGGACCTCGGCAGCGCGCGCTACCTGCAGAGCCTCGGCTTCAAGGCGCTCGCGACGACAAGCTCCGGCTTCGCCTGGTCGCGCGGCCGGCCCGACAACGGCGTTACGCGCGACACGGTGCTCGCGCACCTGCGCGAGATGGTTGCCGCCACCGACCTTCCGATCAATGCCGACTTCGAAAGCGGCTTCGGCATCGACGCGGCGGGGGTCGCGGACAGCGTCCGCATGGCCGTGGAGACGGGCGTCGCGGGCCTGTCGATCGAGGATTCGACGGGCAACGCCGCGGCGCCGCTCTACGAGCTCGGCGTCGCCGTCGGGCGCGTGCGCGCCGCGCGGCGGGCGATCGACGGTGCGGGCGGCGACACCCTGCTGGTCGGCCGCGCCGAAGGCTTCCTCGTCGGCCGCCCCGACCTCGCCGAGACGATCGCGCGCCTCAAGGCCTACGCGAGCGCCGGCGCCGATTGCCTCTACGCGCCGGGCATCCGGACGCGCGAGCAGATCGCTGCCGTCGTCGAAGCCGTGGCGCCGAAGCCCATCAACCTGCTCGTCGGCTGGGCGAGCGACATGACGCTCGCCGATATCGCCGCGCTCGGCGTGCGCCGGGTCAGCGTCGGCGGAGCGCTCGCGCGCACCGCCTGGGGAGGCTTCATGCGCGCGGCGCGCGGGCTCGCGGAGGAGGGGCGCTTCGACGGCTTCGCGGGCGCCGCTTCCGGCGATGCGCTGAACACGCTATTTCGCGACGCCGATTGACGTGCGGGAGCGCCGCACGCGTCACGCGAACGCGCGAGACGCTGCGGCGGACGCGCCACGCCGGAAGCCTCAGTGCACGGGCTGCGTTTGCGGCACCGGAATCCGTACGTCGATGCACGTGCCGCGTCCGGGCGCGCTGTCGACCCGAATGTCGCCGTGGACGAGGTGGACGCGCTCGCGCAAGCCGACGAGGCCGAACGAGTTCGCCTTGCGCGGACGGGTAGGGTCGAAGCCCCGGCCGTCGTCGCGTACCCGCAGCAGGATCTCGCCGTTGCGGAACGTCATTTCCACCTCGACGCGCGACGCACCCGCGTGGCGCGCAGCGTTCGCGAGCGCTTCCTGCATGATGCGGAACACCGCCGTCGCGTACGGGTCGGCGAGCTCGAACTGTGGCGGGACGATGGAGATCGTGCAGGCGATCTGGTAACGCTCGCGGAATTTCTCCACCAGCCATTCCGTGGCCGCGACGAGGCCCAGGTCGTCGAGCACGAGCGGGCGCATTTCCGCCGCGATGCGCCGCGTGGCGGCCACGGTGCCCGCCAGCAGCTTCTGCATCGCGGCGATCTTGCTCGCACACGACTCGTCCCCGGCGTGAATGTTCTCGCGCAGCCAGTCGAGGTCCATGCCGAGCATCGCGAGCGACTGGGCGAGCTCGTCGTGCAGCTCGCGCGCGATGCGCCCCTTTTCCTGCTCGCGCGCGGTCGCGCTCACCGTCACGATTTCCTGCAGCTCTTCCTGCGAGCGCCTGAGCGCGCGCTCGGCGCGCAACCGCTCGGTGACGTCTCGCAGGATCACCGTGTAGTAGCGGCGGCCGCGCAGCGTCGCCTGGGAGATCGAGGCCTCGATCGGGAACTCCTCGCCGTTGCGCCGCAGCCCCATGACGGTGCGCTGGTCGACCATCCGCCGCGATCGCACGCCCTCCGCCCCGAATCTGCGCACGTGCTCGGCATGGGCGCCACGGAAGCGTTCCGGGATGAATTGCGCAAGCGGGGCGCCGATCGCCTCGGATTGCGGGCAGCCGAAGAGTTTCTCGGCGGCCGCGTTGAACAGCACGATGCGCTGCGCCTCGTCGATCGTGACGATGCCGTCCATCGCGGAATCGATGATGCCGTCGAGCCTTTGCTGCGCCTCGACGGCAGCCGCTTCGGCCCGCTCGCGCTCGGCCACCTGCCGCTTGAGCTCCCGATTGGAAGCGTCGAGCTCGGCCGTACGCAGCGTGACGCGCTGCTCGAGCGACAGGTTGAGCTCGTTTAGCTCGGCGGTCTTTTCCTGCACGCGCTCGCGCTCGATGCGCTCGCCCTGGAGTGCACGCGCGAGGCCCGCGTAGAGCACGCTGTTCTCGAGCAGCAGCATGAGCAGCACGAAGCTCGCGGCCAGGACGCCGTAGGTGCGGCCCGCGTAGAAGCCCAGATCGAAGCGGCCCGCGTTGAGCGCCACGGCGAGCGCGATGTCGAGCAGCCACGCGCAGCAGGCGACCATGATCCACAGATCGAGGACGGAATGCGGCCGCCGGCGCCAGAGCACGATCAGCGCGAGCGCATTGAGCGACCAGACCGCGGTCACCACGAGCTTCATGGCGGCCGTGTACCGGTCGCCCTGCATGATCGCGGGCAGCGTGTCGTGGCCCGCGGTGACGAGGATCGTGAAGAGGCTCACGAGGGCGAGCGCCGCGACGACGCAGGCGGCAACAGCGACGCCGCGCCGGCCGTGCAGTGCCCGCGGCGCGAAACCCTCGCGACCCAGCGCTGCGTATGCGATGACGGCGAGGGGAAACGCCGTGTGCCACGCCATGTAGAGCCACGCCGTGGTCTGCGCTCCGGAGCCTAAGACGCCGGCCGGCGCGAACAATCCGGGGAAACTCAGCGTATGCACCGCGGCGATCAGCGCCGTCAGCAGGTAGCCGGTGCCGAGCGCCAGGAGCGCGGTGCGGCCGAGGATCGCGAACTGGCCGAAGAGCAGCACCGCCGTGATCAGATCGTTCGTCACGATCACCGATTGGTAGATCGGGATGAACGCCCATACCTGCGGCAGCGCGATCGACGCGAACGGCGCGAGCGCCGCGAAGATCGCCAGCGAGACGGCGACGACCGCGCGCGCCAGCATGCGGTGGTGGCGCGTGGGCGCGAGGGTCGAAAGAAACACCGCGGACGGGACGTCGGCGGCACGCGTTCCGAGGCCGCGGCGTTCGTATTTCCACGACGCCGGCTGCGTCAACGGTTCATCGAGCATGTTGGCGGGTTCCGAGGGCCCGCGTATTCTCCATCAAAGCGGTCTTGCGCGTCGTGCGGGCGTGCTGGCAAGCGAAGCCGAGGTCAGGCATGCCGCAGTACGGGATTCGTGGATCGCTTGCAGGCGACGAGCCCAATCGCCGGCCGTGGGCCATGAGAGCAAGCCCGGGCGGGGGAATCCCCGGGTTAGAGGAGCCAGTCGATCGGCAGCAAGGACAGCAAGTGG
Organism: Rudaea sp.; assembly: GCA_050257435.1. Lineage (GTDB taxonomy): Bacteria > Pseudomonadota > Gammaproteobacteria > Burkholderiales > Casimicrobiaceae > VBCG01. The sequence goes on from JBLMWW010000143.1 coordinate 5,003, forward strand.
ATGAGCGCGCGCTGTGTCGCACTCGTATCGGGCTCGACCGTGTGACGAACCTCGCCGCCTGCCGTGCGCTCGCTCCACTCGACGCAGCGGCCATCGGTGCCGGGCTGCACGGCGTAGGCGACGCTCGGCACCTTCTCGTCGAAAATCGACGACAGGCGCTGCGCCAGCTCGGGGCTGTCGATGAGAAGCCCCATCTCGGTGTTGATCCACGCGGAGCGCTGGTCGAAATTGAAGGAGCCGACGAAGATGCGGGTGCCGTCGGCCGCGAACGTCTTGGCATGCAGACGCGTGCGTCCACTCGATCCGAACGTCGACTTCTCGTCGGGGGCCGTTCCGCCCGACAGTTTCAACTCGTATAGCTGCACGCCGGCTTGCACCAACCGGCAGCGCCGCTTCGCGTACCCGGCGTGCACCACCCTGACGTCGGTCGACGCCAGGGAATTGGTCAGGACGCGAATCCTGACGCCTTGCCGGGCGAGCCCCGCGAGCGTTTCCGTCCCCTCGTCGCCCGGCACGAAATAGGGGGAGATCAGGTCGAACGAGGTGTTCGGCCGGCCCATCTTCTGCAGCAGGGTCGTCAGCAAGAGCGTGCCGGTCCGGCCTTCGGTGTCGAGCGTCTTGGCCGGATCGTCGCGGACGACCTCGGCACGTGTCCACTCGAGCGCCAGTCGTCGGTCGAGGAGCTGCTGCAACAAGGGGGTCACGCGCACGACGCGGACGTAGTCGAGGGCCGCCGGGTCTTCCCGGAGGGCGGCGAAGCTCTCCTCGAGTCGCGCCGTGCCGGCAGCCCCTGGATCATCCAGAAGCCGCTTCGCCGGGTAGGCGGACGGACTGTTCCAATAGAGGTCGAATTGCGAGGAGACGTCCTTGACGGCGTCGCCGACCGCGATGACGTCGAGGTCGCGAAACTCCGCCTCGTGGCCGGCGCCGAAGTACTCGTTGCCGATGTTGCGACCGCCGACGACCGCGACCTGGTTGTCCGCCGTGAACGACTTGTTGTGCATTCGACGGTAGACGCGCGCGAAATCGGTTGCGTAATCGATCGCGCGCGCGTTCCGATGGACGAACGGGTTGTACAGGCGCACCTCGATGTTCGGGTGCGCGGCCAGCGTGGCGAGGGTGTCGTCGAGTCCCTTGGTGTTGGCGTCGTCGAGCAGGATGCGCACGCGTACGCCACGCCGGGCGGCGCGCCACAGCTGCTCGAGCAGCAGATAGCCGGTCTGGTCGGCGTGCCAGATGTAGTACTGGACGTCGAGGCTCTTCTGCGCTGCGGCGGCGAGGAGCATGCGCGCCGCGAAGGCGTCGCTCCCAAGGATCAGGCCGTGAATGCCCGTCTTGCCGGGATGCGCGGCCACGACGGGCGCAACGGCCTCGCCGATCGCCGTTTTGTCCGTGTCGGTCAGCGCAAGGCTCGCGGTACGACCTTCGAGGGGCGGCAGGGTGGCGCACGCAGCGAGGCACGCGGCCAGCGAGACCATGGCGGCGGTGCCCATTGCACGCCATGCATGCGGCCGGGCGCGATCGAATTCCTCACCGGTGCTGCACGATTCCACGGGCCGCCTGCGGACACACCTGTACGTTTCGGATCGTAGCAGCGTTCGGATGCGCCGCCGGGAATCCGTAAGGAACGCGCGCGGGAATCGCGTCCTGCGGCAGGCACCGCCTGGCAGGCGGGCGGGCGCCGGAAGCCCGCGCTCAGGCCGCGGCCGGCTTGCCGCTGCCGAGGCGCGTCGCACGCTCGGCCAGGATGTCCTCGACCAGGCGCGCCGCGTCGGCGCGCGGCGCGTCGTCGATGAAGCCGGCGGCGCCGAGGCTGCGCAGATGGTCGGTCAGCGCCGCGTTGTCGCGCACTTCGCGCTTCAGCGTGAATACGACGGCGGGTGCTTCGATGGGATGGCGCTCGTGCGCGAGCAATACGCGATGCAGCTGCATCAGCGTGAGGCCATCCTTGATCGGAAGGTCGAGCTCGAGCACGAGGAGGTCGAACTGCGCGCGCTCGAGCTGGGCGAGCGCCGCGTCGCCGTCGGCCGCCTCGGCGATCGCGACGTTCTCGGTCTCGATCAGCGTGCACAGCACGTGCCGGACCTCGCTGCGCTGATGCGCGATCAGCACGCGAAAGCGCGGGCCCAACGGGAGCCGGAAGACATTGGACGTCATGTTCTCGCTGGCGTCGATCGCCGGGCGTCGTGCCGGCGCTGCACCTTCGCCCCCATGCCTGCCGCCCGGCGCCCCCGCAGGACGGTCCGACGCGAAGCCCGCATTATTTGCCCGGCGAGCGGCGCTGCCAATGGGAAAAATCGCAGGTCCGGATGGACGGCGCCGAGCCGGAAACCGGCCGAATGGCCCGGGTGAACGGTACGGATCGGTGCCGGCCGGCGAAGTGCGCCAGCCGCGATGGTGTCCTGCGCCGGCAAGGTGCGAGACCGCGCCATGGTTAGAATGGTTCATCGGCTCCGTTTGGAAGAGGGCATGAATCTCCATCGCCTGCTGCAAGAGCGCGAAGCCCAGCGCAAACCGCTTCGCGTCGGATTGATCGGGGCCGGCAAGTTCGGCTCGATGTTCCTCGCGCAGGTGTCGAGGACCCCCGGCATTCACCTCGTCGCCGTGGCCGATCTCGCGCCCGAGCGCGCGCACGCTGCGCTCGCCATGACCGGCTGGCCGGCCGAGCGCGTCGCGGCGCGCACGCCTGCCGAGGCGCAATCGCGTGGCACCACGCACGTGACCGACGACGCGCTCGCCATGATCGCGGCACCGCAGGTCGACATCGTCATCGACGCGACCGGCAGTCCCTCCGCCGGGATCGCGCACGTTTTCGCGTGCTGCGAGCATCGCAAGGACGTCGTGATGGTGAACGTCGAGGCCGACGCGCTCGCCGGCCCGTTCCTCGCGCGGCGCGCGGCGCAGGCGGGCATCGTCTATTCGCTCGCTTACGGCGACCAGCCCGCGCTCATCTGCGAGATGGTCGACTGGGCGCGTGCGGCGGGATTCGAAGTCGTGGCGGCGGGCAAGGGGACGAAGTACCTCCCGTCCTATCACGCGTCGACGCCCGACACGGTGTGGCGCCACTACGGACTGTCCGCCGAGGAGGCGCGCACCGGCGGAATGAACGCGCAGATGTTCAATTCGTTCCTGGACGGCACGAAGTCGGCGATCGAGATGGCCGCGGTGGCGAACGCCACCGGCCTCGCCCCCGCGCCCGACGGGCTCGCCTTCCCGCCCTGCGGCGTCGACGATCTGCCGCGCGTGCTGCGACCGCGCGAGGCGGGTGGTCAGCTGCATCACGCCGGGCAGGTGGAGGTCGTGTCGAGCCTCGAGCGCGACGGGCAACCCGTTTTCCGCGACCTCCGTTGGGGCGTGTACGTGACGTTCGTTGCGGGAAGCGCCTACGTCGAGCGCTGCTTCCGGGAATACGGCCTGCACACCGACGACACCGGACGCTACGCCGCGATGTACAAGCCCTACCACCTGATCGGGCTCGAGCTCGGCATCAGCGTTGCGTCGGTCGGCTTGCGGCGCGAGCCGACCGGCGCGCCACGCGCGTTCATCGCGGACGTCGTGGCGACCGCGAAGCGCGACCTGCGCGAAGGCGACGTGCTCGACGGCGAGGGCGGCTATACCGTGTACGGCAAGCTGGTGCCCGCGCAGGCCTCGCTCGCGGGCGACGCCCTGCCGCTCGGGCTCGCGCATCGCGTGAAGCTCCTGCGCCCGGTCGCCCGGGGGGAGACGGTGCGCTGGCGCGACGTGGCTGCCGATCCGGCCGGCATGGCCGTGCGCGTGCGAAGGGAGATGGAGGCGGAATTCCGGCGCGAGGGCCAGGCCGACTGACGCGGCGGCACTGCGCCAGGCGTTCGAGAAAGCTGGGCCGGGATGTCCGGCGGAATGCCGCCTCGTGGCGAGGTGGCACACGTTGTCACCCACAGCTCGCGCACGACAACGCGCTGCGAAAAAGCGACAGGAGGGTACCGGCCGGCCGGCGCGCGCGTCCGTTCGCACGGCCGGCGTTGCGCGTCTCCATGACATTGGCATACTGGCCGTGCGGGCGTGCCGCCCTTTGCTCCGGCCGGCGCACCGCGCACGCAAACGAAGACGGGCGCATCGATCATGTCGAGCAGCAAACTCCACAAGCGCAAGCTCGCGGCGGCGCTCAGGCGAATGGGCACCTCGCTCGCGACCCATACGAATTCGACGTTCAAGCCGTCGGGGATGGCGTCGAAGACGCTCGAGGAATTCAAGGCGCGCCGCGCCGCCGAAAAGCTGGGGCTCGTGCCGCCGGCGAAGGTGAAGGTCGCGGAGCGTTACGAATTCGACGTCGACACCGCACAGGTAACGAAGCTTCCGCTGCGTTCGAAGACGCGCTGACGGCGCGGTTGCGCGGCCTGCGGGGTTTCCGCGCGGCGCGGCGCACCGGCGCCGCGGTGCGGGCCGCACACGGACCTCGCGCGCCGTCCGCACGCTGACGCGCTTGCATTGCCCTCATCGTGGTCTGCGGTGCAGCCGATGGATGCGCTCGCGCGTGCACGCCGCGGCTCCGGTCGCTTCGGCCGCGAGCGACGTGATCTCGCTGCGGTGCAGGCCGAGGTCGCGCAGCGTGCGATCGTCGCAGGCGCGCAGCGATTCGCAGATCGCACGCGCCTGCAGCCGTCGTCGGCGCCGTGCCAGGAGTCCCCGCGCAAGGGTGACGATCGCGTCGAACGCCGCGTGCATGGGTTGTGCGACATTCGCAAGACGAGGCGTGCGCGCCGCCGCAGCGGACGCAGCCCACGCGTCGTTGCCGGGCGCCGCGTAGGCAAGGCGCATCGTCGCGAGCGCGTTGCGCGCGCGGCGCTCGATGTCGCGCGCACGTCCCGAAGGATCGTCGCAGGCGACCACGTTTCTGCCGGGCCGACCCCGCAGTCCCGGAAGGACGGCCGGCGTGCGCATCTCCTCGCACGTCGGATCGTTGCCGGCCGACCAATGGCGCGACGCCGGCAATGCGTGCGTCGTCACGGTCGGCCCGGAAGCGAGCGTTTCCCTCGGCCCTTTCGTGGCCCCGATCGTCGGGTTCGTCGAGGGACCGCGCGGCGATGGCGCGTCGGGTCGCGTGAACAGGTCGTGGTGCAGGATGCGCGTCCAATGGGTTTCGAAGCCGGGTGCGGCCGCGTCGGAGCAAGGCGGCTGCAGTGCATGGCGGCCGATGGCCACCGGGTCGGCCGCGTTCGCATCGACATGCGGGCGAAGCGGCGCGGACGCGTACGCCGACCGAGGGATCGTCAAGGCGGCGCGCGCGCGCAGGCTGCGCGGTCGCATCGCGAGAGAGGTGCGTTGGGCAGGCATGGCGTTCTCCTTCGATCTGGTTGGCGGCGCCGCCGGCGGTCCGGCAGCCACGCCCGGTGGGTGCGCCAGCCGCGGTAGGCGGGGCGCGCCCCCTATGCACGCGATCGAGTCTATTGACGCAGTGCAACAAGCGCATTGCAGCGGGGCACGGTTTTTGTTTCGATCGTTTCGAAACGGGCGGCACGACGTCCGCATCGGCCAAACGACGTGGCGTCGGATTCCGACGGCGCCGATCGGCCAGGCCTGCCATGTCGCGGCGGCTTCGCCCGGCTGCACCCTGCGGGCCCCGTGGCGGCGCCGCCGGACTGCGTCAGCCCTGCTGCGCCCGCGCCGTTTTTTGTTTCGTTTGTTTCAGTCGCCCGACAACGCCTTGAAACGGGCCTCGCTCGACGTATCCTTGGCGCTCGATTCCGGTCGACGCCGCAAGGCGCCACATGACGTCCACGCACCTGATCGGGCGCCCGCCACCGCCAGTGGGAACCCCACCCGCCAGCCCGAAAGCCACGATTCTGATCGTCGACGACGAGCCGGACGTGCGCGATGTCCTCGAGGAGTATTTCCTGTCGTGCGGCTACGCGGCGATGGCGGCGGAGAACGCGCAGGCGGCGCGTGGCATGGCGAGCGGCCAGCCGATCGATCTCGCGCTGATCGACATCCACATGCCAGGCGAGGACGGATTGAGCCTCGCCCGGCACCTCCGTGAGCGCTATGCGAACGTCGGCATCGTGATGCTCACGTCGGCGTCGACCGTGGTCGACCGCATCGTCGGCCTGGAGATGGGCGCCGACGACTACGTGCCCAAGCCGTTCGATCCCCGCGAGCTGCTTGCGCGCGTCAAGAGCGTGCTGCGCCGCACGTCGTCGGCGAGCCGGGGCGAGATCGGCGCCGCGCGCGTGCGCATCGGCCGCTGCATCCTCGACGTCGCGGCGCACCGCCTGACCGACGACAACGGCGGCGAAGTGCCGATGTCGCCGCTCGAGTTCGACTTGCTGAAGGCGCTCGCCGAACACCCGAACCGGCCCCTGTCCCGCGAGCGCATCCTGAATCTCTCCCGCCAGCGCGACTGGGATCCGTTCGACCGCAGCGTCGACCTGCGCATCATGCGGCTGCGCAAGAAGGTCGAGCCCGATCCCGAACATCCCCGCTACATCCGGACGATACGCAACGAGGGCTACGTCTTCGTGCCGGACGGAGACTAAAGGCTCGACATGAACACGCTTCTCCGCGCCGCGCGGCTCGCCGGCATCGCCGGTTGCCTGGCACTGCTGACGGCGCTCGGCGGATGCGTGCGCGAGCCCGCGACGGCGCTGCGCATCGGCACTAACGTGTGGATCGGCAGCGAGCCGCTGTACCTAGCACGTGAGCTCGGTCACTTCGACCCGGCGAGCGTCCAGCTCGTCGAATACCCGTCGGCGAGCGAGGTGCTGCGCGCGTATCGCAACCAGGCGATCGACGGCATGGTGATCAGCCTCGACGAGCTGTTCGGCCTGGCGGCCGACGGCTTCCAGCCGCGCGTCGTGCTCGTGGTCGACGTTTCGCACGGCGCCGATGCGATCGTCGGTCGCCAGGGTCTGCGCACGATGCGCGACCTCAAGGGCAAGTCGGTGGCCGTGGAGAGCAGCGCGCTCGGCGCGTTCGTGCTGAGCCGCGCGCTCGCCGTGAACGGCCTGCAGCCGTCCGACGTGAACGTCGTGCACATGGAGTCGAACGAGCAGCCGAGCGCGTTCGAGAAAGGGCAGGTCGATGCGGCCGTCACGTTCGACCCCTATCGCACGCAATTCCTGCGCGCAGGCGCCCGGACGCTGTTCGACAGCACGCGTATCCCCGGCGAGATCGTCGACCTGCTCGCCATGCGCGCAAGCGTCATCCAGCGCCAGCCGAAGGCGGTCCAGACGCTGCTCTCCGGATGGTTCGGCGCGCTCGATTACATGCAACGATATCCGGCGGACGCGGCGCGCCGCATGGGCATTCGCCAGCAGACGAGCGGCGAGCAGTTCCTCGAAGCGGAAAAGGGCCTCCACGTTCCGGGCCGCGAGGAAAACCTCCGCATGCTGAGTGGGGCGCACCCCGAGCTCGCGGTCACCGGGCGCCGGCTGATGACGCTGATGGTCGATGCGAGGCTCCTGCGCGGCCCGCTCGATATCGAGGGACTGCTCGCGCCGGCGCCGCTCGCCGAGCTTGCCAAATGAGCCTGCGTGTGCCGGCATCGCTCAAGGTGACGGTGCCGGTGATCCTGCTCGGGTTCGCCGCGACCCTCAGTACGGTGAACCTCCTCTACCACGTGCCGCAGGCGGAGCACGAGGCCGAGGAGGACGGCCGCAAGCACCTCGCGCAGGAGATGTCACGCCTGCAGAGCACGCTCGAGTACCTGCTCCTCAAGGGCGACATGGAGGCGGCCGAGCACGAGATCGCGGTGCTTGCGCACAACCACGACGTGACGTTCGCCGCGCTCACCGACGAGAAGAACGTGGTCATCACCGCGACGCGGCGGGCGTCGCTCGGCCACCCGATCGCCGCCGTATTGCCGCAGTTCGACCTCGACCGCGCGGCCGACACGATTCGCGAACGCCGGTCCGGAATGATCGTCGACTCGAACGGAGACGAGCTGCTCGGGCATGCGGGCATCCTCCTCGGCGGCAGGAGTGAGGAGCTGCGTCCCTCGCGCGTCGGCAGCGTGTTCCTGATCTACGATCTGCGGCGCTACAAGGCCGAGGCGCGCGCGCAGGTGCTGCAGCAATCGCTCTATTGGGCCGGCTGGGTCACCGCGCTCGCGCTCGCCATGTGGCTCGTCTTCCACTTCTTCCTCACGCGGCGCACGGCGCGGCTCGTGTCGGCGGCCGAGCAACTGGCTGGCGGCGACCTCACCGCAAGAAGCGCTCTTTCGGGCCGCGACGAGCTCGGGCGGCTCTCGCGCGCATTCGACGCCATGGCGCTCGGCGTCGCGGAAACGCAGACCCGGCTGCGCCAAGACGCCGAGGCGCTGCGCGTGTCGGAGGCGAGCTACCGCGCGATCTTCGACGCCGCCGAGGACGCGATCTTCGTGCACGACGTCGCGACCGGCGCGATCGTCGACGTCAACGCCAAGGCGTGCGCGACGTTCGGTTACACGCGCGAGGAGTTCTGGGCGCTCGACGTCGGCACGCTGGGCTCGGGCGAGCACCCGTACACGCACGCGGGTGCGATGGCGCTGATCGCCCGCGCGCGCGCCGGCGAGGAGCTTCGCGCGGAATGGCATGGGCGCACCCGGGACGGGTCCCTCCGCTGGCACGAGGTGTTCGTCAAGCGCGTGACGATCGGCGGCCAGGATCGCATCCTCGCGCTCGCGCGCGACATCACCGCGCGCAAGAGCGCCGAGGCTGCGCTTCGCGGCAGCGAAGAGCAGTACCACGCGATGTTCAACGCATCGATCGACGGCCTTGCGCTGTGGAACGCCGGCGGGGAGATCGTCGACACGAACCCGGCGCTGTGGCGGATGTACGGCTACGCCGACGGCGAGCCGTCGACGCTGTCGGGCGGCGGCTATACCGGGCCGTGCTACAAGCGCGAGTTCCTGCAGGCGGTGGCGGCGGGCCGGTCGCTGCATCTCGAGGTGACCGACCATCGCCGCGACGGCTCGCCGCTCGAGCTGGACGTGCACGGCATCCCGATGCAATACCAGGGCAAGCCGCACGTGCTGACCATCGCGCGCGACGTCACCGACAAGAAGCGCTCGGCGGAAGAGCTCGCCCGGCAGCGCGAGTCGCTCTACCAGCGCGAGAAGCTCGCGGCGCTCGGCTCGCTTCTCGCCGGCGTCGCGCACGAGCTCAACAACCCGCTGTCGGTGGTCGTCGCGCGTGCCGTGCTGCTCGAGGAGCAGGGCGACCCGGCCACGCGCGTGGCCGCGCTCAAGATCCGCACCGCGGCCGAGCGATGCGCGCGCATCGTGCGCACGTTCCTCGCCATGGCACGCCAGCAGCAACCCGAGCGCGGGCCGGTCGCGATGAACGACGTGATCGCCGCGGCACTCGACATCACCGGCTACGCGATCCGCACCAGCAGCATCGAGGTCGACCTCGATCTCGCCGACGATATCCCGCTGATCCTCGCCGATGCCGACCAGCTCCACCAGGTGCTGCTGAATCTCGTCATCAACGCGCAGCAGGCGCTGCAGGACCGGCCGCCGCCGCGAAAGCTTCACGTGACGAGCCGCTTCGATGCGGCCGCGGACATGATCCGCATCACCGTCGCCGACAACGGGCCCGGCATTCCCGAGCCGCTGCGGGCCCGGATCTTCGAGCCCTACTTCACGACGAAACCCACGGGGATCGGCCTGGGCGTCGGCCTGGCGGTGAGCCTCGGCATCGTCGAGGCGCATGGCGGCACGCTGACGGTCACCGGTCCCGCCGGGTGGGGCGCCGTCTTTTCGATCGCATTGCCGGTGGCTCCGGTGCATGCCGCGCAGGCGCAGTCCGCCGTGCCGTCGCGGGCGTGGTCGACGGCGCGCTCGATCCTCGTCGTCGACGACGAGGCCGAGATCCGCGACACGCTCGCCGAGATCCTGACCGGAGCGCTGCACAACGTCGTGTGCGTGGCCTCCGGCCGCGAGGCGCTCGACCGGATGGCGACCGAGCGCTACGACGTGATCTTCACCGACATCCGCATGCCGGATCTCGACGGCCGCGCGCTCTATCAGGAGATCGAGCAGCGCTGGCCGGGTCAGGCGGACCGCGTCGTGTTCGTGACGGGAGACACGCTCGCCTCGGCCTTGCGCGATTTCGTTTCGGAGAGCGGCCGCCCCGTGATCGAGAAGCCGTTCCTGCCCAACGAAGTGCGCCGCGTCGTCGACGAGGTCGTGATCGCGAGATAGCCGGTTTTCGGCGCGTCGAAACAAACGAAACAAGATTCCGCGTGCGGCGACGCACGCATGGCACATCCCGTCCCTAGACTCCGATCGTGCCGCACGTGCACGGTGCAACGCGCGGCTCGATGAGCGTCGCCGTGCGCTTCGCGTTGCCCCGATCGGAGTTGTTCGAAATGACCCCAAAACGGATCTCGACCCATCATGACGCGACCCTTCCGCTTCGCGCTGCGGCAGCGATTGGCGCCGTGGCGATGGTCACGCTCGGTTTCGCTGTGCTGGTCGTGCTGCCGGCGAAGCTCGACGCCCAGTACGCCACGGTCGCTCGGACGCGAACGCTCGTCGAGGTCATCGGCCCGAGGCGGCTCGACCGCGCGGCGGCGTGGGTGACGCCCGGCGACCGCACGCGCGGCGGGTCGGGGGACACGCGGCACGCGTCCGCGAAACCTGACCGCATGCTGGACCGCGTCGCCACGCGAAGCGGCCGCACGCGCGACAGCCACGGGCAGTCGGGCTCGCTCGACTGATCCGCAACCGTTTCGATAACCACGAGGGAACACGAAAATGACGAATCGCTACGAGGGAAGCTGCTTCTGCGGCGAGGTCCAGCTCACGGTCACCGGAGAGCCGGTCGCCGCGGGGTATTGCCATTGCGCATCGTGCCGGAGCTGGGCGGCGGCCCCGGTCAACGCGTTCAGCCTGTGGAAGCCGGACGCGGTGCAGATCACGCGCGGCGCGGCGAACGTCGGCGTGTACCACAAGACGGAGAAGAGCCACCGCAAGTTCTGCAAGCTGTGCGGCGGGCATCTGCTGACCGACCACCCCGGATGGGGGCTCGTCGACGTGTATGCGGCGACGATTCCGGCTTATCGCCACGCGCCGGCACTGCACGTCAATTACGCCGAAACGGTGCTGCCGATGAAGGACGGCCTGCCCAAGATGAAGGATCTGCCCAAAGAGATGGGCGGGTCGGGAGAAATGCTTCCCGAGTAGCGGTAAGCAGCGCGCGGGAGCGACCAGCGGCGCGACGCGCTTCGTCGCCGTCCCATCGCGTCGACGGCCTTCCCGGCCTGTTTCCGCGCGCTCCTTGACGGCGGTCAACCTGCGGCCGGCGCGCGCGCGTATTGTCGGCGCCGACAACGCCCGATCAGGAAGGCGCGGCGATGGAACATCGCGCTGCCCCCTGGAGAAACCGCCGCACGGCGAAGCATGTCGCTTCGCGTTGCGCTGCGCCCGGGCATGGAAGGCTGCCGTGCTCGACCTCCTCGAATACAAGCCCCCTCGAACGGAGCTTCTCGCCACGTCGACCGACATCGACGAATGGCTTCGTGCAGGCGCCGACGGCGCGTGCCATGCCAGCGTCGACGAGCTCATGAACGCGATCGAGCGGCGCGGCTGCGACATGCGCTTCGTTCCGGACTGGTTCTGCCCGGTGATCGACGCGATGTAGGTTTCCCCGCTCCCGCCGGCCGGGCGCGCGATGCGCCCGCTTGCCGTGCCGGATCGGCCGGCGCGCGGCCGGGCGATATCATCGCAGGCGAGGACCCGGGGAGCGAGGAACTGGACGAGTCATTGCGCGAGCTGCGCTCGCTGCGCAACGCCCGCAGCATCGAGGACCTGCGCCGCGTCGCACGCGCGCGTCTGCCGCGTGCCGTCTTCGAGTTCTTCGATGGCGGTGCCGAGGACGAGTCGACGCTGCAGGACAACCGCGCGGCATTCGCGCGCTGGCGCTTCGTCCCGCGGATGATGGTGGGGGTTGCGGCCGTCGACACGGGCACCGAGATCGCCGGCGCGGCGTCGAAGCTGCCGATCGTCATCGCGCCGACGGGCGCGCCCGGCTTCGCATGGCCGCGCGCGGACGTCGCCATCGCGCGGGCGGCGGCGGCGTTCGGCATTCCCTATGTGCTGTCGAGCTCGGCGACCTGCTCGCTGGAGGACGTCGCGCGGGAGGCGGGCGGCCGGCTGTGGTTCCAGCCGTACATCCTGCGCGATCGGCCCTTCTTCGAGCGGCTCGTCGATCGTGCGGAAGCCGCCGGCTACGAGGCGCTCGTGCTCACCGTCGACATGCCGGCCGGCGGCAATCGCGAACGCGATTTCCGCAACGATTTCGGCATACCGTTCCAGTGGACGGCGCGCAACGTCAGCGACTTCGCATCGCGTCCACGCTGGGCGCTCGCGATGTTGCGGCACGGCGCGCCGACGCTGCCCAACCTCGCGGGCCTCGATCGCTCCGGTCCCGACCTTTCGGGCGCCGCATCGTCGGTCGGGCGCAATTACGACCCCGATTTCGATTGGCGCGGCTTCGAGGCGATTCGTCGCCGGTGGCCGCGCACGCTCTTCGTCAAGGGCCTCCTGCACCCCGGCGACGCCGAACGCGCGATTGACATCGGCGTGAACGGCATCGTGGTGTCGAATCACGGCGGGCGCCAGCTCGACGGCGCGATCGCGTCGCTCGACGCGCTTCCGGCGATCGTCGCGTCGGTCGCGGGCCGCGTCCCGGTGCTCGTCGACGGCGGGATACGGCGCGGCGCGGACATCGTCAAGGCGTGCGCGCTCGGCGCGACGGCCGTGCTGGTCGGGCGCGCGACGCTCTACGGCGTGGCCGCGGCCGGCGAAGCGGGCGCGCGCCGCGCGCTCGCGATATTCGAGGAAGAGCTGGTGCGCACGATGCGGCTTTGCGGAACACGCAGTGTCCGCGACATCGACGCTTCGCTTCTCGCGCCGGCCCGCACGGACAACGCCTCGTGAGCGCCGTCATCCAGATCGAGGGGCTGTCGAAGACCTACGCCTCCGGCTTCGAGGCGCTCTCGAGCGTCGACCTGGAGATTCGCCGCGGCGAGATCTTCGGGCTGCTCGGGCCGAATGGCGCGGGCAAGACGACGCTGATCAGCACCGTCTGCGGCATCACGAATCCGACGCGCGGCCGCGTGCTCGTCGACGGACACGACATCGTCACCGATTACCGTGCGGCGCGCGCGATGATCGGCCTCGTGCCGCAGGAGCTCACGACCGACGCGTTCGAAACGCCCTGGGGCGCCGTGTCGTTCAGCCGCGGGCTCTTCGGCAAGCCGCCGAATCCCGCGCACGTCGAGAAGGTGCTGAAGGACCTCTCGCTCTGGGACAAGCGCGACAGCCGGATCATGACGCTCTCGGGCGGCATGAAGCGGCGGCTCCTGATCGCCAAGGCGCTGTCGCACGAGCCGCAGATCCTGTTCCTCGACGAACCGACGGCGGGCGTCGACGTCGAGCTGCGCCGCGACATGTGGCAGCTCGTCCGCGGCCTGCGCGACGCGGGCGTCACGATCATTCTCACGACGCACTACATCGATGAGGCCGAGGAGATGGCCGATCGCATCGGCGTCATCACCCGAGGCAGGCTGCTGCTCGTCGAGGACAAGGTCGAGCTGATGCGCAAGCTCGGCCGCAAGCAGCTGACGCTGCAGCTCCACGACGCGCTCGCCGCGCTTCCGCCATCGCTTGCGCGCTATCGCCTGCACCTCTCGCCGGACGGCACCGAGCTCACGTACACCTACGACGCGGAGGGGGACCAGAGCGGCATCGCCGCGCTCCTCGACGACCTCGAGGCGGCCGGCATCCGCTTCCGCGACCTGCAGACGACGCAGAGCTCGCTCGAGGATATCTTCGTCGATCTCGTCGGAGGCGCACGATGAACCTGCACGCGATCCGCGCGATCTATCGCTTCGAGATGGCGCGCACGAAGCGCACGCTCCTGCAGAGCATCGTCTCGCCGGTCATCTCGACATCGCTCTACTTCGTCGTGTTCGGCGCCGCGATCGGCTCGCGCATCCAGGAGATCGGCGGCATCGGCTACGGCTCGTTCATCGTGCCGGGGCTCGTCATGCTGTCGCTCCTCACGCAAAGCATCTCGAACGCCTCGTTCGGCATCTACTTCCCGCGCTTCACGGGCACGATCTACGAGCTCCTGTCGGCGCCCGTCTCGTACCTCGAGATCGTCGTGAGCTATGTCGGCGCCGCCGCGACGAAGTCGGTCGTCCTCGGCGTCATCATCCTGTTGACGGCGGCGCTGTTCGTGCCGCTGTCGATCGCGCATCCCGGCTGGATGGTCCTGTTCCTGGTGCTGACGGCGGTCACGTTCAGCCTGCTCGGCTTCATCATCGGCATCTGGGCCGACGGCTTCGAGAAGCTCACGCTCGTGCCGCTGTTGATCGTCACGCCGCTCACGTTCCTCGGCGGCAGCTTCTACTCGATCGACATGCTGCCGCCGTTCTGGCAGAAGGTGACGCTGTTCAATCCCGTCGTGTACCTGGTGAGCGGCTTCCGCTGGAGCTTCTACGACATCGCGGACGTGAGCGTGGCGGTGAGCCTCGGGATGACGGCGTTCTTCCTCGTCGTGTTCCTCGCGATCGTCGCGTGGATCTTCCGGACCGGTTACCGGCTGAAGGCATGAGCGCGCGGGGAGCCGAATCACGGGTTGCCTGCCACAGCCGTTTGGACTAGAAGCTCTCTTTGTGGAGCCGGGCGATCCCATCGCGCACTGGGAACATTACGCGCACGGCGCCGACATCGGCGTGCGCGGCGTTGGCGCGACGAAGGCCGCGGCATTCGAACAGGCGGCGCTGGCGCTGACCGCGGTCGTCGTCGATCCCGCTTCGGTCTCGCCGCGCGACGCGGTTCCGGTCACCTGCGCGGCGCCCGACGACGAGCTGTTGCTCGCCGATTGGCTCAACGCGCTGATCTACGAGATGGCAACGCGCAACATGCTGTTCGGGCGCTTTCGCGTGACGATCGAGGATGGACGGCTCGCCGGCGACGCCTACGGCGAGGCGACCGACGTCGTGCGGCATCATCCCGAGGTCGAGGTCAAGGGCGCGACCTACACGACGCTCCACGTCGGCCGCGACGCGGAGGGACGCTGGATCGCGCAGACCGTGGTGGACGTCTAGGATGAAGCGTCCCTCCGCGCCCCCTGCGCTCGCGGCCCCCCGGGGGACGCGTCAGTGGCTGGGAGCGGCCCGCCCCAATTGACATGGACCCGGCGCGATTCGAGCGGCGCTCGACCCATGAATGGGTCATCCCGCAACAGGGCGCGATGCGGGTCCCGGCGATCATCTATGCCGACGAAGCGCTGATTCGCGCAATGGACGACAAGGTGCACGAGCAGGCGGTCAACGTCGCGACGCTGCCCGGCATCGTGCGCGCGTCCTATGCGATGCCCGACGCGCACTGGGGGTACGGCTTTCCGATCGGCGGCGTCGCCGCCTTCGACCCCGACGCGGGCGGCGTCGTGTCCGCCGGCGGTGTCGGCTTCGACATCTCCTGCGGCGTGCGCTGCCTGCATACCGGCCTGGTGCGCGACGACGTGATGCCGGTGCAGCGCGAACTCGCGAACGTGCTCTTCGGGCGCATTCCCGCCGGGGTGGGCAGCACCGGCGCGATCCGCCTCGACGCCCAGGCGATGGACGACATGCTCGCCGGTGGCGCGAGATGGGCGGTCGAGCGCGGCTACGGCGTGCGCGAGGACCTCGAGCGCGTCGAGGAGCACGGCCGGATGCTGCATTCGAAGCCCGGCAACGTCTCGGCGCAGGCGAAGAAGCGCCAGCGCGACGAGATGGGCACGCTCGGCAGCGGCAATCACTACCTCGAAGTCCAGGAAGTGAGCGAGGTGTTCGACGCGCGCATCGCCGCCGCCTTCGGACTGCGCGAGGGCGACATCGTGGTGATGATCCACTGCGGATCGCGCGGGCTGGGGCATCAGATCGGCACCGAATTCCTGCGGCGCATGGCGATCAGCGCGAGCCAATACGGGATTGCGCTGCGCGACCGGGAATTGGCGTGCGCGCCGATCCGGTCGGACGTCGGCTTGGAGTATCTGGGCGCGATGCGCGCGGCGATCAACTGCGCGCTCGCGAACCGCCAGATCCTCACGCATCTCGTGCGACAGACGTTGGCCGAGGTGCTGCCGAAGGCGCGGATGCCCCTGCTCTACGACGTGTCGCACAACACCTGCAAGGCCGAGACGCACGACGTCGACGGCGCGCCGCGGCGGCTGTTCGTGCATCGCAAGGGCGCGACGCGGGCGCTCGGCCCTGGCCATCCCGACCTTCCCGCGGCGTTGCGCGATGCCGGGCAGCCGGTGCTCATAGGCGGCTCGATGGGCACCGCCTCGTACATCCTTGCCGGCACGAAGTCGTCGGAGGCGCTGGCGTTCAGCTCCGCGTGCCACGGCGCCGGCCGCGCGATGAGCCGCCATCAGGCGCTGCGGACGTGGAGCGGTCGCAGGGTCGTCGACGACCTCGCGGCGCGCGGGATCATCGTGAAGAGCCGTGCGATGCGCGGCGTCGCCGAGGAGGCGCCCGATGCCTACAAGGACGTGACGGCGGTCGTCGACGCCGCCGACGGCGCCGGGCTCGCGCGCAAAGTCGCCCGCGTCGCGCCGCTGATCTGCATCAAGGGATGAAGCGGCGAAGGACCGGGCGGCGTCCGGTCCGTCGCGCCATGCCTCGTCGCCGTGCGGCGACTACTTGACGGTGACCTGCCGGATGCTCGAGCCTTCCTTCTTGGGCAGCGTGAGCGTCAGGACGCCGGCTTCGTACGACGCCTCGGCCTTCGCGTCGTCGATGTCGTGTTCGAGCGTGAAGCTACGGTACTGCCTGCCGTAGTAACGCTCGGTGCGCACGACGGTCTCGCCCTTCTTCTCTTCCTTCTCGCGCTTGACCTCGGCGCCGATCGACACGTAGTTGCCGTCGATCGAGACCTTGATGTCTTCCTTCTTGACGCCCGGAACGTCGGCCTTGACGGTGTAGGCCTTGTCGTTCTCGGTCACGTCGAGCTTGATCTCCGGCTCCTGGGGCAGGTTCCGCCAGAGCGAGCGCGGAAGCGGCGTGCGCCACAGATCGTCCAGGTCCGCGAACGCGCGCGGAAGCTCCTTGAACGGATCGAAACGGGTCAGGTTGTTCATGTGCTCCTCTTCCGGGTCCGATGGTGACGATCGCGCCTGCATCGTCACGACCGCAGGCGCTCCCATAGCGGCGCGTCGCAGCGCGTGCAATGGCGCGCATGCGGGCGCAGCATGAAAGCCATCATACGAACCGCGCCCATGCGGCACTTTGACCGCCGTCAATGGCGTTGGGTGGGCCAGAGCGAGGATGATGACGCGTGGGCGCGCGGGAGCGGCTGTGCCGCGGAGAGCGCGCAATGGCACGGCGCTTGGCGCCGGCGCGCCGCTCGCGGGGCACGAGGCTCGGCTTGCGGCGCATCCGGCGCGGCGGCCAGCATGGGGATGAACATGATCTATCGCGACCGGGCCGAGGCGGGCGAGCTGCTCGCGGACGCCCTCGAGCAATGGCGCGGCCGGCACCCCCTCGTCGTCGCCATCCCGCGCGGCGCGGTGCCCATGGGCAAGATCGTCGCCGATCGCCTCGGCGGAGAGCTGGACGTCGTCCTCACGCGCAAGCTGCCGGCACCGGGCAATCCCGAGTTCGCCGTCGGTGCCATCGACGAGACCGGGTGGCGATACCTCGCCGACTATGCGCGCGAAGCCGGCGCGTCGGGTCAATATCTCGAGCGCGTAGCCGCAGCCGAGCTCGACACCATTCGGCGGAGGCGGGCGCTCTATACGCCGCACCGCACGCCGATCGATGCCACGGGCCGTGTCGTCATCGTCGTCGACGACGGCCTCGCGACCGGCGCCACGATGATCGCGGCGCTGCACGCGATGCGCGCCCGCAACCCGCAGCGGCTCGTGTGCGCGGTGCCCGTCGCATCGACCGAAGCGGTCGAGAAGGTGCGCGGCTACGCGGACGAGGTCGTGTGCCTGCAGACGCCCGACTTCTTCTATGCGGTCGGCCAGTTCTACCGCAGCTTTCCGCAGGTCGACGACGAGACGGTCATCGCGCTGCTGCGCCCGGCAGAAGAGAAGGGCGACACCGGATGACGGACGCGCGCCGCCATGCCGCGCGCACGTCAGGGATACGTGCGCGCCATTTCGTGCGCGAGCGCGGGCAGCCGATCGGCCGGGAGGTCGTTGATGCCCGCCGCGGCGGCACGGCCGCTGCCCGACGGGAACCTGCGGCACAGCACGTCGGCGCCCGTTCCGCCGCGTATCGGCGCCCGGATGCTCGCCGTCAACCCGCCGCTCGCGTTCGGCGTCAGCACCGCATGCGCGCGCCCCGGGCTCGCGAGCGCGAGCTCGTTCGCGAACGCGCCGCGCACCCGGCGGCTCCATGCGGCGTCGGGCAGGACGTAGATCGAGGCGCCCGACAGGACGTACGCCGGCGTGATGCCGTGCGCGAGCGCGAGGTCGTCGTGACGGGAAGCGCAAAGCGTTGCGAAGATCGGCTCGGTGCGCATGAACGCGAACGGATCGGCGTGGCGGTGCACGAGACGGTAGAGCTCGACCGGATGCATGACGAGATCGGCTTCGGTGTCGCCATACGCGTTGTACGCGAGCGCCTCGCCGAGATCGCGCAGCGCGTCGAGCTGCGCCGCGTCGAGCGCGAGATCGGCCGCGATCGCCAGCGCCTCGGGCGCCAGGTTGTCGCCGAACGCCGCCACCACGGCCCACACCCGGTAGCGGCCCCCGAGATGGCGATCGACGAGCATCCCGGTGCAGGTCCGCGGCGAAGGATCGAGCACCGCCCGCAGGTTGGGGTGTACCGGCACGTCGCCTGCGAAGTGATGATCGAAATACTCGACGCGGACGCCGCGCTCGAGCAGCGCCACGAGCGCCGGGCGGTTCTCGGCGACCGAGATATCGAGCGCCGTCACGGAGTCGCCCGCATGCGCATCGATGCGCTGCAACAGCGCGATGTCGCGCTTGACGCCGCTCACGAGCACGGCATCCTTCGGCTCGGCGAGACGCAGTTGATGGAGCGCGCAGATGCCGTCGGCATCGCCGTTGAAGGCGTCGAAGTGCGTCATGGGCAGGGTGTATGTGCTTCGCGCGCGCCGCCGGACCGGTTGGCATCCGGGGGCGTCGTGGCGAGGGGGCGGCCGTGAGCGCCGCCGGGCCGTACCCGGGCGCAGATTCCGCCCGCGCCCCGGCCGGCAGCGCAGCGGCGACGCCATCGGCGTGGGCGGATCGTACGAGCGCGGAAGGCCTGCTCGTTTTCACGCTCGAGGCGAGCCGCGACTTCGCGACACGCGTCGCGGCGACGCTCGGCGTTCCGCTCGCGGCGCACGAGGAACGCGAATTCGAGGACGGCGAGCACAAGACGCGGTCCCTCGAGAACGTGCGCGGACGCGACGTGTACGTCGTGCAGTCGCTTTACGGCGATGCCGCCGCGACGGTCAACGACAAGCTCTTGCGCCTCTTGTTCTTCATTGGCGCGCTCAAGGACGCGTCGGCGGCGCGCGTCACCGCGATCGTCCCGTATCTCGCGTACGCCCGGAAAGACCGCAAGTCGAAGCCGCGCGATCCGGTCACGACGCGCTACGTCGCGGCGCTCTTCGAGGCGATGGGCACCGATTGCGTCGTGACGCTCGACGTGCACAACCTTGCCGCCTACCAGAACGCGTTTCGCTGTCGCACCGAGCACCTGGAAGCGAATCCGCTGTTCGTCGCGCACTTCGCGCCGCTGCTCGGGGATGCGCCGGTGACCGTGGTGTCGCCCGACGCCGGCGGCATCAAGCGCGCCGACGGCCTTCGGCAGCGCCTCAGGGCGGCGCTCGGGCGGCCGGTCGGCGCGGCCTTCGCGGAAAAGTACCGCAGCACAGGCGTGGTGAGCGGCGAGGCGTTCGTCGGCGACGTCGACGGCCGCATCGCGATCATCGTCGACGACCTGATCAGCGGCGGCACGACGCTGGCCCGCGCGGCGGACGCGTGCCGCCGTCATGGCGCGTCGCGCGTCTACGCGGCGGCTTCGCATGGGGTGTTCGCACCCACGGCGAACGAGACGCTCGGCGCCAGCGCGCTCGACGCGATCGTCGTCACCGACACCGTGCCGCCGTTACGCATCACGGATTCGCGCGTGATCTCGAAGCTCGCGCAGGTGAGCGTGGCGCCGCTCTTCGCGGAGGCGATTCGCCGGCTGCATTCGGGCGGGTCCATCGTCGATCTCGTGGGTTAGGCGATCCTCGATCCTCGACATACGTGCGCCCACGCGATGTCGAGATAGGCGTTTGCCCGCCCGATCCACTTGGCCGCATCGGCCGGCGCCGGCTCCTGCAGATGGCGCACGGCGAGCGTCGCACGCACGATCGCGCGGTAGCTTTGATAAAAGTGCAGCAGCGTCGGCGGCGACGGATCGCCGCTTTGCGCGCGATAGGCAGCGAGGACCGCGGCGCCCACGTCCGCTGCGCCGAGGCGCTCGCATTCGAGCGCGAGGAAGCCGAACTCGTCGAGCGCGTCGAGCGTGCGCAGCCGGCGCGAGAATTCCAGGCAGTCGATGATCTGCGGCTCGGCCTCGAAGCAGACGTGCTCGGGCCGCAGGTCGCCGTGGCCCTCGACGATCCTCTGCTCCCGGACGCGGACGTCGAACAGCTCGGCGTGCGCAAGGACCTCGAATTGCCGGTGCGCGATGCGATCGAGCCGCGCGGCATCGAGCGCGTAGCGGGGCCGCGCGAGCTCGTCGCGATGCTCGGCGATCGACGCGGCGAGCTCGTCGCGGTAGTCGGCCGGGCGAAGCTCGACGCGGCGGGCGTCGCGATAGAACGCGCAAAGTCGCGCCACGAGAGCCGCGACGTCCTCTTCGCGTACGTTCCCTGCGCGGATGAGCGCGTCCAGCATCCGGTCCGCGGGCAGGCGTCGCATCTCCACGAGCCAGTCGACCGCGTCGGCGCCGTTGGCCAGCGCGAGCCGGCCGTCGGCGTCGGCGAGCAGGGGGACGATCCCCAGGTACACGCCGGTGCTGAGACGCCGGTTGAGGCGCACCTCGTCGACGCAGTTCGCAAGTCGCGCGCTCGCCTCCCGCAGGTCGACGTGCGGCGTCCTGACCGGCTTCTTGAGCTTGTAAGCGTGGCGGTCCGTCAGGAACACCCACGACATGTGCGTTTCGACGCACGCCACGGCCGCCGTGCGTTCCCGGTAGCTTTGCGGGTGCGACAGGAACGCGATCTTCTGCGCGAGGCTCGGCGCGGCAACGGAGGCGGCCGCGCGGCGGCCGGCCGCCCCGGGCGAGAGCCGTGCCTCGATCGCCTGCCACAGTGCGGCGCGCTGCCCGTCGTCGAGCGGACGCTCGGCGTCGCAGCGCACGACGCTCGCAAGCTCGTCGTCGCGAAGCGGCTCGTCGGTACGTAGCTGATGGTCGAGCACGTCGAGTCCCGCCTCCGACACGTCGGCCGGGCCGAGCGCGCGCACGCGCAACCGCTCGCGCAACGTCTCCTCGCGCGCGGCGACGTCGACGACGACGAACGCGACGCCGAGCCCGGCGGCGAGATCGCGAAAGAGATCGCGTTGCCAGCGACGAAGGAACGTGGCGTCGACGAGCGCGACGCACCCGCCGTCCACGACCTGCCGCGCGAGCGACGCGAGCCAGGCGTAGGTCGTGCGCGTGGCGCCGGACGCGTACAGGCCTTCCGCGAGCCCCGAACCGCTGCGCCCGCGCGCCGGCACGCCGTACAACCGCTTGCGCTCGACGTCGCTGCGCAACCGCACCGCCCCGCCCCGCTCGAGGAGCGCCTGCGATACCGTGCTCTTGCCGCTCGCGGCGAAGCCGTGCATGACGACGACGCCGGGCCGTGACGGCCTGGTGTAGGCCTTGGCGAGCTCGAGGTACTCGCGGCACTCGCGCTCGAACGCGGCGCGTTTTGCGCCGGGTGCGAGCGGGGCGGCGCGCAGCGACGCGACCTTGGCGCGGACGCACGCACGATAGACGAGATAGAACGCGAGCACGGCGATGCCGCCGTAGTCCCCGGACTCCTCGAGGTACGCGTTCAGGTAGCGGTGCGCGAGCTCGGAGCGGCGCCAATGCTCGAGATCCATGACGGTGAACGCGACCTCGTTCATCACGTCGATGTAGCGCATGTGCGCGTTGAATTCGATGCAGTCGAAGACGACGATGCGCTCGTCGATCAGCGCGACGTTGCCGAGGTGCAGGTCGCCGTGGCATTCGCGCACGAAGCCCGCGTCGCGGCGCGCCGTGAGGCACGGTCGCAGCCGCGCAAACGCGTCGCGCGTCCACGCTTCCAGCGCCGCGATCATCGCGTGATCGGCCGTGCCGGGAAGCAGCGGCCGCATCTCGCTGAAATTCGCGAGGGCGAGTCCGGCGATCTCGTCGGGCGCGCCGAACGAACCGTTGGCGCCGGCGACGGCGACTCCCCGGTGAAAGGCGGCGACCGCCGCCGCGAGGCGGTCGACGTGCGCCGGCGTGAGCGCATCGTGCGCGACCCGATGGGAGAGGAGGGCGTCCTGCGGGAACTCCCGCATCTGCACCGCGTAGTCCAGGATCGGCCCGGTGCCGCCGATCGCGGGATCGTCCACGCTGCCGGTGATCGCGACGACGTTGAGATAGATCTCCGGCGCGAGGCGGCGGTTGAGCCGCAGCTCCTCGTCGCAGTAGTAGCGGCGCGCGGCGAGCGTGCTGAAGTCGAGGAACCCCAGGCGGACCGCCTTCTTGAGCTTGTACGCGTAGTCGCCGGTCAGCAGAACGTACGAGATGTGCGTTTGGAGCACGGTGACCTTGCGCGTGCCGTCGCCTGCGAGGCGCGTTCGCAGCGCGGCGACCAACCGGTCCTGCGCCTCGTTCGCGTTGTCGGCGGGCGGGTTCATGCTGCCCGATGATACGGTGCGTCGAGGGGAATCGCGCTGACCGCCGTCAAGACGCGGTCCTGCACGCCGCCCGCGCGCGCCTTGGCCAAGGAACCCGTAGGCTCGCGGCGCGATCCCATCGGTAACGGCGCGCTGGCGCGCGTTCGCGGCGCGCGACGTATAGTGAAGGACGAGGGCGACCGCGTGCGCCACCGAATCAGGAGACGAGGCGAAGGATGAAGAGGAGACGACTGGGACAGGGTCTCGACGTGTCGGCGATGGGGCTCGGCTGCATGGGGATGTCCGATTTCTACGGCGGCCGCGACGATGCCGAGGCGATCGCCACGATCCAGCGCGCGCTCGACCTCGGCATCGACTTCCTCGACACGGCCGACATGTACGGCGCCGGGCGCAACGAGGAGCTCGTCGGCCGTGCGATCCGCGGGCGCCGCGCCGACGCGATCGTCGCGACCAAGTTCGGCAACGTGCGCAATCCGGATGGAACGTTCAAGGGCGTGAACGGGCGCCCCGAGTACGTGCGCCAATGCTGCGAGGCGAGCCTGCGGCGCCTCGGCATCGAGACCATCGACCTCTATTACCAGCACCGCGTCGATCCCGAGACGCCGATCGAGGACACCGTTGGGGCGATGGCGCAGCTCGTTGCCGAGGGCAAGGTGCGCTTCCTCGGCCTGTCCGAGGCGGCGCCGCAGACGGTGCGCCGCGCCTATGCCGTTCACCCGATCGCGGCGTTGCAGACCGAGTACTCGCTATGGAGCCGCGAGCCGGCGGAAGCGGTGCTGCCCACGCTGCGCGAGCTCGGCATCGGCTTCGTGGCCTACAGCCCGCTGGGGCGGGGCTTCCTCACCGGGAGGATCCGCAGCATCGACGATCTCGAGCCGGACGACTACCGACGCACCTCTCCGCGCTTCCAGGGCGACAACTTCGCGAAGAACCTGGGCCTCGTCGAGCGGATCCATGCGATGGCGGCGGAGAAGGGATGTGCGCCGTCGCAGCTCGCGCTCGCCTGGGTGCTGGCGCAAGGCGACGACATCGTGCCGATCCCCGGCACCAAGCGCCGCGGGTACCTCGAGGAGAACGTCGCCGCGCTCGACATCGCGCTCACGCAACGGGAGCTCGAGCGCATCGAGCAGGCGATCCCTCCCGGCGAGGTGGCAGGCGAGCGTTACGGGCCGCACGCATTGCGCGCGGTGGGGCGGTAGATCGGCGCGATTACGGCGTCATCGGGTGACGGTCAGCGCCGCCACCATGCCCGCCTTGTAGTGCCCCGGCTGGTTGCAGATGACCAGGTACGGCCCGGGCTTGAGGTCGAGCGTCATCGTGCCCTTCGCCCCGGGCTTCAGGTCCGGGATCTCGCCCAGGTGGTGAATGCGCTTCTCGATCACTTCCTTGTGCTTGTCGTCGTAAGGCAGCGCGCTGCGCGCAGCGTCGGTGCGCACGACGATGAGCTCGTGGACGAGGTCCTTCGACTCGTTGACCGCGCGGAATGTCACTTTTCCCGCGGGCACGGTATCTCGGTCGAGCGTGATCTGCATCGTGGACGTCGGCGCGCTGCTGCTGGGATCCATGAGGCGCGCGTTGACGACCGTGGCGGCGAAGGCGAGCTGGCAGGACAGCGCGAGCGGCATCAGGAGCGCCGCGCGCGCATGGCGGGAACGATGGGTCATGGGAGATGGGTTCGGAAAGTGGAAGGGAAGGGTTCGGACGGGATGGCGCGCGACCGGGCACTGATCGCGCCAAGCCGCGGGCCGTCCCGCCCGCTTGCGTAAGATACCGGTGCCGGCGTCGGGTTCACGCCTGCCGGCGAACGCCAAGCCGATTCGGGAGCAAACGATGCTTGAATCTGTGGCGAGCCGCGCATCCGAAGCCGATGCGCGTGCGCGCGGTTTTCTGGAGGCGCGCGATTTCCTGTTCGCGCATCGCGCCGACTACGCCACGGCCGTGCGTGACTTCCGCTGGCCGCAGCTCTCGCACTTCAACTGGGCGCTCGATTATTTCGACCGCTTGGCCGCGGGCAACGACCGCCCGGCGCTGTTCATCGTCGGCGAGGACGGCAGCGAGCGCAAGCGCTCGTTTCGCGAGATGTCGGCGCGCTCGTCGCAGGTGGCGAATCACCTGCGAAGCCTCGGCGTGCGGCGCGGCGATCGGATCCTCCTCATGCTCGGCAACGAGCTCGCGTTGTGGGACACGATGCTCGCGGCGATGAAGCTCGGCGCCGTCGTGATCCCGGCCACCGCGTTGCTCACGCCGCAGGACCTGCGCGATCGCATCGACCGCGGCCGCGTGCGGCACGTCGTCGCGGCGAGCGTGCACACGGCGAAGTTCGCGGACGTGGACGGCGACTATACGCGAATCGCGGTCGGGACCCCGCAGCCGGGCTGGGTCGATCACGACGCGGCGCGCACGCACCCGGTCGAATTCACGCCGGACGGCGCCACGCGCGCGGACGATCCGCTGCTGCTGTATTTCACCTCGGGCACGACGTCGAAGCCCAAGCTGGTCCTGCACACGCACCAGAGCTATCCGGTCGGGCACCTCTCGACCATGTACTGGCTCGGCCTCACGCCCGACGACGTGCACCTCAACATCTCCTCGCCCGGCTGGGCGAAGCACTCGTGGAGCTCGTTCTTCGCCCCGTGGAATGCCGGCGCGTGCATCTTCATCTACGATACGCCGCGCTTCAACGCCCAGGGATTGCTCGCCGCGATCGAGCGCTACCGCGTCACCACGCTGTGCGCGCCGCCGACGGTGTGGCGCCTGCTGATCCAGGAAGACCTCGGGGCGTACCGCGGCCGTCTTGCGCTGCGCGAGCTCGCAGGCGCCGGCGAGCCGCTCAACCCCGAGATCATCGAGCAGGTGAAGGACGCCTGGGGCATCACGCTGCGCGACGGCTACGGGCAGACCGAGACGACGGCGCTGCTCGGCAATTCGCCGGGGCAGCCGGTGAAAGCGGGGTCGATGGGCCGCCCGCTGCCCGGGTACCGCGTCGTCCTGCTCGACGTCGACGGCCGCGAAGCCGCCGACGGCGAGGTCTGCCTCGACCTCTCCGCGCATCCGCTCGGGCTGATGCGCGATTACGAGGACAGCGAGCAGGCGACCGCGCGCGCGATGCGCGGCGGCTACTACCACACCGGCGACACCGCCGTGCGCGATGCGGACGGCTACGTGACGTTCGTCGGCCGCGCCGACGACGTCTTCAAGGCGTCGGACTACCGGATCAGCCCGTTCGAGCTCGAAAGCGTGCTGCTCGAGCACGAGGCGGTCACCGAGGTCGCCGTCGTGCCGAGCCCCGACCCGTTGCGGCTCGCGATCCCGAAGGCGTTCGTTACGGTGCGAAGCGACGCCGTTCCCGGAGGCGAGCTTGCCGA
Source organism: Rudaea sp. (assembly GCA_050257435.1). Classification (GTDB taxonomy): domain Bacteria; phylum Pseudomonadota; class Gammaproteobacteria; order Burkholderiales; family Casimicrobiaceae; genus VBCG01. Next base: position 31,206 of record JBLMWW010000143.1, read on the forward strand.
GAGCATCCTCGCTTTCGCGCGGCGCCAGCTCGCCCCGTACAAGCGGGTGCGGCGCATCGAGTTCGTCACCGAGCTGCCGAAAACGTTGTCGGGCAAGATACGCCGCGTCGAGCTTCGTAACGCCGAGTCCGAGCGTCGGCAGCGCCGCGAACGCGCGCCGCACGAATATTCCGAGGACGACTTCCCGGCGCTCAAGCGCGAATGATCGCGTCGCGGCGCGCGTGAAGCCCACGGCCATCCGCGCGCTCCACGCGCGGGAGATCCTCGATTCCCGCGGGCGTCCCACCGTCGAAGCCGACGTGACGCTCGCCGACGGCAGCGTCGGCCGCGCGAGCGTGCCCTCCGGCGCATCGACGGGCACCGCCGAGGCGCACGAGTTGCGCGACGGCGATGCCGCGCGCTATGCCGGCCTGGGCGTGCGCAAGGCGGTGGCGAACGTCGACGGCGAGATCGCCCGCGCCGTCTGCGGCATGGACGCGGACGACCAGCGCGGCGTCGACGCGCAATTGCGCGCGAGCGACGGGACGCCGCAACTCTCCCGCCTGGGTGCGAACGCCCTGCTCGCCGCGTCGCTCGCCGTCTGCCGCGCGGCGGCTGCGTCGCGTCGCGAGCCGGTCCACGTGCGCATCGCGGCGCTCGCCGGTGCGTCGCCCATGCTGCCGCTGCCGATGACGAATATCCTGAGCGGCGGCCTGCACGCGGGACGCGCAATGGACGTGCAGGATTTCCTGGCGCTGCCCATGCGCGCCGACACGATCGGCGAGGCGATCCACCAACTCGCGCGCGTCCGCAGCGCGGCGGAAGACGTCGTGCGCGCACGCGGCCTGCCGACGCTGCTCGCCGACGAAGGAGGCCTCGCTCCCGGGTGCGAGACGAGCCGCGCCGCGCTGCAATTGATGGTCGAGGCGATCGAGCGCGCGGGCCTGCGGCCGGGCGACGACATCGCGATCGCCGTCGACGTCGCCGCCACGGCGCTCGCCGCCCCCGGCGGTTACCGCCTCGCGCGCGAAGGGCGCGAGCTCGGCAGCGACGGGATGATTGCGATGATCGAGACGTGGATCGGGCAATTCCCGGTGGTGTCGGTCGAGGACGGCTTGGGCGAGGAGGATTGGACCGGCTTTCGAACGCTCACGAAACGGCTCGGCGCCAGGCTCCAGGTCGTCGGCGACGATCTCTTCGCGACGCAACCCGATCGGCTCGCGCGCGGCGTTGCCGAGGGCGTGGCGAACGCCGTGCTCGTGAAACCGAACCAGAACGGCACGCTGACCGGGACACTCGACGTGATGGCGCAGGCAAAGGCCGCGGGCTATGCGACGATCGTTTCAGCGCGTTCCGGCGAGACCGAGGATCCGTTCATGGCCGATCTCGCGGTCGGTGCGGCGGCGGGACAGATCAAGATCGGTTCGCTGCGCACGTCGAGCACCGTCGCGAAATACAACGAGCTGCTGCGCATCGAGGATGCGTCGCCGCTGCCCTACGCCGGAAGTGCCGCGTTGGCGCGCCGTCCGGAACGATGATGCCCGTGCGGCCGAACGACGGCGCGACGAGCGCGAACGGCGCGCCGCCGCCTTTCGACGCGCCCCATGCCCCCGATCCGCGGTTGCTTGAATTCCTGTACGCGCATGGGCTCGCGCGAGCGGACGAGCGTGCGCGCTTTACGCCGCTCGCGGGCGGGGTGTCGTCGGAGATCTGGCGCGTCGATCTTCCGGGGCGATCGCTTTGTCTCAAGCGTGCGCTTGCGCGCCTCAAGGTCGCGCAGGATTGGCGCGCACCGATCGAACGGAATGCCTACGAATGGGCGTGGCTGCAATTCGCCGCGACGCATCGAGCGCACGCCGTGCCGCAGCCGATCGCGTGCGATCCGGACCTCGGCGTGTTCGCGATGAGCTGGCTCGATCCCGCGGACTACCCGGTCTTCAAGCGCCTGCTGCTCGATGGCGTTGCCGCACCCGGCGTGGCCGCGGAGGTGGCTGCGATCGTCGCGGCGTTGCACGCGGCGAGCGCCGCGGACGCGTGCATCGCGCAGCGCTTTGCCACGGACGCGATCTTCCACGCGATCCGCCTCGAGCCGTACCTTCTCGCGACCGCGCGCCGGCATCCCGATCTCGGCGCGCGCCTGGAAGGGCTCGCGGCCCGCACGGCGGCGACCAAGCGCGCGCTCGTGCACGGCGACGTCAGTCCGAAGAACATCCTGCTCGGTCCGCACGGCCCGGTGCTGATCGACGCCGAATGCGCGTGGTACGGCGACCCGGCGTTCGATGCGGCATTCTGCCTCAACCATTTCCTGCTGAAATGCCTCGCGCGGCCGTCGTCTGCCGCCGATTATCTGCGCTGCTTTGCCGCCTTCGCCGATGCCTACCTCGCCGGCGCGACGTGGGAGCCGCGCGCCGAGATCGAGGCGCGCATCGCGAGCCTGCTGCCGGCGCTGTTCCTCGCCCGCGTCGACGGCAAGTCGCCGGTGGAGTACGTCACCTCCGAGGGCGATCGGCAACGCGTACGCGACGTCGCGATGCCGCTCATCGTGCGACCGGCGGCACGCCCGGCCGAGGTCGCGGGGCGCTGGCGCGACGCGCTCGCCGGGTAAGGTCCCCTGCAGCCCGCCGCTGCGTGGTCAGCCTCGTCCGAGCGCCTCGGCGGCGGCCCCGCGGCGCTTACGCCGGATCGATCGGCCGCTGCCAGTAGGTGAGATGCGGTGCGAGATTGGCGGGTGGCGTCGGCGGTAGCGGCGCCGCCGGCGTGCCGATGTAGAGGAAGCCGACGATCGCATCCTCGGCCTTGAGCCCGAGCGCCCGCTTGACCGTATCGTCGTACGCCGGCGCGCCGGTGCGCCAGAACGCGCCGAAGCCGAGCGCGTGCGCGGCGACGAGGATGTTCTCCGCTGCCGCGCCGGCGGCGACGATCTGCTCGATCGCCGGCACGCTGCGGTGCTCGCGCAAGGACGCGGCGACCGCGACGATGAGCGGCGCGCGCAGCGGCTTCGCACGTTCCTTCGCAAGCATCGGCTCGCCCGCTGCAGGCTCGCGGCGCAGCAGCGCGCCGGCGAGCACGTCGCCGAACGCTTCGCGCGCGCGGCCATCGATGACGATGAACCGCCAGGGACGAAGGCGCCCGTGATCCGGGGCGCGCATCGCCGCGCCGAGCATGCGTTCGAGCGTCGCGGCGTCCGGCGCAGGCGCCATGAGCGCCGCGGGGCTCGCGCGCGTGGTCAAGGCTTCGATGGCGTCCACGTGCGCTGCCCGCTCAACCCGCCTCGCCCACGTTCTCGGCCGGTGCTTGCGGCTGCAACGGGTTCGCCGTCTCGTAGGGTATCGGCAGGCGGCGATTCTCGCGCACCGTCGGTTCGATGCCGGCGAAACGGCGCAGCGGCCGGTTGGTCGCGCCGCGCAGGGCAAGCGCGAGTCCCGCGCCAAGCAGGAGCCAGCCGGCGGGCGAGCGCTCCCGCATGCCATAGAGCGACAGGGCCGTACCGCCGGCGAGTGCGGCGACGCGGACGGCCGGCGGCCAGTTCTCGAGCGGGTGCAAGGCCTCCTCGTGGCGCTCCTCGGCGCCCCCCTGCAGGCTCGAGATCGATTCGGGGCTGTCGTAGACGACGAGCCGGTTCTCGACCTCCGAGACGCCCCAGACGCTGCGCACCGCGTCGAGCAGCCGGCGCACCTCGTATTCGAGCACCGGGCCGCTCAACGTCACGCGGCCGCGGTACGCGCCGACCTGGATCGCGTGCGGGTGCGACACGAGCCGGCCCATGCGTGCGCGCACGCGCTCGATGAGTTGCAGGTCGTCGGGCACCGGCGTGTCGGTGAAAAGCCGGCGTGCGCGCGCGCGCAGCCCGTCGAGGCGGTGCGTGGCATCGCGCCGCGCGACGCCGAAAAGCTCGCGCGTGTCCGTGACGACGCTCGTCGCCTTGTCGCGCGCGAGCGCGCGCCGCCGCTTGCCCTTGTCGGGATCGAGCATGAACATCGCGGCGGCGCCGAGCGCGGCGCCGCCGACGATCTTCGTCCATCCGCCATTGACTTCGTATCGGGGCTTCATGGTGTTCTCCTGGAAATGGCGCGCGGGGTGCGCGGCCCCGGCGCGCGCTCGGCGTACCGCGGCTGTCGGATCGACAGCTTAGCGCAGCGACAATTCCCTCGCCGGCACGCGTTCACGCTCACTCCGCACGGGTTCTTCGTCTGCTGTATCGACTCGAGGCATCATCGGAGCTCGTGGTTGCGCCACATCTTCGCCGTGATCGCGGCGAACGCGACGGCGCACGCGGCCAGCGGCACGAATGCGAGCGCCGGGATGCCCGACAGATCCCACAGCGCGCCGCTCAGGAGCGCGAGCAGCACGGCGCCGCCATAGCTCAAGAGGAACGTGCCCGCCGACGTGCGCGCGACGTCCTCGGGGCGGCAGAGCAGCGGGGGCAGCGTGAGACCGAGGATCAGGGCGGATGCGTCCGAGAAACCGAGGAGCGCCGCCCAGGCGATCGTGTACGGGCCGGTCATCCAGACGATTCCCGCGATGCCGGCGAGCGACAGCAATCCGGAGACGAGATACGGCCAGGCGCGCCGCTCGAGCCTGCCCGCGACGACCAGCAGCAGCAGCGACGCCGGCAACTGCCCGAGGTTCAGCGCGAGGAGCGCCGGGCTGATCAGGTCCGCGCGCCCCTTGCTCGCGAGATAGATCGGCATGAACGCGTTGGCGTTGAAGTAGATCGCGTTGATGCAGCAGAACAGCGCGCCGAGGCGCCAGACGAGGCCGACGTGCCAGTCCGGCAGCCACTTGCGCGGCAGAGCCGCGGGGACGGTGCGCAACCCGGCGTGCCGTGGCGCATAGATGTGCACGACGACCGCGATGACGGCGATCGGAACCGACCAGGCGAGAAGCGACATGCGCCAGCTCCCGCCCACCAGCGGCAGCACGAACGGTGCCGTCAGCAGCACGGCCAGGATCTCGCCGACGAGGAGGCCGTTGGTGTAGAGCGCCGTTCCGAGGCCGATGCGATTCGGCATCCAGAGGCGCACGGCGGTCGGCATGACGGGCTGCATGAGCGCAACGCCCGCGGACATCACGACCGTCGTGAGCAGGAGCACGACGTAGTTGGGGCTGAAGCCGCGCAACGCCGATCCGCCGGCGACGAGCGCAAGCCCGCCGACGAGCGCGAGCGTGACGCCGAGGCGCGCGACGAGGAGCGACCCGCCGAGCGCGGCGAGCGCAAACATCGCGGGCGGGATGCTCGAGAGGAGCCCGACCTCCGTAGCGGAGAGATGAAGGTCGTCGCGAATCATCGCGATCACGGGCGGCACCGCGAGGATCGTGAGGCGCAGTCCATTGCCGGCCAGCCACAACAGGAGCGCCGCGGTCCACGTCGAACGTCGGTCGGGTTGCGTCATGGGCGCGTATTGTCGGGCATGCTGCATGGCGCACGCCCGAACGGCGTGCTAACGTTGGCGTTCCGAGCCGTCCGCAAGCCGCAGCTTTCCCGCCCCTACCGGTAACGCCTGCCCGGTCCTCGTGCCTCGCCTGCACGCCCTCTCCGGCATGACGATCCGCGCGCACCTGATGCTGCTGGCGATCGGCGCGGTGCTGCCGGTGCTCGCGTTCGCGATCCTCGTCTCCATCGTGCTCGTCATGCAGGACCGCATGACCGTCGAGCGCGCCGCCACCGATCGCGCACGCGCGGTGATGACCGCCGTCGACGCGGAATTGCGCGGCGACATCACCACGGTGCAGGCGATCACCGCGTCGCCGGCGCTCGACGTGGCGGATCTCGCGGCCTTCCACGCCGAGGCCGAGCGCGTGCTCGCCACGCAACCGAACTGGCTCGACATCACGCTGACGCAGCCCTCCGGCGAGAAGGTGGTCGATGCGCTGCGGCCGATGGGCGCGCCGCGCGAGCAGGCGATCGATCCAGGCAGCCTCGCCGAGGTGGTCAAGACGCAGTCGGTGATCGTCGGCAACGTCGATCGGCTCGATGCGTCGTCGCCCATGGGCATTCCGATCCGCGTGCCGGTGATGCAGCGCGGGCACCTCGCCTACGTGCTGAGCGCGCTCGTGCGCCCCGACTCGTTCCAGGATCTGCTGCGCCAGCAGCGGCTGCCGGAAGGATGGACGAGCGGGATCGTCGATGCGCATGGCCGTTTCGTCGCGCGCATTCCGCCGTTGCCGGCGGGCGAGCTCGCGTCGGTGGGCTTTCGCGCAGCCGTCCTGCGCGCGCCCGAGGGCTGGTACCGCGGCGTCACCCTGGAAGGCAAGGACACCTTCACCGCGCACAAGCGCTCCGACTTCAGCCACTGGAGCATCGGGCTTGCCGTGCCTGCAGCGACGGTCGAGGCGGCGGCCTTCCGCACCGCGTGGCTGATGGGCATCGGCGTCGCATCGTCGGTCGTCGTCACGCTCACGATCGCGCTCCTGCTCGGGCGCCGCATTGCCTCGCCGATCGTCGAGCTTGCATCGGTCGCGCGCTCGGTCGGCTCGCGGAAGGGGGCCAGCGTTCCGCTGCCCGAAGGCGTGCGGGAAGTGAACGACGTCGCGGCGGCATTGCGCGACGCGGACGTCGCGGTGCGCGAGCGGGAAGAGCTCGTGCAGCGCGAGAAGGATGCGCTCCGGAATGCCGACCGCGCGAAGGACGAGTTCATTGCCGCGCTGAGCCACGAGCTGCGCAATCCGCTCGCCGCACTGACCGCCGCGGCGCACATCCTGCGCGCCGCCGATCCGACGAATCCCGCCGCCGCCGACGCGCGCGGCGTGATCGACCGCCAGACGAAGCACATGTCGCGGATGATCGAGGACCTCCTCGACATGAGCCGGCTGCTCGCGGGCAAGGCGCATCTGCTGCTCGAGACGTTCGACCTCGGGCCGCTCGTCGCCGCGACGGTCGATGCGTGGCGCTCGGCCGGCCGCTTCGCGGGACAGGTCGTCGTCGTCGATGCGCAGAGCGTGTGGGTGAAGGCCGATCGAACGCGCATGGAGCAGATCCTCGCCAACCTGCTCGACAACGCGGGCAAGTTCACCCCGCCGGAAAAGACGATCGCCGTGCGCGTGCGGCGCGACGGCGACTTTGCAGTGCTCACGGTGGCCGACGAGGGCGAAGGCATCGCGCCGGCGCTGCTCGATCGGGTGTTCGAGGTGTTCGTCCAGGGCAGCCAGGACGTCGGCCGATCGAAGGGCGGCATCGGGCTTGGGCTCACGCTCGTGAAGCGGTTGACCGAAATGCAAGGTGGCAACGTGTCCGTGGCGAGCGCGGGCAGCGGTCGCGGCACCACCTTCACCGTGCGCCTGCCCGCGACGGCCGCCGCAACGCACCCGGCGCTGCCCGCGCCCGCGACGCGCTCGTCCTCGGGGCGCACGGTCCTCGTGGTCGAGGACAACGCCGATGCGCGGATGATGCTGCGCGAGGTGCTGGCGATGCAGGGACATGCGGTCGTCGAGGCGCCCGACGGCGCATCCGGAATCGCGTGCGCCGTCGATGCGCAGCCCGACATCGCCATCATCGACATCGGCCTGCCCGACATCGACGGTTACGAGGTGGCGCGCCGCATCCGCGCGCACGCGGGGGATCGCATTGCGCTGATCGCGCTTACCGGCTATGGGCAGCCCGAGGACCAGCGGCGCGCGATGGCGGCGGGGTTCGACATCCATCTCGTGAAGCCCGTCAGCGTCGAGCGGCTCGCGCAGGTGATCGCGTCGCTCGAGGCGCTGTG
>JBLMWW010000144.1:0-14945 GCA_050257435.1 Rudaea sp.
CTCGCTCTGTACGACAATCTGCGCCCGCATGTTGCCCTCGCGCTGCCCGACGCGCCGGTCCTGATTCAGGGCGAGCCCACCCGCCTGCGCCAGGTGTTCCACAATCTGCTTCAGAATGCCGCGGATGCGCAGTCCGGGCAGGACGCGCCGCGGATCGACATCGCGTTGTCGGCAACGAACGGGGAGGCGGTGCTCGCATTCGCGGACCGCGGATCCGGATTTTCCGATACCGTGCTCGCGCATCCGTTCGAGCCGTACGTGACGACGAAGGCAAAGGGGACCGGGCTGGGGCTCGCTATCGTGAAGAAGATCGTCGAGGAACATGCCGGCCACGTGACGCTCGAGAACGTCGCACCGCACGGCGCGCGCGTCATGTTGCACTTCCGCGCGCTCAACGCTCCGGGCGCGGCGCCCGCGCAATGGCCCAGGGAGGCCCAGGCGTGATGCCGCACAGGCTGGACTACGAACCCGTTTTGCCGAGCGAGGCGCAGGAATGATGCCGATGGGCGAGTCGCGCGCCGCGCAGGCGCGGGAGATCCTGATCGTCGACGACGAAGTCGGCATTCGCGAGTTGCTGTCGGAGATCCTGCAGGACGAGGGTTATCGCGTCGCGCTCGCCGAGAACGCGAGCGAGGCGCGCGCCTATCGCATGCGCCAGCAGCCGGCGCTCGTGCTGCTCGACATCTGGATGCCGGACACCGACGGCGTCACGCTGCTGCGCGAGTGGGGCGCGAGCGCGCTCCTCACGATGCCGGTCATCATGATGTCGGGTCACGGCACGATCGAGACCGCGGTCGAGGCGACGCGCATCGGAGCGTTCGATTTCCTCGAAAAGCCTATCGGGCTCGCCAAGCTGCTCGCGACCATCGCCCGCGCCTTCAAGACGGCGGCGGCGAAGGAGCCGCGGCGCATCTCCCTCGCGCAACTCGGCACGAGCGCACCGATTCGCGAGACCGAGAAGGCGCTCGAGGCGCTCGTCGCCGCGCGGCGTCCGGTGCTGATCCTGGGCGAGGCCGGCACGGGCCACGACGTCGCAGCGCGGGCAATCCAGGCGCCCGGCGCGCCGTTCGTCGCGCTCGCCAACGGCGCGCGCCTCACGAGCAATCCGCTCGCGCTGCTCGAAGAGGCGCGCGAAGGGGTGCTCTACTGCGCCGAGATCGGTCTGTACACGCGCGCCGAGCAGAAGGGGCTCGCGTTCCTGCTGCCGAAGCTCGACAAGAACAACATCGTGCTCGTCGCGACGAGCGCCGAGCCGCTCGCGAACCTGGCCGCCGAAGGACGCTTCGACCCGGCGCTGCTCTCCCAGCTCTCGGCGGGCGCGGTCGTGCTGCCGCCGCTTCGCAACCGGCGCGAGGACATCCCCGCGCTGATCGAGCGCTATTGGCGCGCGTCGGGCGCCGACGAGCGCGCGACGCCGCTGCTCGCGGCGCTGTCGCCGGCGGCGTTGACGACGCTGTCCAACGCGTACTGGCCCGGCAATCTCGATCACCTGCAAAGCGTCGTCGGCAACATGCAGATCGTGCGCGGCGAGATCACGGCCGACCACGTGAAGCGCCTCCTCGGGGAGGCGGCGGCGCCGAACCACGTGATCGCCCCGGAGATCACGACGCGCTTCTTCGAGCTGCCGTTGCGCGAGGCGCGCGAGGCCTTCGAGCGCATCTACTTCGAGCAACTGCTCGGCCGCGAGCAGAGCAACATGAGCAAGGTCGCCGAGAAAGCGGGCCTCGAGCGCACGCACCTCTACCGCAAGCTGAAGCAGCTCAATATCCGCTTTTCGCGCCGAACCGACGACAGCGCCGCCTCGTAGGGGCGCGTCGTCGATCCGATCTTGACTTCGGCCACCGCCTCCGCTCGCCCGCCGGCCGGCATGATGCCGCTGGTCGTCGGCGCGATCGGCGTCGTATACGGCGACATCGGCACGAGCCCGCTCTACACGCTGCGCACGGCGTTCACCGGGCAATACGGACTGTCGCTGACGCACGCCAACATCCTCGGCGTGCTGTCGGTGATCGTATGGGCGCTGGTGATCGTCGTTACGCTGAAGTACATCGTGCTCATCATGCGCGCCGACAACCGGGGCGAAGGCGGCATCCTCGCCCTCACGGCGCTCGTCTCGCGCGGCGTCGAGAAGCGGACGACGCTGCGCTGGTGGCTCGTCGGCCTCGGCATCTTCGGCGCCGCGATGTTCTATGGCGACGGCATGATCACGCCGGCGATCAGCGTGCTCGGTGCGGTCGAGGGACTCGGCGTCATCGCGCCCGCGATGCATCCGTTCATCGTCCCCGCCGCCGTGCTGATCCTGGTCGTGCTGTTCGCGAGCCAGCGCAAGGGCACGGCCGGGCTCGGCGCGGTGTTCGGCCCCGTCATGTCGCTTTGGTTCGTCGCGATCGGCGTGCTGGGCGCCGCCGAGATTGCGCGCACCCCGGCGGTGCTCGCCGCGCTCGATCCGGTCTACGCCGTGCGCTTCGTCGCCGCCAATCCCGAGGTCGCGTTCGTCGCGTTCGGAGCGGTCGTGCTCGCCGTCACGGGCACCGAGGCGCTCTATGCGGACATGGGCCACTTCGGAAAGAGCCCGATCCGGCGCGCCTGGCTGTTCTTCGTCATGCCGGCGCTGATCCTCAACTACTTCGGTCAGGGCGCGCTCGTCATCCACGATCCCGCCGCGATCCAGAACCCGTTCTATCTGCTCGCCCCCGGCTGGGCGCGCGTCCCCCTTCTGCTGCTCGCCACGGCGGCGGCCATCATCGCGTCGCAGGCGGTGATCTCGGGCGCGTTCTCGCTCACGCGCGCGGCGATCCAGATGGGCTACTGCCCGCGGCTTACGATCTTGCACACGTCCGAGCGCGCGATCGGGCAGATCTACGTGCCGTTCATCAACTGGATGCTGCTCGCGGCGATCGTCGCGCTGGTCGTCGGCTTCCGCAACTCGGACAATCTCGCCGGCGCGTACGGCATCGCGGTCACGATGGCGATGCTGATCGACTCGATCCTGATCTTCGTCGTCATGCGGCGCATCTGGAAATGGCCGGTCTGGATCGCCGTGCTGATCACGACGCCGCTGCTCTTGATCGACCTCACGTTCCTCGCGTCGAATTCGCTCAAGATTCCCGACGGCGGCTGGTTCCCGCTCCTGATCGGCGGCATCGTGTTCACGCTGCTCACCACGTGGAAGCGGGGCCGGTCGCTGCTGATGCGGCGGCTCGCGGAGGATGCGATGCCGCTCGACCTCTTCATCCAGAGCATCGAGGCTTCGCCGCCGACGCGCGTGCCGGGGACGGCGGTGTTCCTGACCTCCACGCCGAACCGCGTTCCGCACGCCCTTCTCCACAATCTCAAGCACAACAAGGTGCTGCACGAGCGCGTCGTGTTCCTCACGATCATGACGCAGGACATCCCGTTCGTGGCGAGCGACGAGCGCTACGAGATCGAGCCGCTCCGATGCAACTTCTTCCGGATGGTCGCCCGTTACGGCTTCAAGGAGGACCCCGACGTGCCGGAGCTCCTCGAGGACAGCGGTCGCAAGGGCTTTGCTTTCGACATGATGGAGACGTCGTTCTTCGTGTCGCGCGAGACGCTGATCGCGACCGTCACCCCCGGCATGGCGCTGTGGCGCGAGAAGCTGTTCGTGTCGATGTCGAAGAACGCGACGAAGGCGTCGGAGTTCTTCCAGGTGCCGACGAATCGGGTCGTCGAGTTGGGAACGCAGGTGGAGTTATAGCTTGCGGGCCGAGGTTTCGCTCGCGGTTCGGCCGGTGGCCGGCGAATGAGGCGCGCTGACCCGACGAGCAAAAACGCCGGCGCGGGGCCGGCGTCCTTGGGTCTGCCAGGTAAGCGTCACTGCAGCGTCACCATCTCCGTGCGCATCGTCTTCAGCGCCTTGCTCTCGATCTGGCGGATCCGCTCGGCGGAGACGCCGTACTCGTCGGCCAGTTGTTGCAGCGTGGCGGCGTCGTCCTCCCGGAGCCAGCGCGCTTCGATGATGCGCCGGCTGCGGTCGTCGAGCTTCGCCATCGCCGAGCGCAGGCCCGCGCTGCGGTTGGCCGCGGTCTGCGCGCGCTCCAGGATCTGCGCCGGCTCGTCCTCGAAGTCGGTGAGATACGCGATCGGGGACACCGCGTCCTCGTCGCCGGGCGTCGGGTCGAGCGCGACGTCGCCGCCCGAGATGCGCTTCTCCATCTCGAACACCTCCTCGGTCTTGACACCGAGGTCCGCGGCGATCGCGTCGGCTTCCGCGGCGCTCAGCGCGGCCGACGAGCGCTTCATGCTCCGCAGGTTGAAGAACAGCTTGCGCTGCGCCTTAGTGGTCGCGATCTTCACGAGCCGCCAGTTGCGCAGCACGTGCTCATGGATCTCCGCCTTGATCCAGTGGAGCGCGAACGACACCAGCCGCACGCCGCGCTCGGGATCGAACCGGCGAACGGCCTTCATCAGGCCGATGTTCCCTTCCTGGATCAGGTCGGCCTGCGGCAGGCCATAACCCATGTAATTGCGCGAAACAGCGACGACGAGCCGCAGGTGCGACAAGACGAGTTGCCGCGCGGCTTCGACGTCCTCATGCTCCTTCCAGCGCCGACCGAGCTCGGTCTCCTGCTCCGCCGTCAGCAGCGGGAACCGGTTGACCGCCTGAATGTAATGGTCGAGGCTCCCCAGCGAGGCGGGAGTCGGAAACGCCAGCGCGCTACCGGTCATTCATTTCTCCTTTCAATGGCGGCCAGACCCGTCCGTGGAACGTGGAGTGCCGCCGGCCGCCCAGTTTAGCACTCGCGACATAGGAGTGCTAACTGGACGGAAAGTTCCTGACGAATTTACTCGGGTATGTTCGGCCAAAAGGCAACCCCTCCAAGAGGTGGACCGCCGGCGCGGGGGCCGGTTCGGCGCGTACGCACCTCCAGGAATCCTGAGCGCGGGTAAGTGCTTGCTCCGACCGTAGGGCGCTAAACCTCGGGACCTTCCTCGGGCAACAGGGCCTCCACGAACTCATCGGCCTTGAACGGCCGCAGATCGTCCACCCCCTCGCCGATCCCGATGAACCGCAGTGGGATGGGATGCTGTCGCGCGATCGCCGCAACGATCCCGCCCTTTGCGCTCCCGTCGAGCTTCGTCAGGATGAGGCCGGTGAGGCCGACCGCCGCGTCGAACGCACGCACCTGGGCCAGGCCGTTCTGACCGGTATTGGCGTCGAGCACGAGCCAGACCTCGTCGGGCGCGCCCTCGCGCGCCTTGCCAAGGACCCGCTTGATCTTGCGGAGTTCCTCCATGAGGTGTGCCTGCGTGGGGAGGCGGCCGGCGGTGTCGGCGAGCACGACGTCGATCCGGCGGCTCGTCGCGGCATTGAGCGCGTCGAACATCACGGCTGCCGGGTCCCCACCGGCCTGCTGGATGACCGCGACGTTATTGCGCTGACCCCAGACCGCGAGCTGCTCGCGCGCGGCGGCGCGAAACGTGTCGCCGGCCGCGAGCAGCACCGACAGCTTCCGCTCGGCGAGCCAGCGAGCGATCTTGCCGATCGACGTCGTCTTGCCGGCACCGTTGACGCCGGCGAGCATGATGACGAACGGACGCGCCGAGCCGATTTCGACCGGCGCCTCGAGCGTCCGGACGAGGTCGGCGAAAGCCGCGCGCAGAAGCGCGCGCGGGTCGGCGTTCGGGCCCGCCCTGCGATAGCGCGTGCGGAGTTCGTCGAGCAGGTACTGCGTCGCGTCGACGCCGACGTCCGCCATCAGGAGCGCCGACTCGAGCTCGTCCAGCGCCTCGTCGTCGAGCACGCGCCGCCGGAAGACGCCGGTCAGCGCGCCGGACAGCTTGTCGCGCGACAGACCGAGCCCGGCCTTGAGCCGCTCGCGCCACGAACGCTTCTCGGCGCCGGGCGCTTCGGCGGGATCGACCGGCAACGGCTGCGACGTAGCGCCGGCGGGCTCCAGTACCGGACCGGGAGGCGTCACGACCGGGGTCGAGGGCGAAGCGTCCGCTTCGGCCGGGGACGTTTCGGCCGGCTGCGCGGGCACGGGCGCCGCCTTGCGTTTGAAGAGATCGAACATCGGAGACGCGATGGGCGCGCGCCTCGATGGACGGCGCGCGGGAAAACTGCAATTCTACCGCTCGATGCCTCGCCGCCCCGCCCTCGAACCGCCTCGGCGGCGGCCTTCCGGCGCACCGCAGCGCATTCGGATCATCGGCGGGCGCCATCGCGGCCGCTACGTCCGGGTTCTCGAGGCCCCGGACCTGCGCCCTACGCCGGATCGCGTGCGCGAGACGCTTTTCAACTGGTTGGGCCAGGACCTCACGGGGGCGGCGACGCTCGATCTTTACGCGGGGAGCGGCGTTCTCACCCTCGAGGCGTCATCCCGAGGCGCGACGCTCGCGGTCGCGGTGGACCGCAATCCCCCGCTCGCGCGCGCGGTGCGCGCGGCCGCCGCGGCGCTCGGTGCAACGGGCGTGGAAACGTACGCCGACGACGCGTTGCGTTACCTTGCGCGCGAGTCGCGCGTCTTCGACGTGGTGTTTTTGGACCCGCCGTTTGCGGACGACCCATGGGACGCCCTCTTCGCGGCGCTTCCGCGCGTGGTTGGCGCGAACGGTCGCGTCTACGCGGAAGCGGGGCATTGCCTCGAACCGCCGCCGCCGTGGCGCACGCTGCGGCACGCGAGGGCGGGGCATGTGCATTATCATCTGCTGGCACCGGCCCCTGCGCCGTGCGACGAATCATGAAGGTCGTCTATCCCGGAACGTTCGACCCCTTCACGCGCGGCCACGAGGACCTCGCGCGGCGCGCCGCGCGGCTATTCGACGACGTCGTCGTGGCCGTCGCCGACAGCGCCTCCAAGCAGCCCTTCTTCACCACGGCGGAGCGGATCGACATGGCCCGCGAGGTGCTCAAAGCGTTTCCGAACGTCGAGGTGTGCGGCTTCTCGTCGCTGCTGATGGATTTCGTGCAGGCGCAGGGGGCGCAGGTGATCCTGCGCGGATTGCGGGCGGTCTCCGATTTCGAATACGAGTTCATGATGGCCGGGATGAACCGCAACCTCTATCCGGACGTCGAAACCCTGTTCCTCACGCCCGGCGAGAAGTACATGTTCATCTCCGCGACGATCGTGCGCGAGATCGCGCGCTTCGGAGGCGACGTATCGAACTTCGTGCACCCGCACGTCGCCGCCCAGTTGCGTCGCAAGGCGGGACGTTAGGCGCCATGGCGCTGATCATCACCGACGCATGCATCAACTGCGACGTCTGCGAGCCGGAATGCCCGAACGAGGCGATCTCGCAGGGATCGGAGATCTACGAGATCGACCCGGCGAAGTGCACCGAGTGCGTCGGCCATTTCGCTGCGCCGCAGTGCCGCGAGGTATGCCCGGTCGACTGCATCCCGGTCAACCCCGACTTCGTCGAGACGCGGGCGCAGTTGCAGCTCAAGTACGAGGCGCTGATGGCGCGCAAGACGCCCGAAAAAATGCGCTCGGATTGAGCGGGGTCGGAGAAACCTCTTCCCGTCCGGCGGGGCGTTCCCGGGAGAACATCCTCGATCCCCCGGTCAAGTCGGCAAATCGTGCTCGGACGCTCGCGATGGCGGGTGGGACGACGGCGCCCGTCATTCCATATCGCCGATTTTCCTACGCGTTCGCCGCGAGCGGCAGCGCCTCCGGCGCCTCGATCACGAGATCGAGCGCGGTGAGCTGCTGGCGCAGGCCCGCAAGCTGTGCGTCCATGGCCACGCGCTGCTGCTCGAGCTCGACGATGCGGTTCTCGAGCTCGTCGCTCGCGCGGTGAATGCGGCGAATGCTGTCGAGCCGGCGCCGTAGCTGAATGTGGTGCTCGCGCACCTGAGTCTCGAGCGGCGACATGACCGCCTTGAGCCACGCCTCGACATCGCGGTTCGCGACCTTGTAGATGTGCCGCGCGCGCGAGGCGACCGTCTCGAAGAACTGCTTCATCAGCGGGTACTTGGCCTTGCTGACCATGTTCCAGAGCGTGTTGAAGTGCGTGTTGTAGGCGCGCTCCATCCGCTCGATCTCCTTCAGGTACTTGAGGACCGAGAACTGCGGCGGTACGAACACCTCGATGCCGTGCTCGTGCGCGAAGCGCGCGTACATCGCGCGCATCAGGTCGTGGATCTCGGCCGCCTGCCGCCCCGCCTGGTCGAAATTGGCGCGAAGGCGCGCGAAGAACTCGCCCATGGCGTCGCGCACGCCCTTGGTGAAGGGGCTGTCCTCGATGCGCCGGCGCGTGCGTGCCGCGTTGTCGCGCAGCGCCGAGAGCCCGATCACGTCGAAGAGGTCGTTCGTGTGCTGCGTGAACACGGTGCGCAGCGCCGTGTAGCGCGCGAGCCCGCGCTCGAAGAGCTCCTTCTCCTCCTTGACGCGGGCCATCATGTGTTCGACGACGTCCTGGTTCTTGCCGCGCAGCGCGATCAGCTCGGCGAGCTGCTCGCCGATGCCCGACGCGCGCGCGTTCAGGATCGCGCGCACCGACGCGGTGAGCGAGCGGATCTCCGCATGCGTCGCCGCGCCGACGAGCTCGCGCTTCGCGGGAATGAGCTTGCGCGACAGCGACCGCTCAAGGACCGGGAGGCGGCTTCGTGCGAGCAGCGCGTCGTCGCCGTTGACCTTCGCGAGCAGCGCCTTCTGCGCCGACACCGCGAACACCTGCGCAGGCGAGATCCCGAGGAGCGACGCGCTCGCCTCCACCTGGCGGTCGATCTCCGCGTTGATCTCGACCTCTTCCTTGAGGTCGTCCCACAGCCCGTCAATCTTGTTCAGGACGACGAGGCGCGCCGAGCGTGTCGTAGCGTCCTCGCCCGCGAGATGATCGTTCCAGACGTCGAGGTCGGTCTTGGTGACCCCCGCGTCCGCCGCGAGCAGGAACAGGATCGCGTGCGCGTTGGGCAGGAGATTCAGCGTGAGCTCGGGCTCGGTGCCGATCGCGTTCAAGCCCGGCGTGTCGAGGATCACGAGCCCCTGTTGCAGCAGCGGATGCGGGAAATTGATGATCGCGTGGCGCCAGCAGGGAATGTCGACGCTGCCTTCCTCGCCTTTCTCGAGTGCCGAGAGGATGTCCTCGTCGCGATCGCTGAACAACCCGTACTTGCGCGCGAGCGCGACGGGCACGCGCTTCACCTGCGAAACGCGCGCGAGCGCCTCGGCCATCCGTTCCGCCGCGCCGAGATCGAGCGGGAACGTGACCCACTCGTCGGCGTAATTCTTGAACTCGGTGACGGTCGCGTCGTTCAGCCGCGTTTCGATGGGCAAAAGCCGGATCGACGGAGGGCGCGAAGGATCGTGCAGAAGCTCCGTCGGGCACATCGTCGTGCGCCCTGCCGACGACGGCAGCAGACGCTGGCCGAAATCGGCGAAGAAGATCGCGTTGATGAGCTCCGACTTGCCGCGCGAGAACTCGGCGACGAAGGCGACGACGAGCTTGTCCTGCTGCAGGCGCTCGAGGATCTGCTGCACCTTCGCCTCGGCCTGCGCGTCGGCGAGGTCCTGCTGCGAGAGCCACTCGAACAGCGTCGACACCCCGGCCGAGACCCGGCGGCGCCAATCGGCGTACGCCTCGAAACGGGCGGCGAGGTCGCGTGAAGGATTCATGCCGCCCTGGTGCGCAGGGTGTGGGTTCGCTTCTTCAATCGATGCATCGAAACCAGTCAGCCCCCGGAAAGCACGAGTCATGCCGTGGTCCGACTGGAGGAAATCCAGCGGACCGCCACCGACGGTCGGCGTCGGGAAGCCCGCGGAAGGCGCGGGCCCGATCGGCGCCCGCCGGCCGGAGGCCGGGCGACGTGGCCGGATCCCCGCGGCCGCGGGCCGTCCGCTCCTGCCGCGCTAAGGCAGAAGCGGGGTCAGGGGCGCTGGCAGTTCGGGCAGTAGAACGAGGAGCGCTGGCCGATGCGCGCCGCACGGACGGTCGCGGCGCACGTCCGGCAGCGCTGCCCGCCGCGTCCGTAGACGAAATACTCGAGCTGGAAATAGCCCGACGCGCCGTCGGAGCCGACGTAATCCCGCAGCGTGCTGCCGCCCTTCGCGATCGCCTCCCGCAGGACGTCGCGAACGGCGTCGACCAGTCGGGCGAGCCGTGCGCGCGAGACGCGGTGCGCGCGCGTCGCCGGCCGGATGCCGGCGCGATACAGCGCCTCGTTCGCGTAGATGTTGCCCACGCCCGTTACTACGCGGTTGTCCATGATCACGAGCTTGATCGCGGCGCGCCGCACGCGAGTCGTGCGCCAGAGATAATCGGCGTTGAATGCGTCGTCGAACGGCTCCGGACCCAGCGCGTCGAGCAGCGGATGCCCTCGCGCGCTCGACGGCAACCACAGCATGGCGCCGAAGCGGCGCGGATCGCGATAGCGGAGCAGCGTGCCGTCGTCGAGCACGATGTCGACGTGGTCGTGCGGCTGGCGCGGCGGCGCTTCGCGGAACACGCGTAGCGTCCCCGTCATGCCGAGGTGCACGAGCAGCGCGCCCTCGCCGATGCGGAACAGCAGGTACTTGCTGCGCCGGTCGATCCGGTCGATCGTGCGACCGCGCAGGCGCGACTCGAGGTCGACGGGAACCGGCCAGCGCAGTCGCCGGTCGTAGATGTCGATCCGCGCGACGCGCCGGCCCGTCACGTGCGGCGCGATACCGCGCCGCGTCGTTTCGACTTCGGGAAGTTCAGGCATCCGAGGAGCGGTGCGGGAAAGCGGCTCGCCGCGAGGGCGAGGGCGGCAGCCGCGTAAGGTTTGTGAGCGCGGCGACTATAGCTTGAATTAGACTCCGCTTCGAAGCACCGCGACACGTCGTCGCGCCACCGAGAATCGACCGATGCGTCCCCGTTTTCCGCTTTGCGCCATGCTGGCCGCACTGTGCGCCGTCGTCGCGCCGGCGGCCGTTGCGCAGGACGCATCGCCGGCGGATGCGCCGCCGGCCTCCACCGCGCCCGCGCCGCTCGATCACGACCTCACCGCCGATCTCTTCTACCGGCTGATGCTGGGCGACGTCGCGCTGCAGCGTGGCGATCTTGCCGTGTCGGCGCGCGCGTATCTCGACGCGGCGGAGGCGACGAACGATTCGCGCCTCGCCGCGCGTGCGCTCGAGATCGCGATCGCCGCGCGCGAGCGCAAGCTCGTCCACGACGCGGCGGAGCTGTGGGGACGCCTCGACCCGGCCGCCGAGCGGCCCAGGCACGTGCTCGACGCGCTCGCGGCCAACGGCGACACGGGCGCGATTCCCGAAACGGCAGCGAACGACGCGTTGCGCTCGCGCATCGAGCACGTGCTGTCGCAGGCCGCCCTGTCCGGCTCGGGCGTCGGCGAGGTCTTCCTGCAGCTCAACCGGCTGTTCTCGCAGCAATCCGACCGCCACGGCGTGCTCTCGCTGGTGCGCGACGTCGCCAAACCGTATCCCAAGACGCCGGAGGCGCACTACGCGGTCGCTTCCGCGGCGTACGCGGTGGGCGAGGACGACGCGGCCGCCGCGAAGGAGGCGCGCGACGAGATCGACCAGGCGCTCGCGCTTCGTCCCGATTGGGAGCGCGCTGCCGTCCTCAAGGCCGAGATCGTGGAGCGCACGGCACCGCAGGAAGCGCTGCAATGGCTCGAGTCGTTCGTCGCGGCGCATCCCGACGCGAAAAGCGCCGCCGGCGCGCTCGCGCAGACGTACGTCGACCAAAAGCGCTTTTCGGATGCGCGCGCGCTGATGCAGAAGCTGTGGGACCGCGAGCCGGCCTCCCGCGACCTCGAGTTCGCGGTCGCGACGATCGCGCTTTCGATGAAGGATTACGCCGAGGCCGAGCGGCTGCTCGAGGATCTCAAGTCGGCGGGGTACGGCGAAGCGGGCGTCATCGACCTCTACCTCGCGCAAGCCGCGGAGGAAACGCGGCAGTGGGACAAGGCGATCCTGCACTACCAGGCGGTGACCGAAGGCGATCGCGCGTGGCTCGCGAAGCTTCGCATCGGCGCGATGTACGGCAAGCAGGGCGACGTCGACAAGGCGCGCCGCTACCTGGCGGGGCTCAACGCGGTGACGCCGGAGCAGAAGATCCAGGTCACGCAGGCGCAGGCGCAGGTCTACCGCGACGCGGGCAACGATGCCGAGGCCTATAGCGTGCTCACGAAGGGGCTCGCCGACCATCCCGACACGCCGGACCTCATCTACGACATCGCGATGGTCGCCGAGAAGCTCGACAAGGTCGACGAGGCCGAATCGCGGCTGAAGCGCCTCGTCGAGCTGCGCCCGAACGACGCGCAGGCGCTGAACGCGCTCGGCTACACGCTCGTCGATCGCACATCGCGCACCGACGAAGGGCTCGAGTTCATCGAGCGCGCGCACAAGCTTTCGCCCCGTGATCCGTTCATTCTCGACAGCCTCGGCTGGGCGCTCTATCGCAAGGGCCGTCTCGACGACGCGGAGCGCTACCTGCAGCAGGCGCTCGACGGCCGGCCCGACGCCGAGATCGCCGCGCATCTCGGCGAGGTGTTGTGGCGCAAGGGCGAGCACGAGCGCGCGCGCGCCGTATGGAAGGCGCAGCTCGACTCGAATCCGGACAATGCGGTGCTGAAGGCGACGGTGCGCCGTTTCGAGCCGTAATCGGGCAAACGGCAGCCGGTCGCCCACTGCCCTCGCGCCTCGCCCGCGTGACACGCGCGACGATCCATGGCCTCGCGCTCACAGCGTGCGCGGCATTGCTGGCCGCGTGCGCGGCGTTGCCGCCGCCGCGTGCGCCGGAAGCCCCGATTGCCGTGATCGACGCACCCTTCGACATCGGCGGGCGCCTGTCAGCGCGTCGCGGCGACAACGGCATCGCGGGCAATTTTTCGTGGACCCACGATCCGCCGCACGACGCGATCGCGCTCGCGACGCCGCTCGGGCAGACGCTCGCGCGGCTCGTCGGGAACGGCAGCGACGTGTCGGTCGAGCTCTCCGACGGGCGCGTCGAGCACGCTCCGGATTTCGGGGCGCTCACCGAAAAGGCGTTCG
This sequence comes from Rudaea sp., assembly GCA_050257435.1. GTDB lineage: Bacteria > Pseudomonadota > Gammaproteobacteria > Burkholderiales > Casimicrobiaceae > VBCG01. The sequence goes on from JBLMWW010000144.1 coordinate 12,948, forward strand.
GCGTGACGATTCCCGTCGCCGGGCTCGCGTTCTGGATCCGCGCGCTGCCGCGCCCGCACGGGCGCTACGACGTCGAGCGCGACGACGCGGGCCGCGTCGCCGTGCTCCGGCAGGACGGATGGGAGGTCGTCTATACGTACGCCGACGCCACGGCGCGGGAGCCATCTCGCGTGACGCTGCGCTACCCCGGCGCCGATGCGATCGAAGTGCGCGTCGTGGTCGATCGATGGCAGTGAGCCCTGTGGGGGGTCATACAATCCCCGGCGGGCCGCCCCAGGGGGCGACGCTCGTCGTTCCCGCGCCGGCGAAGCTCAACCTGTTCCTGCACGTCATGGGCCGCCGGCCCGACGGCTATCACACGCTGGAATCGCTGCTCGTGCTGATCGACCTCGCCGATCGCATCGAGCTCGTCGATCGCGGCGACGGCGCAATCGAGCGTGAGAACGACGTTCCCGGTGTCGACGCGTGCGACGATCTCGCGGTTCGTGCCGCGCACGCGCTGCGCGAAGCCACGCGACGCGACGCCGGGGTCTCGATTCGCGTGGACAAGCGAATCCCTCTCGGCGCCGGCCTCGGCGGCGGAAGCTCCGACGCCGCCAGCGTGCTGCTCGGACTGAACCGGCTCTGGAAGCTCGGTTTGTCGCGCGCCGACTTGATGCGGATGGGCCTCGCGCTCGGCGCGGACGTACCGTTCTTCCTCTGCGCCGGTGCAGCGCTCGCCCGCGGCATCGGCGAGGTATTGACGCCGATGTCCGTCCCGTCGCTGTGGATCGCGCTCGCCATGCCCGCCGTGCACGTGTCGACCGCGTCGATGTTCGCCTCGCCCGCATTGACAGCAACGGGGCCCTCCGGGAAAATAGACGTCTTTTCCGAAGGTTACGGACACAACGACCTCGAGCTCGCCGCGGTCGCGCAACACCGCCCGGTGCGCGAGGCCGTGCAGGCGTTGCGATCGGCTTCGCCGCAGGCGCGGATGACGGGCAGCGGCGCATGCGTGTTCGCGCCGTTTTGGTCCGAAAGCGACGCGCAGCGTGCGCTGTCGCTACTGCCGGCGCACGTACCCGGCCGCGTCGTTCGCACGGTGGAGAGGCACCCGCTGGCAGCGTTCGCATGATCCTCGGGGCCGGTCCGTGGCACGATCGGCCGTCGCGCAGCTTTCCGCTGGGGAGTCGCCAAGTTGGTTAAGGCACCGGATTTTGATTCCGGCATTCGTGGGTTCGAATCCTACCTCCCCAGCCATTTTTGACGAGACGGTCGTGGTGACCGTCCCGCGTATTCCAAGGGGAAGTCGTGGCGTTCGACAGATTGATGGTGTTTACCGGTAATGCGATACCCAAGCTTGCCGGAGATGTCGTAAACCATCTCGACATCCATCTCGGGCGCGCGAAGGTCGGCCGCTTCAGCGACGGTGAAGTGATGGTCGAGATTCTCGAGAATGTGCGCGGCAAGGACGTATTCGTGCTGCAGTCGATTTGCGCGCCGACCAACGACAACCTGATGGAACTGCTGGTCATGGTGGACGCCCTCAAGCGTTCGTCAGCCGCCCGCGTCACCGCGGCGATTCCCTACATGGGCTATGCGCGCCAGGACCGCCGGCCCAGTTCGGCGCGGGTGCCGATCAGCGCCAAGGTCGTCGCCAACATGATGGTGAGCTGCGGTGTGGACCGCATGATGACGATGGATCTGCATTCCGAGCAGATCCAGGGATTTTTTGATATCCCGGTGGACAATATCTATTCGGGCCCGATACTGCTCGGCGACGTATGGAAACACGATTACAAGGACCTGGTGGTGGTGTCCCCGGACGTTGGCGGGGTCGTGCGGGCCCGGGCTCTTGCGAAAAGGCTGGAAGCAGATCTGGCGATCATCGACAAACGCCGGCCGCGGCCGAACGTGGCCACGGTCATGCATATCATCGGTGAAGTCGAAGACCGCACTTGTGTCATCGTAGACGACTTGGTCGACACCGCGAACACGCTGTGCGAGGCGGGTGCGGCG
>JBLMWW010000145.1:0-29342 GCA_050257435.1 Rudaea sp.
CGCGTGCGCCGGCACAGTCGCCGTACACGCCCGACGTCGATAGATAGACGAAGTGCCGCGGTATAATCCGCGCGCTCGCGAGTGCAGCGAGCAGATTGCGCGTGCGCGGATCGTCCCGGCCGTCGGAAGGGGGTGGCGCGCAATGCAGCACGGCGAAGGGCGCGGCGTTGAGGCGTGAAAGCGTGCGGCGCTCGTCGAGGTCCCCGACGAGCGGGACCACGCCGTGAGCGCGCAGCTTCCGTACGTCGTCGCGGCTGCGCGTCAGCCCGACGAGCCGCACGCGATGTCGCAGGAGGTCCGCGACGCGGAGCGCGACATCGCCGCAACCCACGAGCAACAGCCGCTGCATCATGACGCTGCAGATTACCATACGGCCAAGCGGGCATACGTTCGAATGCGCCGCCGACGAAACGGTGCTGCAGGCCGCGATGCGCGCGGACCTGATGATTCCGTACGGCTGCCGCAACGGCGCGTGCGGAACGTGCAAGGGACGCATTCTCGAGGGCGACGTCGATTTCGGTGCACACCAGGCGTCGACGCTGACCGACGGTGAAAAGAACAAGGGCTTCGCGCTCTTCTGCGTCGCGCGGCCGAAGACCGACCTCGTCATCGAGGTGCGCGAAGTGCGCCGCGCGGGCGACATCCGGATCAAGCGCCTGCCGTGCCGCATCGAGGCGATCCACAAGCCGGCGCCGGACGTCGCGATCGTGAAGCTCAAGCTGCCGGTGAACGAGCGGCTGCAATACCTCCCGGGACAATACATCGACTTCCTGCTGAAGGACGGGCATCGCCGCAGCTTCTCGCTCGCCACGCCGCCGCACGCGGACGAGTTGCTCGAGCTCCACATCCGCCACACGCCCGGCGGCCTGTTCACCGATCCGCTGTTCACGACATTCAAGGGCCGCGAGATCCTGCGCTTCGAGGGCCCGCTCGGCACGTTCTATCTGCGCGAGACGACCGACAAGCCGGTGATCTTCGTGGCGGGCGGAACCGGGTTCGCGCCGATCAAGGCGATCATCGAGCACATGCTCTTCCACAGGATCCCGCGCGAGATCGTGCTGTACTGGGGCGCGCGCGCGAAACGCGACCTGTACCTGCCCGACCTGCCGGGCCAATGGCAGCAGGAGCACCCGAACTTCACGTTCATCCCCGTGCTCTCCGACCCCGCACCCGATGACGCGTGGCCCGGGCGCATCGGCCTCGTGCACCAGGCGGTGCTCGCCGACTTCAAGGACCTGTCGGGTTATCAGGTCTACGCGTGCGGCGCACCCGCGATGATCGACGCGGCGAAGCGCGACTTCACGACGCTGCGCAGGCTGCCGGATGAGGAGTTCTTCGCGGACAGCTTTACGTACGCCGCCGAGACGGAGACGAAGGGATAGGGGCGAGGGGCGAGGGGCGAGGGAGCGACGATGGACTGCGAGCTTCGGTGGCTCGCGACGGTGGAGCACAACAACGTGCCGTTGTACGAGGCTACGGTAATTGGAAAGGATTCTGCGCACCGCACCCTCGCCCCTCGCCCCTCGCCTTCAGCCCTCCTCCCGCGCCAGCTCCTCCAGCGCGAGCTTGAGCGCCGCCGCCAGATGCGCGTTCGCCTCGTCGGTGTGCCCAAGCTTCGCCTGCAGCTCGCCGAGCGCGACGTGCGCGCGCCAGTGATTGTCGAGCGCGAGGCTCGCCTCGAGGTACGTCTGCGCCTTGCCCCACAGCTCGCGGCGCTCGCAGATGCGCCCGAGCGCGTAGAGAAGATTCGCGTCCTGGTTGTGCGCGACCAGCCAACGCTCGGCGGTTTCGAGCTGGCGCGTCGCATCGGGCGGACGGCACTCCGCGAACGTGAGGAGCAGCCGCGAATCCCAGAAGCGATCGAGGCTCCGCGCGATGATGTCCGCCGCATCGCGATCGGCGCCTTGCGCGAGGAAGCTCCGCGCCGCGGCCCGCGCCACCTTCGGCTGCAGGCGGTCGCTCTCGGGCACCTTCGCCCAGTACGCGCGCAACCCGGCGGCATCGTGCGCGAACCCGGCCAGCGCATCCGCGTGGGCGCTCGCGCGCAACAGCTCGCCCTGCTTCGCGTCGTAGACCTTGCGCTTGACGAGCTGATCGACGAGCGCGGGGATCTCGGTCGGGCGCCCGGCGGCGGTCAGCGCGCGCAATTCGAGGCGCTGCGCCGCGGTGTGCAGGCCCGCCTCGCGGCGCAGCTCGGCGAGCCGGGCGAGCGCGTCCGCAGGCTGGCCGCGCTCGAGCGCGAGCTCGGCTTCGAGCATCAGGCGCGGCACGGCGAGGTTGGTCGCATGCGTGTCGGGGCGCTCGAGCATCCGGCTCGCCGCGGCCCAGTCGCGCGTCTCGATCGCGGCGCGCGCGCCGACGAGTGCCGCCACGGGAGACGACTGCGTGATCGCGAGCGCTTCCTGCGCGAATTGCCGCGCCTTGCCGTGCCGGCCCTCGAGGAGCGCGACGACCGCGGCGTCCTGCTTGGAGCGGACGCGCGCGAGCTGCCGCTGGCGGCGGCCTTCGCGCACCTCCTCGGGGAGCTTCGCGAGGCGCACGGCGGCGCGGATCAGCGCGTAGAGCGCGATGAAGCCGAGAATCGCGATGATGATGAATGCGTTCTGCGACAGCTCCACGCGGTACGGCGGCGCGACGAACAGCACGTAGCCGGTGTTGAGCCGGAACAGGAGCGCCAGCGTCACCGCCGCCGCGGCGATGAGGATGAACGTGACGAGCGCGCGCACCGCCCTACTTGCCGCGCGCCGAGTTGCGCTCCGCCGCGCGCTCGGTCGCGGTCTTCAGCGTGCGAACCGCCTCGAGGCTCGCGGAGAGGTCGGGCATCTCACCCGGCATCGTGATCGTCGAAAGCTGCCCGAGCGTGGCGAGCGCCGATTGCACCCGCCGATCGCGCGTGTCGAAATACTGCTTGATCCAGCCGCTCGCCGTTGCGAGGTCCGCCTGGAACGAGCGATCGTCGCGCGCGAGCAGCGCGAGCCGCGCGGAAAGGAGCCGCAGGCGCACGTTCTCGCGCAGGAAGAACGACTGCTGCGGCGTGACGAGCGGCGCCGGCGGGCGATCCGACACCTCGATGCGAATGACGCTGCGCAGATCGTTCCACATGCCGTGCAGGAACCTGAGCCACGCCGGCTCGTTCGCCGGCACGACGGCTTCGGGGGGCGTCGCGACGCGCTCGTCCTTGGCGAGCGGCAGCGTGTCGATGGCGTCGAGCATCTGGTCGAGCCTGATCGAGATCCCCGGAACATCGACGTACGGCACCGCCTTCAGCCGTTCCATGTCGCGCGCAAGCGCCCGGCGCAGCGGCGCGAGCTGCGGCCGGTCGAGCCGCGCGAGCTTGCCATCGGCGACCTGCAACCCGGCGAGCGCCGCCTGCACGTTGCCGCCGAGCGAAAGCTGCTGGCTCGCCAGCACGAGAATCTGCTCGACCTCGGAGAGCGCGAGCTCGTCGCGCGAGGGTGCCAGGTCGCGATAGAGCGCCTCGAGCGCCGCCTGCTGCGAGTGGAATTCCGCCACGCGCGCGTCGAGGAGCGCGAGCTTCGCCTGCGCGTCGCGCACCGCGTTCGCGAGATCCGACTCGCGCGTGCGCGCCTGCGCGACGGCGGCATCGACATCCACGAGGCGCCTCGCGACGTCGCCCCGCAGCTCCTGCGTCGCCCGGCTCAGGCCGTACCACGCGTACGCGCCGGCGAGCAGCGCGAGGACGACGACGATCCACAGCGTGCGCACGCCGAACGCGCGGGCGGCGTCGCCCGACCTCGCCGCGGGTGGCGGCGGGGCCGTCACGTCCTTGTCGGCGCCTTGAGCGGTCGTCTGCATGATCGCGCGGCGATTCTAGCAGTCCGATCCTGCGCCGAAGGGGCGATCCGATTGGCCGCGTGCGCACGTGTCGCATACAATGCGCGGGCCCGGCGGCTCGCGCTCGCCTGTCGAGGATTCCGTGAACGGCCTCACGTTTCTCGCGTTGATCGCGCTCGCACTCGGCGTTTTCGTCGCCTATCGCATCGGCGGCATCCACGCGCGACGCGCCGCGCAGCCGCGATCGCCCGTTTCGCCGGCACCCCACGCGACCCAGACGGCCCCCGACCCGGCCGTCGCGCCTTGGGCCGCCTCACGCGATACCCCGCCGGCATCCTTGGCGAGGGCGGCATCGTGCGATACGGCGTCGGCCGAGCTCGCGCATCTGCGCGAACTGTCGGCGGAGCGCACGGCGCTTTTCCGCGCGCTCGCCGACGCGCACGCCGAAACGGCGCGCTATCGGCAGATCGTCGTCGACATCGAGCGCAATGCGCCGCCGCCGCTGCTCGATGCCCCGGGGACGCCCGACGACCTCAAGCTCATCGTCGGCGTCGGTCCGGTCATCGAGCGGATGCTCTACCAGATGGGCATCGCGACGTACCGGCAGATCGCACGCCTGACCGAGCGCGACGTCGACGAGATCGAGGCGCGGCTGCGCGAGTTCCCCGGCCGCATCCGCCGCGACGGATGGGTGAAGCAGGCGCGTGCGTTGCACGTCGGCAAGTACGGGTCGAACCCGTGACGCCGGGGCGCGCGGCGCTGCCGATCCTCGTGCTGACCCTCGTGTGGGGATGCAACTGGCCGGTGCTCAAGATGGGCGTCACGGAGCTCGCGCCGTTGACGTTTCGCGCGCTGACGCTGCCCTTCGCCGCGATGGGACTGCTCCTCGTCACGCGGCTGTCGGGCGATTCGATCCGCATTCCGCGCGCGCTCTGGCCGCGCGTCGGTGCGCTCGCGCTCTTCAACATCGCCGGCTGGAACGGCTTCGTGCTCTTCGGCGTGCAGCAGCTGCCGGCGGGCCGCAGCTCCATCCTTGCGTACACGATGCCGATCTGGGCGACGCTGATCGCCGCGTTCGTCCTGCGCGAGCGCCTCTCGCCGCGCAAGCTCGTCGGCCTCGGCCTCGGCACCGCGGGCATGGCGGTGCTCCTCGGCGAGCAGGCAGCCCAGCTGCGCGCCGCGCCCACGGGTGCGCTGCTGATCCTCATCGCGGCGATCATGTGGGCCATCGGCACCGTGCTGCTGCGCAAGTGGCAGCCGGCGGTGCCGCAGAACGCGCTGTCGGGGTGGATGATGCTCCTGGGATGGCTGCCGCTCGCGCTCGTCGCGCCGCTCTTCGATCCGCAGCCGCTCGCGAGCGCGCTCTCCGGCCTTTCGGGGCGCGCATGGTTCGCGATCGCCTACAACATCTTCCTCGCCGGCACGCTCGCGCATTGGGCGTGGTTCACGCTCGCGCGCACGCTGCCCGTCGCCGTGTCGTCGCTTTCGTCGCTCCCGGTGCCCGTCGTCGGCGTGATCTCCGGCATCGTGCTGCTCGGCGAACACCCCGGCGCGCAGGAGTGGATCGCGCTCGCGCTCGTCGTTGCGGCGCTTTTCACCGTGCTCTTCCAGCCGGCGGGCCGGCGCGCCGTCGCCGCGCCGCTCGCGCCCGACGACTGACTCAACCGGCTCGCGCGGCGAGCTCGGGGACGAGCGTCAGCGTCCTGTGCTCGCCGAACCAGGCGTCGAGGTTCGCCTTGCACAGGTCGGCCATTGCCTGGCGCGTCTCGCGCGTGGCGCTGCCGACGTGTGGCAACAGCACGACGTTGTCCATCTTCAGAAGCTGGTCCGGGATCTTGGGCTCGTCGGCGAAGACGTCGAGGCCCGCGGCCTTGATCGTCCCGTCGGCAAGCGCGCGCACGAGCGCCGGCTCGTCGATGATCGAGCCGCGCGCGATGTTGATCACCGTGCCCTTCGCGCCGAGTGCGGCGAGCACGCGCGCGTCGATGAGATTGCGCGTCGCCGGCCCGCCGGGACACGCGATGACCAGGAAGTCCGCTTGCGAGGCGAGCGACCCGAGATCGGCGACGTACGCATACGGAACGTCCTGCGGCTTGCGGCCGGTGTAGAGCACCCGCATGCCCATCGCCTGGACGCGATGCGCGATCGCCTTGCCGATGCGGCCGAGACCGACGATGCCGACGCTTCGTCCCGACAGCCTGGTCGTGAGCTCGGGACCGCGACGCATCCATTCACCGGCCTGCACGAAGCGGTTCGCACGCACGAAGCCGCGCCCGGTCATCAGGATCAGCGCCACGGCCACGTCCGCGACGTCGTCGGTCAGCACGTCGGGCGTGTTCGTGACGAGGATGCCGCGGTCGCGGCAATAGTCGGTCGGCACACCATCGTAGCCGACCCCGAAGACCGAGATGATCTCGAGCTTCGGCAACGCGTCGAGCAGCGTCGTCGGCGTGACCGTCCCGCCGCCCTGGACCAGCCCGCGCACGCGCTCGCCGACGCCGGCGAGCAGCCCGCGCGGGTCCTGCGCCTGCGCGTAATCGTGGCAGCGGTAGTCCCGTTTCAGCGGGTCGTAGAGAAACGGCGGCAACGGCGCCGTGACGAGAATGTCGATGTCGTTCATGTATGCTCCGTCGTGGATCGTCGTGCGCGCTTCGGCCCGAACCATTCGAGCAGGCCGGCGATGAGTCCCGCGTCGCCGCCCGCGGTCTCGATGGCGGAAAGCCCGTATTCGCGCGCGCGCTCGGTGATGCGCGGGTGCGTGGCGAACACCGGCAGCTTCAGGACCTCGGCCCGTCCTTCCTCGCCGAGCGCGTTCATCAGATTTTCGAGACCTTCGCCGGAAGTGAGCGTCAACGCGTCGGCGCGACCGTTGCGCATCGCCTCGATCAAGCCTTCGGCGCCGCTTTGCGGCGCGACCCGCCGGTAGCACGGCACGTGATCAACGGTTCCGCCGCGCATGCGCAGCGAGTTGCCGAGAAACTCGCGGCCGCCCTCACCGCGGAAGATCACGACGCGCTTTCCGGTAACGTCCGCGAGTTCGGCGAGCTCGAGGAGACCCTCGCTGTCCCACGACCGGGTCGGAATGCGCGCGTTCGGGATGCCGACCGACGCCAGCGCCTCGGCGGTGCCCGGGCCCGGTCCGTACACCGCGAGATTCGCCGGCCACTCGCCGGCAGGGCGCGCGCCGAACTCGACCGCGTTGGCGGACACGAAGATCGCGATGTCGTAGCTCGCGAGCGTGGCGTGCGCCCGAGCGAGGCGCGCGGTGTCGGCAGGTGGGAGGATGACGATCGCGGGCCAGATCAGCGGGCGCCCGCCCAGCGCGGCGAGCTTTTGCGCGAACGTGGCCGCCTGGCGCTGCGGGCGGGTGACGATGATGCCGATGTCTTCGAGCGGCCCCGGCTCGCGCGCCGGGGGCGACAGCGGATGAATGCCGGTGGTCATTCCTGCGCCGCGACCAGGCGATGCGCGCCGCGCGCGAGGAAATCGTCGGCGAGCGCGGCGCCGAGCGCGCACGCCGCGTCGACGTCGTCGACGTCGCGCTCCATCTCGCCGCGCAACGTCTCGCGGCCGTCACGCGAGGCGAGAAGGCCGCGCAGCCAGAGCCGTCCTTCCTCCCACTCCGCGTAAGCGGCGAGCGGCGTCTGACAGCTTCCGCCGAGCGCGCGCGAGAACGCGCGTTCGGCCGAGGTCGCGAGCGTCGTGCCGCGATCGACGAGCGGCGCGAGCGCGTACCGCAGGTCGACGCGATCGGTGCGGCACTCGATGGCGAGCGCGCCCTGGCCGGGCGCAGGCAGGCTCTCGTCGGGATCGAGCAGCGCGCGAATGCGCGTGGCGAGCCCGAGGCGCTTCAGTCCGGCGGCTGCCAGGATGACGGCGTCGAACTGCCCGTCGTCGAGCTTGCGCAGCCGCGTATGCACGTTGCCGCGCAACGACGCGATCCGCAGCGCGGGACGGCGCGCGCGCAACTGCGCCTCGCGCCGCAGGCTCGACGTGCCGACGGTCGCGCCATCGGGCAGCGCATCGAGCGTCTCGTGACGCGTGGAGACGAACGCGTCGCGCGGATCCTCGCGCGCTGCGATGGCGGCGAGCATGAAGCCGTCGGGCATCTCCATCGGGACGTCCTTCAGCGAGTGGACGGCGATGTCGGCGCGCCCGTCGCGCAGCGCGTTCTCGAGCTCCTTGATGAACAGGCCCTTTCCGCCGATCGCGGCCAGCGGGCGGTCGAGTACGCGGTCGCCCTGGGTGGTGATGCCGAGCAGGTCGACGGTCGTCCCCGGATAGCGGATGGAAAGGCGACCCCGGACGTGTTCCGCCTGCCACATCGCGAGCGCCGATTCGCGCGTGGCAATGGTGAGGCGGCGCGGCGCGGCGAGCGTCGTCATCGCGCCCGGGGGCGCGGCACGCGGGAGGTATCGATCGACTTCACTTCGGCGAATCGCGACGCGGCCGCAAATATTAGCACTCCGACCTCGGCCGGCCGGGAGAAACGCCGGCCGCGGCGGCCCGCTATTTCCGACCGTTGTAACGGTGCATCACGCCGCCGGCGGTGCGCTCCTCCACCATCCTGCGCGCCACGCGAGCGCGCCGACCAGCGCCGCGACGCCGAGCACGAGCCCCCTGTGCGTGTCGAGCCACAGCTCGACGCTGCGGGCGTGCGCGACCGCGTCGAAGCGTCCGTGCGCGGCGTAGGCGCCATGGACCGGTGCGAAGAGGTTATCGGCGCGGCTCGCGGCGACCGGCGTCGGCGCCTCCTGCGACGCGTAGCCGAAGCGCGCCAGATAGCGATCGAGCAGGCCGGGCACGAGCTTGTTCGCCCACACCGCCTTCACCGTCGGGGCGCCCACGAAAAGCTCGCGGCGCCGATGGCGTGCCGCCCACACGATCGCACGCGCCGCCACTTCCGGCTGGAACACCGGTGGTACCGGCTGCGGCTCGCGGGGCATCCGCGTGCGGCACCAGTCGAACTGCGGCGTGTTGAGCGCCGGCATGTGCACCATCGTGACGTGCACGCGGCTTCGGTCGTGGATCAACTCGCTGCGCAGCGCGTCGGTAAAGCCACGGATCGCGAACTTCGTCGCGCAGTACGGCGCCTGCAGCGGGATCGCGCGATACGCGAGCGCGGAGCCCACCTGCACGATCGCGCCGCGGTTGCGCAAGCGCATCCGGCGCAATGCGGCGAGCGTGCCGTACACGGTGCCGAGGTAGTTCACTTCGGTGACACGGCACACCTCATCGGGCGCGAGCGAGGCGACCGGCGAGACGACGGTCACCATCGCGTTGTTCACCCAGACGTCGATGGGCCCGAGGCGCTCCTCGAACATCGTCGCCGCCGCTTCCACGTCGCTCGCGCGCGCCACGTCGGCCACGCACATCACGGCCTCGCCCCCGAGTGCCTCGACCTCCCTCACCGTCTCGGCCAGCGCGTCGGCGTCGCGGGCGACGAGTCCGATGCGCGCACCGCGTCGCGCGAACGCGCGCGCCGTCGCGCGCCCCACGCCGGCGCTGGCGCCCGTGATGACGACGACTTCGCTCCTGCGACCCCACGCGTGGCGTCGCGGCGCGTCCGGAATCGTATGCATCTTCGCGCCTCGTCAGCGTGACGCGCCGCGCTCGACATCGATCAGCGCGAGCCCCGATTCCGGGTCGAAGCTGCGCCGCAGATGCGCGGGCGCTTCGGTGAGCATGACCTCGAGCGTCGGGCGCACGCGCGCCGCGAGCAGATGGCCGCCATGGGCGGTCCCGTCGCGCTTGCCGACGACGACGTGCGCATGGATCTTCGGGACATCGCCGTCGAGCGTCACGTCGCCCACGAGCGCCAGCACCTCGACCTGCTCGCGCACGGGAATCTTCGCGTACGCCTTGCTTTCCCAGTCGAAATAGCCCAGCGTCGCTTCGCGGAACGCGCCGATCGCCGTGAAGCGTGCGGCAGCCAGATGCCGCTGCTCGGCGAACGCCTGCAGCGTCGACACGACCTCGTCGCCTGCTTCGAAGACGAGCGCCCACGTGCGCTCGCTGCCTTGATCGATGGTCCTGGCTTTCATCGCATCTCCTGTTCAATGGTGTTCGCGAACCCGCGCCGCGTGGGCGGCCACGGTGTCGGGCGGGGGCACGCTGCCGACGGCGCTTCCGGCGAGCGCCATCTGCACGACCTCGGCGAGATGCACCGCGCGGCGGCTCGTGCACTGCGCGATCTGCTCGCGGCAACTGTAGCCATCGGCGACGACGAGACAATCCGGGGCCGCTTCGCGTACCGCGGGCAGCAGCACGAGCTCGCCGATCCGCACCGACACGTCGGCCTTGTCGCGCTCGAAGCCGAACGATCCCGCCATGCCGCAACAGCCGGAGTCGAGCAATGCCGCGTCGACACCGAGCCGGCTCAGCACCGCCATTTCGTCGTCCATTCCCATCAGCGACTTCTGGTGGCAATGCCCGTGTACGAGCGCCCGCCGCGAAAGATGCGGCAGCGCGAATTGCCGTGCGCGCGACTGCATGAACTCGCCGAAGAGCAGCGCCTGCCGGGACAGGCGCTTCGCCCGCTCGTCGCCGGGGAACAGGTTCAGCATCTCGTCGCGAAACACCGCTGCGCACGCGGGCTCCAGCACGACGACCGGCATGCCGGCGTCGATCTCGGTCCCAAGGCCGTCGAGGATCCGGCGCAGGTAACGCTTCGCACGATCCAGCATGCCGAAGTCGTAGAGCGGCCGCCCGCAACACACCGCGAACTTCGGCACGCGCACGTCGAACCCGGCACGCTCCAGCACGTCGGCTGCGGCGAGCGCCGTTTCGGGATGAAAGTGGTTGTTGAACGTGTCGGGCCAGAGCATGACCGCCGCGCCCCCTCGCGTGCGCGCTTTTTGCCGCGCGAAGCGCGCGAGGAACGTTTCGTTGGCGAAGCGGGGAATCGTCCGCGACGGCGCCATGCCGCCCATGCGCTTGACGAGTGCCGCCGACCAGGAGGCGCGCGACAGGCCGTTGACCAGGCGCGGGGCGCGCGCGGCGACCCTCGCCCAGCGGTCGATCAGGCCGAACGCGTATGCCGGGCGCGGCCGCAACCGCCCCTCGTAGTAGTGGGCGAGGAATTCCGCCTTGTACGTCGCCATGTCGACGTGCACGGGGCAATCGCCCTTGCACCCCTTGCAGGCGAGGCACAGATCGAGCGACGACTTCACGTCCTCGTCGCGGAAGCCGCCGGTGAGCGCCTCGCCGCGCAGCATCTCGAACAGCATGCGCGCGCGACCGCGCGTCGAGTGCTTCTCCTCCATCGTCACCCGGTAGCTCGGGCACATGGTCTGGTGTTGGTGCTGACGGCAGTTGCCGACGCCGACGCAGCGCAGCACTGCGCGCGAGAAGACACCCGCGTCGTTCGGATAGCGGAACAACGTCACCGGTCGCGCGGGCGCGTACGCCTGCCCGAGGCGCAGATTGTCGGTGGGCAGGTACGGATCGACGACCTTGCCCGGATTCATCCGCCCCTGCGGATCGAAGATCGCCTTGAACTCGCGAAACGCCTGCACCAGGTCCTCGCCATACATGCGCGGCAGGAACTCGGCCTTCGACTGGCCGTCGCCATGCTCGCCGGAAAGCGAGCCACCGTAGCGAACAACGAGGTCGGCCGCGTCGCCGAGGAAGCGGTGGAACTTTGCGATGCCGTCGTGCGTCTCGAGATCGAAGTCGATGCGTGTATGCACGCAACCCTGGCCGAAGTGACCGTACAGGTCGCCCGCGTATTCGTACCGCTCGAGGAGCGCACGGAAGTCGCGCAGATAGCCGCCGAGCCGCGCCGGTGGCACGGCGGCGTCCTCCCAGCCCTCCCACGTGATCTTCTTGTTCGGCACGTGCGCGGTCGCGCCGAGCCCTGCCTCGCGGACGGTCCACATCTGGCGTTCCCGCGCCGGGTCGTCGAAGAGCTTCATCGAAGGCGGATGGCCGGCCTTCGCGAGGGCGGCCATGCAGGCGCGCGCCTTACCGTGCGATTCGTTGCGGTCGCGTCCGCCGAACTCGACGAGCAGCCAGCCCGCGCCCTGCGGCAGGAGCTCGACGTCGCGCGGGTGCAGTCCGACCGCCTTCATGTCCGCGACGAGGCGATCGTCGAGTCCCTCGAGGCCGATCGGCGCGTGCTCGAGCACCTGCGTCACGTGATCGGCCGCGCTGAACACGTCGGGATAGCCGAGCACGAGCAGCGAGCGGCCCGGTGGGCTGTCGACGAGCCGCAACTTGGCCGACAGCACGAGGACGCAGGTTCCTTCGGTCCCGACGAGCGCGCGCGCGACGTCGAAGCCGTTCTCGGGCAGGAGCTCGTCGAGGCCATAGCCGGACACGCGTCGCGGAATGCGCGGAAAGCGGGCGCGAATGCGCTCGGCGTAGCGATCGCGCAGCGCCGCGAGCCGGCGGTAGATCTCCGCGACGTCGCCGCCCGCCGCGAGCAGCCTTTTCCATTCGGCATCGTCCGTGCGGCGTGCCGTGAAGCGCAGGCCATCGTAGGTCAGCACGTCGAGCTCGATGACGTTGTCGACGGTCTTGCCGCCCATCACCGAATGCACGCCGCACGAGTTGTTGCCAATCATGCCGCCGAGCGTGTTATGGCTGTGCGTCGACGGATCGGGCGCGAACGTCAGGTGGTGCCGCTCGGCCGCGTCGCGCAGCGTGTCGAGCACGCAGCCCGGCTCGACGCGCGCGGTCTTCGCGGCCGCGTCGAGGTCGAGGATGCGGTTCAGGTACTTGGAAAAGTCGATGACGACGGCGACGTTGCAGCACTGCCCGCACAGGCTGGTGCCGCCGCCGCGCGGCAGCACCGGCGCCCGGTGTTTGCGGCAGGCCGCGACCGTCGCGACGACCGCGTCGACCGACCGCGGCACCACGACGCCGATCGGCACCTGCCGGTAGTTCGAGCCGTCGGTCGCGTAGAGCGCGCGGCTGCCGATGTCGAAGCGGACCTCGCCGTCGACGCTGCCGCGCAATTCCTGCTCGAGCGCCGCGTAATCGCTCGCCGGCGGCACGGTCGTGCGCTCCGCGCGTTCCGCGACGTCGTTCACGTCGCGTAAGCCCGCGCGTCGGCGGCCTTGAACGCCAGGCCGAAGCCGGGTCGGTCGGCGGCGGGATGCAACACGCCGTTCGCGGGTTCGAGCGCGCCGTCGAAGAGCATCCGCTCGATCCGCACGTGGTCGTGGAAGTATTCGAGGTGCCGCGCGGGCAGCGCCGCGCAGCATGCGTGCGCGTGAATCGATGGCGCGCAGTGGCTCGAAAGCGGCACGTGGAACGCCTGCGCCACGGCCGCCGCGCGCATGAATCCGGTGACGCCCGCGCAGCGCGTCGCGTCGGCCTGCAGCACGTCCACGGCGCCGGCCTCGCACATCCTGCGAAAATAGACGATGTCGTAGCCGTATTCGCCCGCCGCGACGTCCATCCATGCGGGCGCGCGGTCGCGGATGAGTCGCAGGCCCTCCAGGTCGTCGCTTGGCACCGGCTCCTCGAACCACGTCACCCCGAGGCCGGCGAAGGCCTCCGCGAAGCCGAGCGCCTGCTTGCGGCCGTACGCGCCGTTCGCGTCGACGAACAGCGCGGTCTGCGGGCCGATCGCCTCGCGGGCCGTGCGCACGCGCGCGACATCGGCAGCAGGCTCGCGCCCGACCTTCATCTTGACCATGCGCATGCCCGCGTTCGCCCATCCGCCGAGCTGCTCGGCGAGGCGCTCGGCGGAATACGACGTGAAGCCGCCGCTGCCATAGATGGGAATCGAGTCGCGGACCGCACCGAGCAGGCGCACGAGCGGCACGTCGAGCAGTCGCGCCTTGAGATCCCAGAGCGCATTGTCGACGGCGGCGATCGCCATCGACGAAATCCCCGGCCGCCCCAGGTTCCGGACCGCCGCGGCCATCGCGTCGAAGCTTCCCGCTACGTCGAGCGCGTCACGCCCCTCGACGCTCTGCGCGAGCGTGTCGCCGACCAGCACCGCCGTGGCGCGATTCGCATAGCTGTAGCCGATGCCCGTCGTGCCGCCGGCATGCGCCTCGACGAGCACCATCGTCGTCGACCGCCAGGCGAGCGTGCCGTCGGATTCGGGCGCGTCGGTCGGAATCGTGTACGCGGAAGCGGCGATGCGTTCGATCGGTGCCGCGGCCCGTTTCATCGCGATCGACCGACGACGCGTCAGGCGAAGAGTTCCCGGATCGAGGCGCGCATCACGCCGGCGGCGTCGGGATCGCCCTTCAGCAGGGACTCGGCGTAACGGCGAGCCTGCTTGAACGACACGTGCGGCGGCAACGGCGGAACGTCCGGATCGGTGTAGACGTCGAGGACCGTCGGCCGGGCGTTGGCGAGCGCACGGTCCCACGCGGGCCCCACGTCCTCGGCGCGATCGACGCGAATGCCGGCGAGGCCCACGCTTTCGGCGTACGCGGCATAGGGAAAGTCCGGAATGTCCTGCGACGCTTCGTACTTCGGATCGCCCTCCATCACGCGCTGCTCCCACGTCACCTGGTTCAGGTCGCGGTTGTTCAGCACCATGATCACGAGCCGCGGATCGCGCCAGCGGCGCCAGTACTTGCCGATGGTGATGAGCTCGTTCATCCCGTTCATCTGAAACGCGCCGTCGCCGACCAGCGCGATCACGGGCCGATCGGGATGCGCGAACTTCGCGCCGATCGCGTACGGCACGCCGGGCCCCATCGTGGCGAGGCCGCCGGACAGCGAGGCCATCATTCCTTCGCGTATCTTCAGGTCGCGCGCATACCAGTTCGCCGACGACCCGGAGTCGCAGGTGAGGATCGCGCCGTCGGGAATGCGCGGCGACAGCTCCCAGAAGACGCGCTGCGGATTGATCGGGTGCGCATCGCTCATCGCGCGCTCCTCGAGCGTCTTCCACCACTCGGCGGCGTCCTTCTCGATGCGCTCGCGCCACGCGCGGTCCTGCTTGCGCTTGAGCAGTGGCCGCAGCAGCCGCAGCGTCGTCGCGCTGTCACCGACGAGGTTCACTTCCATCGGATAGCGTATCGACAGCATCCGGGCGTCGATGTCGATCTGCACGCCGCGCGCGCCGCCCTCGGGCGGAAGGAATTCCGAATACGGGAAATTCGAGCCCACCATCAGCAGGGTGTCGCAGCTCATCATCATGCGGTACGAGGGCCGCGTGCCGAGCAGGCCGATCGACCCGGTCACGAACGGCAGCGCGTCGGGCACCGCGGCCTTGCCAAGCAGCGCCTTCGCGATGCCTGCACCCAGAACGTCTGCGACTTCGATCACCTCGGCGGTCGCGTGCAGCGCGCCCGCACCGACCAGCATCGCCACCTTGTCGCCGGCATTGAGGACGTCGGCCGCGCGCTGCAACTCGTGCCCGTCGGGCGTGGGACGCGGAATCGCATAGCCGACGCCGGAATGCACGGTGCCGTGCTGGCGTGCCGGACGCTCCGCGGACAGTTCCTGGACGTCGTTCGGCACGATGATGCACGTCGGCGCCCTTTGCGCGCGCGCGATGCGCAGCGCGCGATCGACGACGTGGCGCGCCTGCTGCGGCGTCAGGATCATCTCGACGTACTCGCTCGCAACGTCCTTGAACAGAACGGAAAGATCCACTTCCTGCTGGTAGCTCCCGCCGAGCGCTGCGCGCGCCTGCTGCCCGACGATCGCGACGACGGGCTGGTGGTCGAGCTTCGCGTCGTAGAGTCCGTTCAGCAGGTGGATCGCGCCGGGACCCGACGTCGCGAGGCAAACCCCGACCTGTCCAGTGAACTTGGCGTGCGCGCACGCCATGAAGGCAGCCATCTCCTCGTGGCGCACCTGCACGAACTCGAACGCGTCACCCGCCCGATTCAGCGCGCCCATCAGGCCGTTGATACCGTCGCCGGGGTAGCCGAAGATGCGCCGGATGCCCCATTCGCCGAGGCGCCCGAGCAGGAAGTCGCTCACCGTCATGGTCGTATTCCCAATGCGCGGGGCGGCCCTCGCCCCCGATGCCAGTTGGAGCGGCCGTTCAGCGGCGAGTTCACATCGACTGCACGAGCGCCCGCGCGCATCGCGCATCGCGCACGCCGGCCGCAGGACGGTCACGGCGCGAGCCGCCTGCGCGAATGCGGTATTCGGTCGGCCGATCGAGGGCTAATCGATGGCGCGCAGCGCGTATTCGAAGAGCGACGCGTCGGCGCGCTCGAGCCGGGACGCGTCGGAGAGGATCTGCCGGAAGCGCCGCCCGCCGCGCACGCCGTGAAAGAGCCCCAGCACGTGGCGCGCGATCGCGCGCAGCGAGGTCCCGCACGACAGCTCGCGCGCAGCGTACGAAACGAGCGCAGGGACCACTTCGGCGCGCGACGCGACGGGCGCCTCCTCGCCGAACAGACGCGGCTCGACTGCGGCGAGAAGCCAGGGGTCGTGATACGCGGCGCGCCCGAGCATTACGCCGCCCACGAACGGCAGCTCGCGCTCGATTGCGGCCCAATCGACGAGGCCGCCGTTCAACACGAACGTGAGGCGCGGAAACTCGCGCGCGAGCTGTCGCACCACGGCGTAGCGCAGCGGCGGTACCTCGCGATTCTCCCTCGGCGACAGGCCCTTCAGCACCGCGTTTCGCGCATGCACGATGAAGACGTCGCAGCCGGCCTCCGCCACGGTGCCGACGAAGTCGCGGACGAAGCCGTAGTCGTCGGTCCAGTCGAGGCCGATGCGATGCTTGACGGTGACCGGAAGGTCGACCGCGTCGCGCATCGCGCGCACGCAGTCGGCAACGAGCCTCGGCTCCGCCATCAGACAGGCGCCGAAGCTGCCGGTCTGCACTCGCTCGGACGGACAGCCGCAGTTCAGGTTGATCTCGTCGTAACCCCAGCGCGCACCGAGGCGCGCCGCGTGCGCGAGCGCGGCCGGATCGCTGCCGCCGAGTTGCAGCGCGACGGGATGCTCGGCCGGGTCGAAGTCGAGATGCCGCGCGACGTCGCCGTGGACGAGCGCGGGCGCGGTGATCATCTCCGTGTAGAGTCGCGCACGTTTGCTTAGCAGCCGGAAGAAATAGCGGCAGTGCCGATCGGACCAATCCATCATCGGCGCCGTGCAGAAGCGCCAGGTGCCCTTGCCTCGTTGTTCTGCCGCCGCTTCGGCCATCGCTCGCCTGCGTCCCGGACGCTCGGAAACAATGCCGTGAAGCATAAGGCAGGCGCGCGCCACGGCGTATGCTGATCGCGGCCCGTGCCGGCTGCGCATGCCGAAGGCACGAGTGCCGGCGACTCCAGGAGGAGGCAGCGATGCCGAAGATCCGGGCGAGTGCGATCACCACGAACTACGACGCGCAGGGCGACGGCGAGCCGCGCGTGCTCATTCCCTACCTCGCGGCCGATTACTGCTCGCACGCGCCGCTGTACGAGAACGTCGCGGCTTTCAATGCGAGGACGCTCGCGCTTCTCGAGCAGCACCGCTGAAGCAGCGCGACCGTCGCAGCGGACGCGCGTGCAATCGGAAACGGCGTTCGGTAACATGGGACACCCCGTCCCCGGATCGCGCGGCGCGCGGAAGCCCCTGAAATGATTTCCACGAACGCCGCCTCCGACGGGGCGCCGACCCGCATCCTCGTCGCCGACGACAACCGCGACGCCGCCACGAGCCTCGCCACGCTGCTGTCGTTCGATGGCCACGACACGCGCATCGCGAACGACGGCGAGGAGGCGCTGCGCGTCGCCGAAGAGTTCCTTCCGCACATCGCGTTTCTCGACATCGGGATGCCGCGCGTCGACGGCTACGAGGTCGCCCGGCGCATTCGGGCCGCATCGTGGGGCGGCTCGATCCTGCTCGTCGCGCTGACGGGCTGGGGCCAGGCCGACGACAGGCGGCGCGCCTTGGAAGCGGGCTTCGACCGCCACTTCACCAAACCCCTCGACCTCGACGCGCTCGGTCCGTTCGTGCAGGATGCGCGCAGGCGCTAAGCCGACGACGCCGGCGGCCGCGCGCACGCCCTCGCCCTTCGTCGTCGGCGCGTACGTCGCGGCGTACGTCGCCCTCGATTGGGTGAGCTTCATCGACCCGATCGGCGCGTTCGCGATCACGCCGTGGAATCCACCGCCCGGCCTTTCGCTCGCCTTCCTGCTGCGCTACGGCGTGCGCCAGGGTGCATGGCTGTTCGCGGCGGCGCTGGTCGCCGAGTTCCTCGTCCGCGGCGCCCCGGCACCGCTGCCGCTGCTGATCGCAGCGTCGCTGTTGCTCGCCGCGTCGTACACCGCGGTCGCGGCCTTCCTGACGCACGTCCTGCGGATGTCGCCCGACTTGTCGACGCTGCGCGATTCGGCGATCTTCGTCGTGACCGCGGCGATCGCCTGCGGCGCGATCGCACTGGCGTTCGTATCGCTGTTTGCGGGCAGCGGCCTGCTCCCCCCGGGCGAATTCTGGCGCGGCGTGACCCAGTTCTGGATCGGCGACCTGATCGGCGTCGTCGTGACGGCGCCGGCACTGCTGGTTTTGACGCGCGCTCGCAACCGGCCGTCGCTGCAGCCGGGTCCCGAGGCCCTGGTCGAAATCCTCGTCATCGCCGCCGCCTTGTGGATCGTGTTCGGCGCCGGACTCGGCGAAGCGCCGAAGCTCTTCTACGTGCTCTTCCTGCCCGTGATCTGGGTCGCGATGCGGCACGGGCTCGAAGGCGCCGTGCTCGGTACCGTCGGGATCCAGGCCGGGCTGATCGCCGCGATCGTGGCGAGTCACCAACATCCGGGCACCGTGTTCGAATTCCAGTTCCTGATGCTCGCGCTGGCCACGACGGCGCTGCTGCTGGGAGCCGCGGTATCCGAGCGGAAGAGGATCGAGCGCGAATTGCGCGAGAACCAGTCGAAGCTCGACCGCAGCCTGCGACTCGCCGCGGCGAGCGAGCTCGCGTCCGCGCTCGCGCACGAGCTGAACCAGCCGCTTTCCGCGATCACCGCGTATCTGCGCGCCTGCCAGTTGATGCTCGCGCAGCCCACCGACAACGGAGGCGAGCTCGCCGCGACGATGGAAAAGATCGTCGCCGAGGCCAATCGCGCCGGCGGAGTCGTGCGAAGATTGCGCGACTTTTTCCGCTCCGGGTCGACGCACATGGAAGCGATCGCCCCTGCGGTCCTGGTTCAGGAGGCGCTTGCCACCGTGCACGAGCGTGCGCAGCGGCACCATGTCGCGTTCACGCAGCGCCTCGAGGCGGCGCAGCGCGTCTACGTCGATCGCCTGCAGGTCGAGTCGGTGCTGCACAACCTGCTCGCGAACGCGATCGACGCGGTCAAGGAGCGCGGCGACGCGCGCGAGGTGCGCATCGAGGCCGCCGCCGATGCGCCCGGCTTCGTCCGTATCGCCGTCACCGACAACGGCCCCGGCGTCATGCCCGATGTCGCGACATCGCTGTTCGATCCGTTCGTCACGACCAAGGCGAAGGGTATGGGACTTGGCCTCGCGATCAGCCGCTCGATCGTCGACGCGCACGGCGGGCGGCTGTGGCACGAGCCCAGGCAACCCGGCAGCGCGTTCTGCTTCACGCTTCCCGAATACGAGGAGGCCGCCTGAACGTCGCGCCGCGCCCGCCGGTCGTCGCGATCGTCGACGACGATTCCGCCGTGCGCGATTCGCTTTCGCTGCTCTTGCGCCTGCATGGCTGCGACGTGCGCACGTTCGATTCGGGCGAGGCGTTCCTGGAATGGGCCGGCACGCAGGGCGTGGATTGCGTGCTGCTCGACCTGCGCATGGGCGGCCGCTCCGGGCTCGAGGTGCAAGCGGAGCTCGCGCAGCGCGGCCTCGACTATCCGATCATCGTCCTGACCGCGCACGGCGACGTCGCGACGACCCGGGCGGCGCTCAAGGCCGGCGCCTTCGATTTCATCGAGAAGCCGTTCGACGACGCGCTCCTGCTCGACACGATCGGCGCGGCGAGCCAGGTGAGCGCGCAACGGCGCACGCGCGCCGAGCGCGACGCACGCTTCGCGCAGACGGTCGGCCGGCTCACGCCCCGCGAGCGCGAGGTGCTCGACCACGTGCTCGCGGGCAAGCACAACCGCGAGATCGCGGCGCTGCTCGGGATCAGCCCGCGCACGGTCGAGGTGTACAAGGCGCGTCTGATGGACAAGCTCGACGTCGATCGCCTGCCCGACCTCATCCGGCTCGCCCTCGAGATGGGGCTCGGGCGGTGACGCCCTGCAGGCGCGACATGCGCTCATCCACCGCCGGAGATTGAACTCGACGAGTGCGACGACCATCATCGAGCACACGTTCGGAATTTCGCTGCTTCGGGCGCTCACCTGCCAAGCACGACCGACGGCACCTGACCGGCGGGCACGCAGCCTCTCTATCGTCTCTACAACGATCGCCCCGACGTCGACCATCGCTACACGACGCCGCCGGCCATTCGCGACGCGATGATTCGCCAGTCATGGATCCCGGAGGGGTATGGGCCGCTTGGCGTGGCGATGTGCGTGCGGCCGGAGTGAAAGCATCGGCATGAGGGTTCGCCTTCGGCGGTGAGTCCCGCAAGCCGTGATCCTGCGTCGCAGCGCGGGCAGCGACGCCGGTGGCGAAACCCTCCAGGAGGCCCGCGAGTACGGGATTCCCTTAGGGCCGTCCCTGCTTACGCCCCGGGCTCGAAATCCTAATCTCGAACCCAAACGGCGGCGCGATGGCGCCGTTCCGGAGGTTCGATCATGGCCCGTGTCCTGATTCCCTTTTCCGACCTTGCGAGCGGCGAGCGGGCAGTCCGTCAACTGCTCGGCCGGCGGCACGATCCGCGTCTCGCAGTGGAGCTGCTCGCGATCGTCGATCCGCTAACCCCCGGCAAGGTCGGTATTTTCGTTCCGCCCGAGCGCGCGCGCGCGCAGGCAACCGACGCCGCGAGCCGGTGGCTGCGCGATCTCGGGGCGATCCTCGACGGCGCGCACGTTCCGCATCGGTCGCAGGTGGCGATCGGCCGCATGCGCGACATCCTGCGCCGCGAGGGGACCCGGCGCGACATCGACGAGGTGCTGCTCGGCACGCGCCGGCACGATCCGCTGCAACGGTGGCGGCGCCGGTTCGTCGCGCACGCCATGGATCGCCCGCTCGTCAGCGTCTCGTAGCCGGTCCGCCTCGCGATGAACGGCGCAGCGCTTTCGCCGCTGTGGGCGGTCCCCTTTGCCGGCATCCTGCTGTCCATCGCGCTGATGCCGGTGACGGCGCCCGGCTTCTGGCACCATCATTTCGGCAAGACGACCGCGTTCTGGGTCGCGGCGTTCCTCGTCCCGTTCACGATTCTCTACGGGCCCGATGTCGCCGTGCACGAGGTCGTGCACACGCTGCTGCTCGAATACGTCCCGTTCATCATCCTGCTGTTCGCGCTTTTCACGGTGTCGGGCGGCCTGTTCGTCGCCGGCAACCTGCACGGCTCGGCGTCGCTCAACACGCGGCTGCTTGCCCTCGGCACGGTGCTCGCGAGCCTGATGGGGACGACGGGCGCGGCGATGCTGTTGATCCGCCCCCTGCTGCGCGCCAACGACCATCGCCGCCACCGCGCGCACGTCGTCGTGTTCTTCATCTTCCTCGTGGCCAACGTCGGGGGTGCGCTCACGCCGCTCGGCGATCCGCCGCTCTTTCTCGGCTTCCTCAAGGGCATCGACTTCTTCTGGACGACCGAGGCGATGCTGTGGCCGACGCTGACGGCGAGCGCGCTCCTGCTCGCGCTCTTCTACCTGGTCGATTGCGCAATGTGGCGGCGCGAGGACGAGGTGCCGCGCTACCGGCCCGATCCCACGCCGGACAGCAGGGTGACGATCCAGGGCAGGGTCAATTTCCTGCTGCTCCTCTGCATCATCGGCCTCGTGCTGGTCTCGGGCCTCTGGAAGCCCGACCGGACGCTGACGATCTACGGCACGACGCTCGAGCTGCAGAACGTCGTGCGCGATGCGGGCCTGCTCGCGGTGGCGTGGCTGTCGTGGCGTCTCACGCCGCAGCGCGTACGGCGCGCGAACCATTTCTCGTTCGCGCCGATCATCGAGGTGGCGAAGCTCTTCGCCGGGATCTTCGTGACCATCGCGCCGGCGATCGCCATGCTGCGCGCCGGCACCGACGGTGTCTTCGGGCCGCTGGTCGCGCTGATGACCGGGCCCGACGGCGCTCCGCGCGACGCGCTGTATTTCCTCCTGACCGGGACGCTGTCTTCGTTCCTAGACAACGCGCCGACGTACCTCGTGTTCTTCAATCTCGCCGGCGGCGACCCCGCGGCGCTGATGGGTCCCCTCGCGACGACGCTCGTCGCGATCTCCGCCGGCGCCGTGTTCATGGGGGCGAATACGTATATCGGCAACGCGCCGAACTTCATGGTGAAGGCCATCGCGGAATCGCGCGGCGTGCGCATGCCGAGCTTCTTCGCGTACCTCGGCTGGTCGACGCTCGTGCTCGGCCCGATCTACGCGCTCTTGACCGTCCTCTTCTTCGCTTAGGCCACGACGACCGGCCGGCGGGAACGGCGCCGGCGCGGGCGGCATCCAATGGGCAGCTTACCGATAAGATGCCCGGATGACTGCCGTATCCCTCCCGCTCGAAGCCGCCGACGACGCCGCGCTGGTCGCCGGCGTCCAGCGCGGCGACGTGCGCGCCTTCGAGGCGCTGATGCGCCGCTATAACCGCCGGCTCTACCGGACGGCGAGGGCGATCCTCAAGGACGACGCCGCGGCGGAGGACGCGCTGCAGGAAGCGTACGTCGCCGCCCATCGCCACATGCGCGAATTCCGCGGCGACGCGCAGGTCGCCACGTGGCTTACCCGGATCGTCGTCAACCAGGCGCTGCAGGCGCTGCGCAAGCGCCGGCGCGACGGCGTCGTCGTGCTGTTCGAGGAGCCCTCGGACGAGGCGCGCGAGCGGGCGGCGCTCGACGCGCAGCCCTCGGCTGGAACGCCGGAGACCGCGATGCTGCGTACCGAGCTGCGCCACCTGATCGAGCGCAAGATCGACGCGCTGCCGGAGAGCTATCGAAC
Organism: Rudaea sp.; assembly: GCA_050257435.1. Lineage (GTDB taxonomy): Bacteria > Pseudomonadota > Gammaproteobacteria > Burkholderiales > Casimicrobiaceae > VBCG01. The sequence continues at coordinate 22,725 of JBLMWW010000145.1, forward strand.
GGTGTTCATGCTGCGCGAGGTCGAGGACATGACCGTCGAGGAGACGGCGACCGCGCTCGGGATCCCCGAGGCCACGGTGCGCAGCCGGCTCTTCCGCGCCAAGGCGCGCCTGCGCGAAGCGCTCGCGCAGGAGATGGACATCGCGACGCAGAACGTATTCGGGTTCGACGGGGCGCGGTGCGACCGCATCGTGCAAAACGTCCTCGCCCGACTGGATGCCGGAACGACGGATCCCGGCTGACCCGCGGACCGCACGGGTCCGCAGTTTCACTTCATCGAAGGAGCAACAATGAACCGTAACCATACGGCGGTGGCGCTCGCCCTCTTCGCGGCCACGTTCGCGGCGCACGCCCAGTCCGGCGGGCCGAACGATGCGCAGATCGCCGCGATCGTCGTCACCGCGAATCAGGTCGACATCGACGCCGGCAGGCTCGCCGAGTCGAGGGCGGGCAACAAGGACGTCAAGGCGTTCGGGAAGATGATGGTCACCGACCACACGGGCGTGAACAAGTCGGCGACGGACCTCGTGACCAGGCTGCATGTCAAGCCCGAGGACAACCCGACGGCCGAGAGCCTGAAGAAGGGCGGCCGGGAGAACCTCGCGCACCTGCGCACGCTGACGGGCCCGGCATTCGACAAGGCGTACATCGCCCACGAGGTGGCCTACCACCAGGAGGTGATCGAGGCGATGGACAAGACGCTGATCCCGAGTGCGCAGAACGCCGAGCTCAAGGCGCTCCTCGTGAAGGTGCGGCCGGCGTTCGTCGCCCACCTCGAGCACGCCAAGGACGTGCAAGCGGAGCTCGGGAAGTAGCGATGCGCGTGAGCCCCTCACGCGCGATGGCGGCCACTCTCGCACTGGCCGCGATGGCGCTCGTGGCGGCCGGCGACGGTCACGCCGCGGACCCGACCGTGACGACGGTGACGATCGACGGCTTCGCGTTCCATCCCGCGGTCGTCACCATCAAGGCGGGGGCGACGATCGTATGGCGCAATACCGACCCCGTGCCGCACACGGCGACCGCCAGGGACGCGGGACTCGATTCGGGCGAGATACCCGCGAACGGGAGCTACCGGTTCGTGGCGAGCAAGAAGGGGCGCTTCGCGTACGTCTGCACGTTCCACCCGATCATGCGCGGGACGCTGGTGGTGGAGTGACCGTGCACGCAGGTGCGATTGGCGAAGCCGATGGCGGTGAACCGTGTCGACCAAGGAGCCACGGAGGTCACAACCGCCGCGCCATGTCCATCAACGCCAGCGAGCGCCATCGCGCATCCCCGCGCGCGAGCAGCAGCACCTTGAAGAGCTCGCCCATCTCGCTCGTCGCGAGAAGCTTCTGCACGTCCGACGCTGCGCGCAGGTAATCGAGCGATTCGGGCGGACCGACATCCCGCAGCAGGTCGAGGATGCCGCAGCCGAGCAGGAACGACGCCTGCGTCGCGAAAGCCTTCACCTGCAACCCGGCGCGAATGCCGGCTTGCGCCACTGCCGTGAAGTCCACGTGCGCCGTGAGATCGGAGAGGCCCGGCCACAGGAACGGATCGGCGTGCACGCGGTGACGGTAATGCCCGACCAGCGTCCCCGCGTTGCGCTGCGGGTGGTAATACTCGCGCGCCGGAAAGCCGTAGTCGGCGATCAACAGCGCACCCGAGGCGAGGCGGCGGCCCAGCGTCGCGACGAGCGCCTCGGCCGCGGGATTGACTTCGCTCACGTAATCGCCCTCGGGTGGAAAGCGCTCGCGCGCGATCGCGAGCAGCTTCGCGTCGGTGAGCGTGCGCTCGTCCCAGGCAAGTGCCTCGTCGCGCCACGCGACGCCGCGCTCGAACCACGCATCGCCGCGACGCGCGATGACCGCCGGCGGCACGGCATCGAGCACCTCGTTCATCAATACGACGCCGTCGACCGCGTCGGGCAGGCGATCGATCCACTCCACCCCGTCCCGCCCGTCCGCCGCACATGTTTCGATCGTCGCACGCTGCTCCTCACGCAGCGCCGGGCTCACTTCGAGAATGCGATAAGCGGTCGGCGCGCCCTCCGTTCCCGCCAACGCGCGGAGCAGCGAGGCGGCCAGCGCGCCGCTGCCGGCACCGAGCTCGACGATTTCGCCCCGCGTCGCGCGCAGGATCGGCGCCAGTTGACGCGCGAGGGCGGCGCCGTAAAGCGGCGACAGCTCCGGGGCCGTCACGAAATCACCCCCCGGGCCGAACTTGCGTCTGCCGGAAACGTAATAGCCGAGCCCGGGCGCGTACAACGCGAGCTCCATGTAGCGCGAGAACGGCACGAAGCCGCCGGCGGCATCGATCGCCGCGCGAATGTGCGCGACGACGCGCTCACTGTGCCCGCGCGAGGCTTCGTCGGGCAACGGCAACGCGCCCGGCGTCACGTCGCGATGGGGCCGTCCGTTCGCGCGCATGGTCCGACTGTGCTAGATTGCCCCGGTCTCATTCCTGCGGGCAACAGCGCCAGGGACCGGATTGGAAGGCAGGGTCGTATTGGTCACCGGTGGCGCGAAACGCGTCGGCGCCGCCATCTGCCGCCGGCTGCACCGCGCGGGCGCCTCGCTCATGCTCCACTATCGCTCGTCCGCGGGCGAAGCGCGGCTGCTCCAGGCCGAGCTCAATCACGTGCGGCCCAATTCGGTCGCGCTGATCCAGGCCGACCTCCTCGACGTGGGAAAGCTGCCGTCGCTCGTCGAGCAGACCGTGCAGACGTTCGGCCGCCTCGATGGCCTCGTCAACAACGCCTCGACGTTCTATCCGACGGCGATCGGCGAGATCGAGGTCGACGGCTTCGACGACCTGATCGGCACGAACCTCCAGGCACCGCTCTTCCTCTCGCAGGCCGCCGCGCCGGCGTTGCGCCGCACGCAGGGCTCGATCGTCAACATCACCGACATCCACGCCGAGCGTCCGCTCAAGAGCTACGTCGTGTACTCGGTGGCGAAGGCGGGGCTCGTCGGCCTCACGCGCTCGCTCGCGCGCGAGCTCGCGCCCGATGTCCGCGTGAACGCCGTGGCACCGGGCCCGATCCTCTGGCCGGACCAGGAAGTCTTCGACGAGCTCTCGCGCCAGCGCATCATCTCGCACACGCCGCTGCGGCGCGAAGGCACGCCCGACGACGTCGCGAAGGCCGTGCATTTCCTTCTCGCCGACGCGCCTTACATCACCGGCGAGACGATCAACGTGGACGGCGGGCGGCACGTGGCGCTGTGATTTCGGTCACCGCCGCGCACCCCTTTTCCGCGACGCGCGCCGCGAGGCGCTCCAGATAGAGGTCGACGACGCCGTGCGTCGCGAGCGCGACGCGCGTGCGCTCGAGATAGTCGGCCGACGACCCGAACGCGCCGCAGGCGCGCGCGATCACGTCGGCCTGCGCGTCGATCGTCAAATGCCCGGCGTACTGGCCGTGGCCGCGCCGCACGACGAAGCCCAGCGCGACGAGCGACCGGCCATCGCTGTCGATGCGCAGCCACCGTGGCGCATACGCTCCCGTCACCATCTCGCGCCGCCACAGCAGATGCAGCTCGTCGATCGCGAGCGGCGCCGGCAGCCGGTAGACGACGCCGCGGCACGAGCCGCCGCGATCGAGTCCGAGCACGAGGCCCGGCGCATCGGGCCGCCCCCGTGAGGCGAGCGACCACAGGCAAAAGCGCCGGTGCAGGCCGCGCACCGACGCACGCCGCGCCTCGGCGAAAGGAAACAACGGATTCCACAGGAGCGAGCCATACGCGAACACCCACCAGCCTGCGCCGCCGGGCTTCGTGGCGAGCGTCGCGGTGAGCGACGCGGAGAGCTGCTCGTCGGTGAGCGCGTGGCCTTCCGCCAGCGCCTCGACGTACACCGCGCGCATGCGACCTTCCTCGAGGTCGCGGCGGGACAGCGTCATGGGTCGTTCAACGTACCCGGCTCGCGGACGAGCTTTTGCAGGTCGACTCTCGCCTGTCGCCGCTTCGCGCGCGTCGTCTTGCCATGCGCGCCGCCCTTGCCGAGCAGCGGCGAGCGCGCCACCGGGTTGCGCGGCCTCGGCACGACGTGGCGTTTCGCGCGCTTCACGGCAGGAACAGCTGCTGGAGATCGTTCAGGAAGCGGCGTCCGAGCGGTGTCGGTTGGAGCCGCGTCGGATCGGCTGCGAGCAGCCCCTTGCGCGTGGCTTCGTCGATCGGCTTGGCGGCGACCAAGAGCGGCAGGCCCGTGCGCTCGGCAAAGAGGGACGCCGGCACCCCCTCGGTGAGGCGCAGCGCGTTCAGCATGAACTCGAACGGCAAGTCGCGCCGCGGGACCTCCGACGACTGTTGCACCGCTTCGCCGCGTGGTGCGTGCGCGAGGTATTGCCTGGGCTGCTTGTAGCGCGACTCGCGCACGACGCGATCGGGAAACGAAAGCTTCGAATGCGCGCCGGCGCCGATCCCGAGGTAATCGCCGAAGCGCCAGTAGTTGACGTTGTGGCGGCACGCGTAACCCGGCCTGGCGTGCGCCGACGTCTCGTAATGCGCGTACCCTGCGTCGGCCAGCACGCGGAGCACGCCGTCCTCGATGTCCGCGGCGGTTTCGTCGTCGGGCAGCACCGGCGGATGCTGGTAGAAAAGCGTGTTCGCCTCGAGCGTCAATTGGTAGAACGACAGGTGCGGCGGCGCGAATGCGACGGCGGCGGCAACGTCGCGCCGCGCATCCTCGGGGGATTGCCCGGGCAGCGCGAACATGAGGTCGAGGTTGACGTTGCCGAAGATCATCGACGCGGCCTCGACGGCGCGCCTCGCCTCGTCCGCGTCGTGCACGCGGCCGAGCGCGCGCAGGAAGCGATCGTCGAAGCTTTGCACGCCGAGCGACAGGCGATTGACGCCGGCCGCGAAGAACCCGGCGAACTTCGCGCGCTCGAACGTTCCCGGGTTCGCTTCGAGCGTGATCTCGGCGCCGGGCGAAAGCGGGACGCGGGCGCGCACGGCGGAGAGCAGGCGATCGATCGACGCCGCCGAGAAAAGGCTCGGCGTGCCGCCGCCGATGAACACGCTGCCGACGGGGCGACCCCAGATCCCCGGCAAAGCCCCCTCGAGATCGGCGATCAGCGCATCGACGTATGCGTCTTCGGGCAGCGCGTCGGGCGCCGCATGCGAATTGAAGTCGCAGTACGGGCACTTGCGGATGCACCACGGCACGTGCACGTAAAGCGCGAGCGGCGGCAGCGCGGCAAAGCGCGGACCCGTGAGCGACGCGGCGTCGACGGCTGCGCGCGGTGCGGCGTTCACGATCACGACGAGGCCTTCGCGCGCATCGTCCCTGTATGCGCGGCTTCCTCCTCGATGCGCGCGATGAGGCGCCGCATGGCCTTGCCGCGATGCGACAGCGCGTTCTTGCGCGCGAGCGGCAGTTCCGCACCGGTCAGGCCCGTCGTCTCGTCCCGGAAGTGCGGGTCGTAGCCGAAGCCGCCGCTGCCGCGCGGCGCGTCGACCACCGTCCCATGCCAAGCGCCATCGGCGATGATCGGCTGCGGATCGCTCGCATGGCGCAGCAGGACGAGCACGCAGTAGTAGTGCGCACGGCGGTCGGCGATGCCCTGGAGTGCGGCGACCAGTGCCGCGTTGTTGCGCGCGTCCGACTTCGGCTCGCCGGCGTAGCGCGCGCTCTGGACGCCCGGCGCGCCGCCGAGGGCATCGACGCAGATGCCGGAGTCGTCGGCGAGTGCCGGCAGGCCGCTATGCTCGCTCGCATGGCGCGCCTTGGCGAGGGCGTTCTCGATGAAGGTCACGTGCGGTTCGTCGGCTTCGCCGATGCCGAGTTCCGCTTGCGCAACCACGGTGATGCCGAGCGGCTCGAGCAGGCGGCGGAATTCGCGCAGCTTCCCGGGATTGCCCGATGCCAGAACCAGGCGCTCGATCACGATGCGAGCGCCGCCTGCTGCACGGCGTGCAGTTCGCCGATCCCGCGCGCGGCGAGCGTCAGGAGCGCGTCGAACTGCGGCCGCGAGAACGGCTCGCGCTCGGCGGTGGCCTGCACTTCGACGAAGCCGCCGGCGCCCGTCATCACGACGTTCATGTCGGTGTCGCAGGACGAATCCTCGGCGTAGTCGAGGTCGAGCAGCCCGACGCCGTCCACGATTCCCACCGAGACGGCCGCGACGCGGTCGCGCAACGCCTCCCCGGTCAGGCCGCGGCGCGCATGGCACCAGGCGATCGCGTCGGCGAGCGCGACGTAGGCGCCGGTGATCGACGCGCAGCGCGTGCCGCCGTCGGCCTGCAATACGTCGCAGTCGATCCGGATCGTCCGCTCCCCGATCGTCGTGAGATCGAGCACGGCGCGAAGCGACCGCCCGATCAGGCGCTGGATCTCCTGCGTGCGCCCCGATTGCTTGCCCTCCGCGGCTTCGCGGCGCGTGCGCGTGTTCGTCGCGCGCGGCAGCATGCCGTATTCGGCGGTAAGCCAGCCCTGTCCCTTGCCCTTGAGGAAGAGCGGGACGCCCTCCTCGACGCTCGCCGTGCAGACGACGCGCGTCTGCCCTGCCTCGATCAGCACCGAGCCTTCGGCGTGCGTGGTGTAGTGGCGCGTGATGCGAAGCGGGCGCAGCGCATCGGCGGCGCGGCCGCCCGCGCGATGCGGAGGCGTCGGTGAGATGCGTTCGATGGGG
>JBLMWW010000146.1:0-21679 GCA_050257435.1 Rudaea sp.
CGTCAGCAGCGACACAGGGTTCGTGGCGATGTTGGGGGACTGAAACTGTATGAATGAAATCTGCGGCGCTACGCCACCCCCGCATTCGGGCCCGGCGGCGCAAGCCACCACCGACCAGAAACCGAGCAGCAAATGCACGAGAGCGAGAAGCAATCTCCTATGTCCCATCAAAGACTCCAATTCCAGCGATTTGCAGGTTGGCGAGAGGGGTCGCCACGCTACGCTCGCGACAGTTGAAGACCGTCGAGGCCAGCACCGGCGTTCCGGCCCAATGGTACGCCGTGCCGCTATCGTGGCGGGGGCCACGGTCCCGAGGCTTTGTTTTTGGCGAGGCAAGTCCTCGCGTCGCCGCAGAAGCGAGGCCAGGGCGTGCGACCGCACCCGGCCGCGCGCGTCGCCGTTTCTTACAACCGCGAGATTGCGACAACGGTTAACTTCCGCATATCAATGAGTTAAGGCCGATGGCATGGTCGGTGCTGCTGCGAGGCGGACATGAATGAGCTGCCCCGCTTCGAGTACCGAGTCACGCTGCTGGTGGCGATTCTGATTCTGGTGCTCGTGCATGTCCCCTAGCGGACACGATGAAGTGAACAACAAACGACGTTTGATTGCCCCAGGCATGTGGGCCAAGCTGTCCGACCGGGCGCGCCGGCACCTGATCAGCATCATGATCATCGAACGCCTGGAGGCGGTGGAACGGCAGGCCACGGCAGAGCAATTCGCCGCCGCTGCTCGGATCGCTGCCCGCGCAATTTCGCAGGCTAGGAGCCTCGCGTCGCGACGACAGCTTTGATCGCCGCCGGTCCCGGGGCCCGGGCCACTTCCATCGCGGCGCATGCGCTGAAGTGAAGCAGTGTCCCCGCGTCGGGCTCGCGGCGACCCTGCCCTAAGCGCGCGGCACGTTACCGCCGCGTGCGCCCATCCTTCGGCCATCAATGCCGTGATGGCATCCGGCCACCGGAAGGGCCAACATGCACATCATCGATTGCCCGTGTGACGCATCGGTCCTCGGGCAGCACGGTCGCGCAAGGAAAGGCGACCACGTGCGAAGGGCGACGACATGAAGTTCGGCGTGCGACTGGCCGTACAAGGGGAAATGGGCGCGCACGGGCAAGGCTGGGAGCTCGCGCGACGCATGGCCGAGGAGGCCGAGGCGCTTGGCTTCGACAGCGTTTGGCTGCCCGATCACGTGGTCAACGCGCACATGGACATCAAGGTGCCGATGCTCGAGAACTGGACGGTGCTGTCGGCGCTCGGCGCCTTGACACGGCGCGTTTCATTCGCGGGGCACACCTTCAACAACTCGTTGCGTCACCCCGCGGTGATGGCCAAGATGGCCGCGACGTTCGACGTGATGTTCGGCGGGCGGCTGATCTACTCGCTCGGATCGGCATGGTTCCGGCGCGAGAGCGAGAGCTACGGGCTGCCCTGGGAGGATCACGACGAGCGCGTCGCCCGGCTGCGCGAGGCGCTGCTCATCGCCAAGGCGCTGTGGACCCAGGACGAGGTCGACTTCGAGGGACGCTTCTACAGGCTGCGCGGCGCGCACCTCGCGCCGAAGCCCGTCCAGAAACCGCACATCCCCATCTGGGTGCCGGGCGACTCGCAGGCGATTCGCGACCTCGCCGCGGAGCTCGGCGACGTGTGGCTGTTCTACTCCAAGGCGCCCGAGACCATCGCCGCCTATGCACAGGACATCGCGCGGCGCCGCGCCGGCCGGCCAATGCCGCTCGCGGCCTCGACCGTTTGCCTCGCGGGTCTCGACGACGAAGACGTTGCGCGGTGGAGCGTGCGCTATGCCGACGAGCGCCGGCACCGCTTCGCCGTGCCCCCCACCCCCGAGGACGTGCTGGCCGAGAACCTGTGGGGATCGGTCGAGCGCTGCGTCGAGCGCATTCGTGCATGGGCGAGCGCGGGAGTGGTCCACCTCGTGATCCAGCCGATTCCCCCGCTCGAGGGAATGCGCTTCTTCGCGCGCGAGATTCTCCCGTTGCTCCGTTAGCGGCCGCCTGGTCGCCTCGACCTCCCCTTCTCCGCACGCCGCTGCGTGCTTCCCTTGCGCGTCGCCGGCACCTGCGCCTTCGGCTCACTTCTTTTCGGAACCAGAGGGGCGGTCAGGGACGCGTTCAGAGCGGTGGCGATCGCGGCATCCCCGCTGATCAGCGCATTCCAGTTGAGCGCGAAGCCTTTGCGCTTCCCCTTCAACACCAGCGTCATTCCCTCGGGCGCGATCGTTACCGTGTATAGCGCGCCCGCTATCTCGATTTCTCGCTTCAGTGGGCCGCCGAGCTTCGTCGTCATCGTTCCACCCCGGCCGCGGGAGCCTGGAGCGCCCGTGCGGCGCGCGATAGGGTAGCGTGGGCCCGGTCGTATCGCGAGCCGCGTGGTGCTAGGGAGCGCGACCAACGCGAAAGCGCCTGGCACGCGGCCCCGGCGCCATCGCCTCTCCCCGCTACCAACGCCACGCGATGGCGAGCGGCAGCCAGAAGAACATGAGCGAGATGAGGCTCGCGTGAATGATGCCGCGCATCGCGTCGAGCGGATCCTCTTCCCAGCGGCGAAGGGCGATGCGTGCCGGAATGCCGGTGATCAGGACGTGTTCCATGCGGACCTCCCACGGGGATGGCGCATGGGGCCATCATCGCGGCCTGGCGCCGCCGGCGCCATCGTCCGAACGCTCGAATCGATGTAGGCCGGTTGTACACGCCGACATGCCCTGCCCGGGCGTGCCCCCGGCGACGCTTGGGGCAGCGCCCTCGTCCCTCTGGCGGCGGGCGGCGAATGGCACGACCCTTGCACGCGCCGCAAACGCACGCAGTGTCCAACTGTGAGAGGAGAAGGTGGTGGAACTGTATCTCGTCGTGCTCGGCTTCGTCGCGGTCGTGCTTCTCCTGATCGCGGTGCTTGCCCGGCTGGTCGGCAACGCCAAGCGGCGCGAGATCCGCAGGAAGCTGGGGCTGCCGCCGAACGCCCGGCTCACGCCCGCCGAGGCCGAGGCCTTCCGCACGTTCGAGGACACCGACATGCGGCTCAAGCGGTCGTTTCCGACGTTGTCCGACACGCAGCGGCAGACCATGGCGCGCGACGTCCTGCGCGACCGGGGCATGCTGCCCAGGCCGAAGCGCGCCCCCGCGGCTGCGCGGGATACGCCCACGGTCCCGAAAGCCGCCGACGCGGCGAAGCCCGCCGCTTCCCGCAAGACCGGCTGATCGAAGGCACGCCCTCGTTCGAGCGGTCGCGGCCGCGCGCCGCGATCCGCCCTGCGCGACCGACGTCGTCTCCGCGCCCGTCGCACCCGGCGGTCAGGAAATGGGCGCGACCTTGATGACTTCGTCGGCCGTCGTGATCCCCGCGGCGACCTTCATCGCGCCCGAAACGCGGAGCGGCTTCATGCCGTCGCGAAACGCCTGCTCGCGGATCGCCCGGTCGTCGGCGTCCTGGTGCATGAGGCGGCGCAGCGCGGGCGTCATCAGCATGATCTCGTAGATGCCGATGCGGCCGAGATAGCCCGTCATGCGGCACTCGAGGCAGCCGCGCGCCGCCATCGTCCGTGCCGGCTTTTCGCCCCGCCACGGTGACGTGATCGCCGCCCACGTCGAATCGTCGGGCGGCTCGGCGGGCTCGCGACAATGCGGGCAGAGCGTGCGCACCAGCCGCTGCGCCATGATGCCGAGCAACGTCGAGTTGATGAGGTAGGCAGGAATGCCTAGATCGAGCAGCCGCGTGACTGCGCTCGGCGCGTCGTTGGTATGCAGCGTCGACAGCACGAGGTGACCCGTCAGCGCCGCCTGCACCGCCATGTCGCCCGTGTCGCGGTCGCGGATCTCGCCCACCATGATGATGTCGGGATCCTGTCGCAGCAGCGTGCGCACGCCGGAGGCGAAATCGACGCCGATCGCCGGCTGCACCTGCATCTGGTTGAACGCGGGCTCGATCATCTCGATCGGGTCCTCGATCGTGCAGACGTTGACCTCGGGCGTCGCCAGGCCCTTCAGGGTCGAGTAGAGCGTCGTCGTCTTCCCCGAGCCCGTCGGCCCGGTGACGAGGATGATGCCGTGCGGCTCGCCCGTCATCGCCTCCCAGCGGATGCGGTCGTCGGAGGTGAAGCCCAAGTCCTGGAAATCGCGCACCAGCACTTCGGGGCTGAAGATGCGCATGACGATCTTTTCGCCGAACGCCGTCGGCATCGTCGAGATGCGCAGCTCGATCTCCTGCCCGTCGGGCGTGACGGTCTTGATGCGGCCGTCCTGCGGCCGGCGCTTCTCGACGATCTCCATCCGTGCGAGCAGCTTGACGCGCGACGTGACGGCCGTGAGCACGGACGTCGGAATCGCATACACCTGGTGCAGCACGCCGTCGATGCGGAAGCGCACCTGCCCGACGTCGCGCCGCGGCTCGACGTGGATGTCCGAGGCGCGTTGGTCGAACGCGTATTGCCACAGCCAGTCGACGATGTGGACGACGTGCTGATCGTTGGCGTCGAGATGCCCGTGCCGGCCGAGCTCGACCAGCTGCTCGAAGTTGCGTGCGAGCGCGAAGTCGCCGCGCGCGCTTTCCTGCGCGCGCTTCATCGAGCGCGCGAGGTTGAAGAACTCGCCGATGTAACGGCGGATGTCGACCGGATTCGCGAAGACCAGCCGGATTTCGAGATTCAGGATGCGTGACAGCTCGTCCGCCCACGCGCGCACGAACGGCTCGCCGGTCGCGACGGTCAGCGTATGACGGTCGACGGCGACGGGCAGGATTCGATAGCGCTCGGCGTAGGCGTTCGACATCGTCGCGGTGACCGCGCCGAGGTCGATCGCCAGCGGATCGATGTGCTGGTACGGGACGCCGAGCTTCCCGGCGAGCCACTCGACGAGCGTCTCGAGGACGAGCGCCTTGTGCGGCGGCTTGCGCGCCTTGAGCTTCTGGTCGGCGACGAGCTCGAGCGGGTGCTCGAAGCGCTGCGTGCGCGAGCCCGCGAGGCGCTCGGCGTCGGCCGGCGCGATCAGGCCATCGGCGACCATGAGCTTCACGATGTCGTCGAGGCGCAGCCGCCGGTCGGCGACCATCGCGCGCGGCCCATGGGTCGCCGCGGCGGGGCCGGCCGCGAGCTGCTCGTCGGGAATTGGCGTTGCCATGCGGTCACTTTACACTGTCGCAAGCAACATGCAGGAATCGGGCCGCGAGCGCGCGGCGCACACCCCATGCCGGTCGAAGGCGAGACTTTGCTCGAGGCACGCGAGGTCGACATCACGTCGCTCGCCGTCGAGGCGATCGTCAATGCCGCCAACAGCTCGCTCCTCGGAGGCGGCGGGGTGGACGGCGCGATCCACCGTGCCGCCGGCCCGCAATTGCTCGAGGAGTGCCGTACGCTCGGTGGCTGCCCGACCGGCGAGGCGCGCCTCACACGCGGCTATCGGCTGCCGGCGCGTTACGTCATCCACACGGTCGGCCCGGTCTGGCACGGCGGCGAGCGTGGAGAGCCTGCGCTTCTCGCCGCGTGCTACCGCAACAGCCTCGCCCTCGCCCGCGACCTCGAGATCGCATCCATTGCGTTTCCCGCGATAAGCTGCGGCGTGTATGGCTATCCACCGGAACTCGCCGCCGAGGTCGCCGTGCGCGAGGTGACCGGCGCCGTGCCTTCGACGCCGCGCCTTACGCGCGTGGTGTTCGCGTGCTTCGGCGCGCGCACGCTCCGCGCCTACGAGCGAGCATTGGCCGCGCGCACAGGGAAACCAATGCGCGGCGCCGGGCTCGAATCCTGAGAAAGGAGAACTGCATGCGACGCCCGCATTGCCTGAGCCCCTGCCTGCTTGCCGCGGCTCTGCTTGCCTGCGGTGCGAATGCCGCCGCCGACGGCGGTGTCGTCGGGTATGGAGGATTCGTCGGCGATAGGGAGCAGCAGCGCGGCTGGCAGCCGCCACCGCGCGATTCGTGGAACTCCTGGTACGGTCCTTCGCGGCCTTACCGCAACGAGCACGTCGGCGAGTGGGCGATCGGTACCTTCCACGGCCGGAACGGCGCGAACGGCCAGGAGGAGACGATCACGATCCAGCCCGACGGGAATGTCGAGGTGCGCACGCCCGGCGCTGCGCCGACGTACGGCACGTTCGCCGGCACGACGCTCACGCTCGGCACGCTCGTGCGCAAGGTCGAGCCGACGCGCGGCGGACTGGTGATCGACGGCGCGTACTACCGGCGGTAGGCCGGCGGCGGACGCCTCAGGTTTCCTCGGGCGCGGCCTTCGCGTTCGCCGCCGGCACCTCGAACACCTCGCGCACGTAGGCCACGTACGACGGGTCGTAGTCCATCGTCTTCGACGGCTCGTCGCTGATCTTCGCGACCGGCTGGCCGTTGCAGCGCGTCATCTTGATGACGATGGCGAGCGGCTCGTAACCGAGATCGTTCGTGAGGTTCGTGCCGATGCCGAACGCCGTCTGGCTGCGCCCGCGGAAGTACTCGAAGAGCCGCCGCGCGAGCGGGACGTTGAGCGCGTCCGAGAACACCATCGCCTTCGTGCGCGGGTCGATGCGCATCCGCTGGTAGTGGGCGATCAGCTTCTCGCCCCACTCGAACGGGTCGCCCGAGTCGTGACGCACGCCGTCGAAGAGCTTGCAGAAAAAGAGGTCGAAGTCGCGCAGGAACGCGTCCATCCCGAAAACGTCCGACAGCGCAATGCCGAGGTCGCCGCGATATTCGCGCGCCCACGTGTTGAACGCGAACACCTGCGAGTCGCGCAACCGCGGGCCGACCGCCTGACATGCCTGCAGATACTCGTGCGCCATCGTGCCGAGCGGGGTCAGATTGTGCTCGAGCGCTAAGAGCACGTTGCTCGTGCCGACGAACTTGGCGCGGATGCCGTCGCGCAGCGTGACGATCACCTCTTCCTGCCATGCGCGCGAGAAGCGCCGGCGCGTGCCGTAGTCGGCGATCCTGAAGTCCGGGTCGGGGACCGCGTTCAACTGCTCGATCTTGGCCGCAAGCCGCCGCCGGCCCTCGGCGAGGTCGGGGTGGGGGTGCGCGTTGCGGTTGTAGATCTCCGAAACGATCGCGAGCACCGGCACTTCGAAGAGGATCGTATGCAGCCACGGCCCCTTGATCGTGATGTCGATGTCCGTCGCGCTGCCCGGGAGCGCGCTCACGTGGATGAAGCGCTCGTCGAGCTGGAAGAGCCCGAGGAGATCGACGTAATCGCTCTTCAGGAAGCGCCAGCTCCGCAGGTAATCGAGCTCGCGGCGCGTGAAGCGCAGGCGGCACAGGCCGGCGATCTCGCGGCGGATCTCCCCGATGAAGGGCTGGAGGTCGACGCCGCTGTTGCGGCACTTGAAGCGGTACTCGACCTGCGCGGCCGGGAAATGATGCAGGACGACCTGCATCATCGTGAACTTGTAGAGATCGGTATCGAGCAGCGACGGGATGATCATGAACGCCGGTGTCCACGGCCGGATCGCGGCGGGACGGTTCCTCCCCTGCGGTGATCTTACCCTGCGGGCGCGCACGGCCGCCGGGCCCGGGTCGCTTCCCGCTTTCGCCCCGCTCCGCGCGTCGACTAAGATGTCGGCCGTCGCCGAAAGCCTTCCACCATGCTCATAAGCTGCGTCGCCTACGAACAGGGCCGCAAGATCGCGGACATCCCGGTCACGGACATCAGCGAGTACGTGCACCGGCCGGACTGCTTCGTCTGGGTCGCGCTGTTCGAGCCGACGATGGAGGAGCTCGAAGAGATGGGGAGCGAGTTCGGGCTGCACGAGCTCGCCGTCGAGGACGCGCGCAAGGGCCACCAGCGGCCGAAGATCGAGGAGTACGGCGATTCGCTCTTCGCCGTGCTGCATCCGGCGGAGATGGTCAAGGACGACAGCGGGCGCGAGGAGCTCAACATCGGCGAGGTCGACATCTTCGTCGGCCCGAACTACGTGCTCACCGTGCGCCATCGCACCCAGATCGGCTTCGCGAGCGTGCGCGCGCGCACCGAGCGCGAGCCGGAGCTCCTGCGGCACGGCGCGGGATTCGTGTTCTACGCGCTCATCGACAACGTCGTCGACCGCTACTTCCCGGTGCTCGACGCGCTCGAGACCCGCCTCGAGGACGCCGAGGAGCAGCTCTTCGCGGGGACGTCGACGCGCAGCAAGATCGAGGAGCTCTACGCGCTGAAGCGCGAGCTCATGGCGCTCAAGCACGCCGTCGCACCGCTCATGGAAGCCGTCGGCAAGCTCTTCGGCGGCCGCGTGCCGCCGATGTGCCAGGGTACCCAGGAGTACTTCCGCGACGTCTACGACCACCTCGCGCGCATCAACGGCACGATCGAGAGCATCCGCGAAATGCTGACGACGGCGATCCAGGTGAATCTGGCGCTGATCGGCATATCGGACAACGAGGTGACCAAGCGGCTCGCCGCGTACGGCGCGCTCATCACGGTGCCCACGCTGATCGCCGGCATCTACGGCATGAACTTCCGGCACATGCCGGAGCTCGACTGGTCCGTCGGCTACCCCCTCGCGATCTTCTGCATGGCTGCGATCGACGCAATCCTCTTCGTGCGCTTCCGCCGCGCGAAGTGGATCTGACCTCCAGGCTATCGATCGTCGCTCGGGACGATCGGAATGATGCGGCGTTCGCCGTAGTCCCGGTGCACCGGCCAAGACGGCTGCAACGTCACGTGGTCGATGTGGAAGCGCGTCGCCAGCATGCGCCGTGCGGCGTCGAGCACCGTGAGCCAGTGCCGGCCGTCCTCGAGCGTCACGTGCGCCGACAGCGCGGCATGACGCGAGCTCATCTGCCAGACGTGCAGGTCGTGCACGCCGGTGACGCCGTCGATCTCGGTCAGCGCCTGGCCGATCTCGCGGTAGTCGAGGTGCGACGGCACGCCCTCCATCAGGACGCCGGTCGTCTGCGCGAGCAGGCGCCACGTGGCGCGCAGGATCAGCGCCGCGGTAAAGAGCGAGAGCAGCGGATCGATCGGCGTCCAGCCGGTCGTCAGGATGACGGCGCCGGCGACGATCGCCGCCACCGAGCCGAGCGCGTCCGAGAGCACGTGCAGCAGTGCGCTGTGCGCGCCGACGGACGCCGACGCGCGCGACAGCACCCACGCGGTGGCGAGATTGATCGCGAGGCCGACGCTCGCGATGACGAGCACCGTTGCGCCGGCGACGGGCGCCGGGTGCGCCATGCGCCGGATCGCCTCGATGACGATGAACGCCACGAGCAAGAGCAGCGCGAGCGCATTGACGAACGCCGCGAGCACTTCGGCGCGCGCGTAGCCGTACGATGCGCGCGGCGACGGCGGGCGGCGCGCCACCCACTGCGCGAACAGCGCGAGCCCGAGCGCGGCGGCGTCGGTCGCCATGTGGCCGGCGTCGGAGAGAAGCGCGAGCGAGCCGGCGAGCCAGCCGCCAACCGCCTCGACGATGGCATAAAGGCCGGTCAGCGCGAGCGCGAACGCGAGCGCACGCAGCGCCGTCGCGTCGCTCGGGAAATGGTGATCGTGCGCGTCGCCGTCGTGCGCGTGCAGCGTCGCGTGATCGGCATGCGGGGCGGCCATCGAACGTAAAATAGCACCGCATGGCGAACGCTTCCGTCCTCGTCGAACACATCGACGCATGCCTCCCGCAGACGCAATGCCGCCGATGCGGCTATGCCGGATGCCGGCCGTATGCCGAGGCGATCGCCACGGGCGCGGCCGACATCGACCGCTGCCCGCCGGGCGGGCAGGCGGCGCTCGACGCCCTCGCGGACCTGCTCGGGCGCAGAGCGCCGCCGCTCGACACGACGCGCGGCGTCGCGAAGCCGTTGCACCTCGCGTGCATCGACGAGGCGCACTGCATCGGCTGCACGCTGTGTATCCAGGCGTGTCCCGTCGACGCCATCATCGGCGCGCAAAAGCGCATGCACGGCGTGCTTGCGTCGCTGTGCAGCGGCTGCGAGCTGTGCCTTGCGCCCTGCCCGGTCGATTGCATCGAGATGGTTCCGGCGGGACGCGCGTGGAGCGCCGCCGACGCGGCCGCCGCACGCGAGCGGCACGCGCGGCGCGAAACGCGGCTGGCGCAGGGGAAAGCCGCCGGGGAGCGCGACGCCGACGCCACCCGCCGCAGGGCGGCGATCGACGCCGCGCTCGCGCGTGCCCGTGCGCGCCGGCAAGGGCTGCCGGCACGCTGACGTGCCGCGCCTTTCAGGCGAACAGCGTCTCGAACGTCTCCTGCATTACGCAGACGACGAGCAGCAGGCCCCAGCAGGCGCACGTGAACGCCTCCCCGGACGTAAGCAGTGACCGGTTCTTCCGAATCGATTCGTCGCGCAGCTCGGCGATCTCCCGTACCGACATCGTGCTCTCCTCGATGCCGTGCATCGTGCACGCCGGTCGATTCTCGAGCCGCCGACGCCGGCGGGCCATTCCCCATTGGTACCGGACGCGGTCGGCCGGCTGCATGAGCCAACCACCCCGACGGCACGAATGGCCTAGGCCATACGGTGAATGGCGGCCATTCGGCGAGTCGCTGCTCGGCCGTCCGCAGCAGCGCGTTTAGCGCGAACGAGGAATTCCCCCGGCGGGCATCACGTCGCGACAATCCCCATCGACGCGTCGCTTAGGACGCGTCGGCAGACCGGGAGAGCGACATGACGACATTGCACGAAGGAAGGTTCGAGGAGCGCGGCAAGCTGCGCGCGCGCTTGAGCGTCGGCGCCGCCTTGTGCGTGCTGGGGCTCGCCAGCCTCGTCTGGTGGCACGACCGCCGCGACGTCAGCAACTTGGCGCTGCCTGCGGCATTCGCCGCGACGGACACGCCCGTCGCGGCTGCCGGTACGGCGTCCGCCAAGGATACCGGCGTGCCCTCGGCCGAAAGCGTGTTCCGCGGTCGGGGTTACATCGCGCCCGAGGCACCGGTCGCCCAATTCTGAGCGACGCGGCCGCCGCGGCGTCATTGCCGCGCCGGCGCGCGTCCCGCCATTCCTCCGCCCCGGCGCCGGCACCATTCGGCCCGCCGGGGTTTTTCTCTTCCGATCCCTTAGCCGAGGAAGCGTTGCGCTTCCAGCACCGCCGCCGTCCGATTCCGCACGTCGAGCGCCCGGAACACGGCGAGCAGATGCACCTTCACCGTTCCCTCGCTCACGCCGAGCTCGCGCGCGATCGCCTTGTTCGACCAGCCGCGCGCGAGCAGCCGCAGCACGTCCATCTGCCGTGCGGTCAGGCCCGACGGCGCCTCGCCGTTGCCGCTCGCCGGCGCCTGCGCGGCGGCGACCAGTTGCGGCGGCACGTACACGCCCCCGGCGAGGATCAGCCGCACGGCGCTTGCGATCACCGCCGGCGAATCGGTCTTGGGGATGAAGCCGGACACGCCCATTGCAAGCAGCGCACGAATGGCCGCGGCGTCCTGCTCGGCCGAGACGACGGCGAGCGGCACGTGCGGCGCGCGCGCACGCACTTCCCGCACGCCATCGAGGCCCCTTGAACCCGGCATGCGCAGGTCGAGCAGCAGCAGATCGGGCGCGGGCGCCGCGTCGAGCCGCGCGAGCGTTTCGGCATGATTCGCAGCCTCGACGAACTGCACGTCGGGCCCGAGGCCGGCGAGCGCGCTCGTGAGCGCGGCGCGCATCAGGGGGTGGTCGTCCGCAATCAGGATGCAAAGCGGAGCGGCGGGCGTGGAGGGTTGCATGGCTGACGAGCGGCCGAACGTCGTTTGAACGACGGCCGCATTATAGGCAGAATGGCCCAAGCAGCGTGGCAGCCGGCCTGGGCGCGGTCGAGCGAGGGAGAGCGACAGCGCATGGCGAGCGACGACACGAACGATTGGCATTTGCGCGCGCTGGCGTCGCATCGACGACTGGTCGAAAGCGGCGACGCACGCGGCGCACTCGCATGCGCGGCCGACACGCTGGAGCGCTTCCATCGCGACTTCGGCGCACCGCCGGCGATGGACGGCTGGATCGACGCGCTGGACGGGCACCTCGCGCATGCGGCCGACGCCTGCGACAATCTCGATCCCTTCCTCTTCCAGGCCGGCCTGGCGGTGCTCAGCCGCCGGCCGACCCACCCGGCATTGCCGCTGTGGCACGCGCGCGCGCTCGCCTTCGTCCGCACGCAGGGCGGCCGCGTCGACGACGTCACGCGTGCCGCCAACTTCGCGTTCGAGTACGCGGTGCGCGCCGGCCATTTCGCGCAGGCGCGCGAGATCGTCCTGCAGGCGCGCCGGCATGGTGCCGCCGCGAGCCGCGAGCTGCGTTGCGCGTGGCTCGAAGCCGAGGCGCTCGAGGCGTGGCTCTCGGGCGAGCACGCGCGTGCGCGGCGCGCCGTGGCGGAGTCGCTCGCCAACGGCGGCGGGTATTCGGCCTTCGAGCAGGGCACGAGCGCGTCGCTCTCCGAAGGCGATCTGGCCGCGGCCGACACGTACCTCGACGGCATGGCGCGAACGCTCGACACGCGGCGCGTGCAAGACGTCGCGCACAGCCAGTTCCTCGCCGGCGCGCGTGCGCGCCTCGGCAGCGACAATGCCGGCGCGCGCGAACGCCTCGATGCGTGCCTGGCCATCGACGCGGCGAGCGTGCCCGCCTATTTCACGACGCTGTGGCTCCTGGGTTCCGCGCACGTCGAAGTCGCGCGCGGCCAACACCGTCGCGCGCGAACGACGCTCGGCGTCGTCCTGGGCCGCACCGCGAGCCATTATTGGGCCTTCCTGCGCTTTTCCGTGCTGATGTCGCGCGCATGGCTCGGCATTCGCGAGAGGCGACGTGCGGAGGCGCACGCCGACCTCGGCGCGGCGCTCGCGCTCGCCGACGCGGGCGGGTACCGGAACTGCGACCCGTGGTGGGACCCGGAGGCGATCGACGACATCGTGCGCTTCGCGCGCGGGACGCCGCACGACGGCGCGACGCTCGCGGCGCTGGTCACGCGCGCGGCGGGGCGCGCATGAACGCGCGGCGTGGCCCACCTCGCGGCGCGCGATGCGCGCTGGCGCGCGCGGCGCGCGCGATCTTCGTCCTGCTCGCGTTATCGATCGCGTCGGCGGGGCATGCTGCGCCGGGCGACGCGCAGGCCGTGACATTCGACCGCGCCGCGTTCGCGATCGGCGATTACGACGGCCGGTTCGGCGACCGCTCGCAGCACGAGGTGCGGCTGCCGCACGCATGGAGCGTCACCGATCGCGGCGCCACGGGTGACGGCTGGTACACCATCCGCTGGAATCTCGCCGAGTTGCCCACCGGACCGCAGGCGCTATGCCTGACGGCGCTCACCGTGCCGACAGAGGCGTACGTGAACGGCATCCTCGTCGCCGCCTCCGGCCCGCTCGACGGACGCGCGCCCCGCAGCTACGAGCAATCCCGCTACATCGACATTCCGGGCGACCTGCTGCATCTGGAAACCAACTACATCGCGCTCCATGTCCGTGCGCGCTCGGCCGACATCGCGGGGCTCGGTCCGGTGCTCGCCGGCGACGCCGGCGTACTGCATCGCCGCGCGCGCAACGTTCTCTTCGTGCACACGATTGCGCCAGCGGCGATCAGCATCGCGACGCTGACGGTGGGCATCTTCATCCTTCTGCTGTGGCTGCGGCGTCGAGATCCGGGTTACGTGCTGTTCGCCGCGGGCGTCATCCTGTGGAGCGTCCACACGCTGGTCTCGCTCGTGCCCGAGCCCCCGCTTCCACAGCCGCACTGGACGATCGCCTGGACGACGATCTACCTGCTGTTCGTCACGCTGCTTTGCCTGTTCTGCGTTCGCTTCGCCGGCGTGCGCTGGCGAGGCTACGAGCGGTTGGTGATCGTCTACGCCGCCGCCACGATGCCGCTGCTCTACCTCGCAAACGGACTCGGCCGGCTGGGCGACGCCACCTCGTGGATCCGCCTCGGCGGAATCGGGATCGTCGTCGTCGCGCTGTTCGCCGTCGCGCGATACGCCGTGCGGCGCTGGAACCTCGAAAGCGCGCTGCTGCTGATCGCCGGCGGCGTGTCGACGATCTTCGCGATGCACGACTGGCTGGTGGCGCAGAATCCGCTGGCGCTCCGCCCGGTCTGGCTCGTGCCGTACGCCGCGCTCGCCTTCCTCACGCTCTTCGGCTATCTCCTGACCGATCGGTTCGTGCGCGCGCTCAACGAAAGCGAACGGCTGAACGTGGACCTCGAACGCCGCGTGGAGGAGAAGAGCACGGAGCTCTCCGCGCAGCTGCAGGCGACGCACGCCGCGAAGGACGCGGCCGAGGCCGCGAACCGCGCCAAGTCGAGCTTTCTCGCCGCCGCGAGCCACGACCTGCGGCAACCGCTGCACGCGCTCGGGATGTTCGCGCAGGCCCTCGCCGAGCACATGCACGATGCCGACGGCCGCGTGCTCGTGCAGCGGATCACGACCTCGGTCGGCGCGCTCGAGACGCTGTTCTCCGCGCTCCTCGACGTCTCCAAGCTCGACGCCGGCGCCATTACCGCCGCGCCGCGCAGCTTCGCGCTCCAGCCCCTCCTCGACCGGCTCGTCGACGAATGCATGCCCGAAGCGCTCGAGCGCGGCCTCAAGCTCGGCGTGGTTTGCGGGGACGTCGTCGTGCGCTCGGATCCGATGCTGCTCGAGCGCATCCTGCGCAACCTCGTCACCAACGCGCTGCGCTACACGCGCCGCGGTGGCGTCGTGATCGGCTGCCGCCGCCGCGGCGATGCCTATGCGATCGAGGTGTGGGACAGCGGCGGCGGCATTCCGCCGCACGAGCTGCCGCGCATCTTCGAAGAGTTCTACCAGATCGACAATGCCCAGCGCGATCGCTCGCGGGGCCTGGGCCTCGGGCTCGCCATCGTGCGCAGGCTCGGCGAGCTCCTCGGGCATCCGATCGAAGTGGCGTCGCGCGAGGGCCGCGGGTCCGTGTTTCGCGTACGCGTGCCGGCCGGCGACGCCGAGGCCGCCGAGGCGCCGCGCGCGAGCGTGCATCCGCACGACGTGCTCGCCGGGCGCCGCATTCTCGTGATCGACGACGACCCGAACGTGCGCGCGGCAACCGTGCGCCTGCTCGCGCAATGGGGCTGCGATGCGACCGCGGTCGGGGACCCGGCAAGCGCGGTGCGCGCGTACGGCGCTGGTGAGGCGCCGGAGGCGATGATCGTCGACTTTCGCCTCGGTGCGAAGGGCGACGGTCTCGATGCGATCGCGTGGCTGCGCGAACGGTTCGCGGACGACATTCCCGCCGTTCTGGTGTCCGGTGAAAGCGCCGCCGAAGAGCTCGCGCGGATCGCGGCGAGCGGCGTACCGCTGCTCCACAAGCCGGTTCCCGCCGCGAGGCTTCGCAGCATGCTTTCGCACCTGCTGGCGTCGGAAGCGCTGCAGGCGCACGATCGCGCGCAGGCCCGCCCCGCTGCTGCGTGATGTCGCGTTTCCTGCGCTTCGCCTTCGCGACGCTCTGCGCCGTCGCATGGTCCCTCGCCGACGCCACCGGCGTCGCGGCCACCGACTTCTCGGAGCGGCTCGACGGCTTGTGGGATTTCGACCAGCCCGTGGCATCCGAGGCGCGCTTTCGCGCCGAAGCGACGCAGCATCGCGCGTGGTCGCGCGAGGCCGTCGAGACGGCGACGCAGATCGCGCGCGCGCTCTCGCTGCAGCGCCGCTTCGGGGAGGCGAACCGCATCCTCGACACGATCGAGCCGAGCCTGCCGCGCCAGCCCGCCCGCGTTCGCGTCCGTTATTTCCTCGAGCGCGGCCGCTGCGACAATTCGAGCGGCCGCCCGAAGGCGGCGTACGGCTGGTTCGAGCAGGCGCTCGCAACGTCGGCGCAGGACGACCTTCCCGGCGCCGAGTACTACCGCGTCGATACGCTGCACATGCTCGCGATCGCGGCGCCGCCCGGCCAGCAGGTCGAATGGAACCTCAAGGCGCTCGCTGCCGCCACCGGCGCGCACGACGCACGCACCCGAGGCTGGCGCGCCTCGATCCTGAACAACCTCGGATGGTCGATGCACGCGCGCGGCGACGACACGAAGGCGCTCGCGTACTGGCAGGATGCACTCGCCGCCCGCGAAGCCGCACACGACGTCGCGGGCGCGCGCATCGCACGCTGGACCGTCGCGCGCGGGCTGCGCGCGCTCGGGCGCCTCGACGAGGCCGAGGCGATGCAGCGCGCGCTCGCCGACGAGCTCGACGCCGCGCATGCGCCCGACGGCTACGTCTTCGAAGAGCTCGCGCAGATCGCGCTCGCGCGCGGCGATCGCGTCGCGGCGCGCACGTGGGCGGCGAAGGCGCTCGCGCTTCTCGAGGACGACGCCGAGCTGCGTGCCAACGAGCCCGGGCGCATCGCGCATCTCGCCGATCTCGCGCGCGGCGCCGACGTCCCGGCGGCGCGGCATTAGAATCGCCGCATGAACCCACGCAAGCGGCGCCAGATCTACGAGCGGCTGCGCGCCGCGAACCCCGATCCGCGAAGCGAGCTCGAATACCGCTCGCCCTTCGAGCTGCTCGTCGCGGTCGTGCTGTCGGCGCAGGCGACCGACAAGGGCGTGAACAAGGCGACCACGCGCCTGTTCCCGGTGGCGAACACGCCGGCCGCGCTCGTGAAGCTCGGCGTCGACGGGCTCATTCCCTACATCAACTCGATCGGGCTCTTCAACACCAAGGCGAAGAACCTGGTCGCCCTGTCGCGGCTGCTGGTCGAGCGCCACGGCGGCAAGGTGCCACGCGAGCGCGATGCGCTCGAGACGCTGCCGGGGGTGGGACGCAAGACGGCCAACGTCGTACTGAACGTCGCGTTCGGCGAGCCGACCATCGCCGTCGACACGCACATCTTTCGCGTCGCGAACCGCACACGGCTCGCCGTCGGGAAGGATCCGGAGGAGGTCGAGCGCGCCCTCGTCAAGTTCACGCCGGAAGAATTCCGGCGCAACGCGCACCACTGGCTCGTCCTGCACGGCCGCTACGTGTGCGTGGCGCGCGCGCCCAAGTGCCCGCAATGCGTGATCGCGGATCTTTGCGAATACCCGGCCAAGACGCGCGCGCTGCCCGGCGCGACGGCGCGCGCATTGCCGCTCAGGCCGCCCGCGGCGCCGCCCGAGCAGGCGAAGCCGCTGCCGGTGCGCGGGCGCAAGCCAGGCGCCACGCTCGGCGCGCCGGCGCGCCGGGGCGCCGCGCGCGCCAAGGGGTGATCGCGTGTTCGCGCCGACGCGCGACGAGGCGCGCCGCTTCATGATCGACGCATGGCGCAAGTACCGCGCGAGCGAGCCGCTGTCCGCGCTCGAACAGACGGCGGCGCAGCTCGCGGCGATGCATCCCGAATACCATGCGCTGCTCGAGGATCCGGACGCGGCGCTCGACCGCGACTACCGGCCCGAGCAGGGCGACGCCAATCCGTTCCTGCACCTGTCGCTGCACCTCGCCGTGGCCGAGCAGCTCGCGATCGACCAGCCGCCGGGCATCGTGGCCCAATACGAGCGGCTGCGCGTTGCGCGCGGCGACGCGCACGCGGCGCTGCATGCGATCGTCGAATGCCTGGGGGAAGTGATGTGGCAGGCGCAGCGCACCCCCGGGGGGCCGGACGCCAGCCTCTACCTCGACTGCCTCGCGCGGCAGCGCTGAGCGCCCGCCCGTCCGTGACGACGAGCGCCGGCGCCGCGTCGCGCGGTCA
Source organism: Rudaea sp. (assembly GCA_050257435.1). Taxonomy (GTDB): domain Bacteria; phylum Pseudomonadota; class Gammaproteobacteria; order Burkholderiales; family Casimicrobiaceae; genus VBCG01. Next base: position 17,562 of record JBLMWW010000146.1, read on the forward strand.
GTACTTGGTGACGACGACCGCGGGCTGCGACGCGAAATAGGCGGCGACGTTCTGGATGTCCTTCGCGGACAGCGTCGCCGCGAAGCCCGCCATGATCGGGTTCTTGCGGGCACCCGACTTGTAGTCGCGCAGCGCCTTTTCGAGATAGTCGCGGTACTGCCCGCCGAGCTTCGGGTAATCGGGCGTCGGGCTGTTGCCGTCGAGGCCGTGGCACGCCTGGCAGACTTCCTTGACCTTCGCCTGGCCGGCCGCAAGATCGGCGGCACCCGCGAGCGCGGGCCACGCGCAGCACGCCGCGACGAGAAGGGATGCAAACAGGCGCTGAATCATTTGCTGGCCGTCTGGGTGTTGGGGCCGCCCTGCGCGTAGTAGGCGGCGAGGTTTACGATGTCCTCGTCGGTGAGCGTCCCCGCGATCGCGCGCATCGAGGGGTGGCTGCGATCGCCGCTCTTGTACTCGCGAAGCGCCTGCGCAAGGTACGCGGCGTGCTGGCCGCCGAGCTTCGGCACGCGATAGACCTCGGGAAAGGCCGTGCGCCAGCCCTCGATGCCGTGGCAGCCTTCGCACATCCGGGTCTTTTCCTTGCCCTTGGCGGGGTCGCCCTTCGGTGCGGGCGCCGCCGTCTGCGCGGCCGCCGCCGTGCAAACGCTCAACGCCAGGCCTGCAATCGCAATCGCGCAGTATCGGATCATCGGCGAATCAATGTCGTTGTGTGAAGGAGCCGACCATGCGCGGCCGGCACAAAGCCTTCGATTTTAGTGGGGCGCGCGTGGCGTGGTCAACGCGCGCAAGAACGGCCGGAGCCGCGACACTTCGCTGAAAAAAATGGTATCGGAGCCGTAATACTTCGCCGTTGTCGTGACCGGGCAACGCGAACGTGGCATCCGGCGAAGTATTACGGCTCCGACCCCTTTTTCAGCGCTCACCGCTCGAGCTCGGAGAGCTTGTGCTTCACGTTCCTCCATTCCTCGGCGTCCGGAGGCGCGGGCTTGCGCTCGATGATCGGCTTCCAGACCTTCGCGAGCTCGGCGTTCAATGCCTTGAACTGCTGCTGATCGTCCGGCACGTCGTCCTCGGCGAAGATCGCCTCGACGGGGCATTCGGCAACGCACAGCGTGCAGTCGATGCACTCGTCCGGGTCGATGACCAGGAAGTTCGGCCCCTCACGGAAACAGTCGACGGGACACACGTCGACGCAATCGGTGTACTTGCAGCGAATGCAACTTTCGGTGACGACGTACGTCATGGCGCGTGCTTCTCGATACGTCCAATTGCTCGGCAGCCTTGAATCTTAGCAGATCGTTCCCCATCTCCTGGTCGGCCTGCGGAAACCGCGTGCGGTAAACTGCCGCTCGACAAGGGCGTCGCGCCGCCTCGCGCGGAACCCGCATACGACTTCGTACGGAAAGGACTTTCGATGGGCGAACTCATCAAGCACGTATCGGACTCGACGTTCGAAAAGGATGTGCTTCAGTCGCAAAACCCGGTGCTCGTCGATTTCTGGGCCGAATGGTGCGGCCCGTGCAAGATGTTCGCGCCGGTGCTGGACGAGGTCGCCAAGGCCTACGAGGGCAAGCTCACCGTGGCCAAGCTCGACATCGACGCCAATCCCGCGACGCCCGGCAAGTTCGGCATCCGCGGCATCCCGACCGTGATCCTGTACAAGGGCGGCCAGGTCCACGCGCAAAAGGTCGGCGCGTTGTCGAAATCGCAACTGACGGCGTTTCTCGACAGCAACCTCTGAGCCGGCTTCCTTGACAGGCTGCAGCAACCCCGCTAGGCTGTTCCAATAGCTGGCCGGCGCGTTTGACGCGCCGGCTCGCCGAGCGCCAAAGGCGCCGGCCATATTCCAGGCGCCGCCCTCCCATCGCGGCGCCGCCAAGAATCCCGATCCGTCCATCCGGCCAAAAGCGGCCGCCCCGCCGTTCCCGCACGCGCCATGCACCTGTCCGAACTCAAGACCAAGCACGTTTCCGAGCTGCTCGACATCGCGAACTCGATGGAGATCGACGGCGCGAACCGAATGCGCAAGCACGATCTCATCTTCGCGCTCCTGAAGACGCAGGCGAAGAAGGGCGAGAGCATCTTCGGCGAGGGCGTGCTCGAGGTGCTGCCCGACGGCTTCGGCTTCCTGCGCTCGCCGGACACGAGCTACCTCGCCGGCACGGACGACATCTACATCTCCCCGTCGCAGATCCGCCGCTTCAACCTGCATACCGGCGACACGATCGAGGGGGAGATCCGCACGCCGAAGGACGGCGAGCGCTACTTCGCGCTGGTCAAGGTCGACAAGGTCAACGGCGAGCCGCCGGAGAACGCGAAGAACAAGATCCTGTTCGAGAACCTGACGCCGCTCTTCCCCGACGAGCCGATGGTCCTCGAGCGCGACATCAAGGCCGAGGAGAACATCACCGGCCGGGTGATCGACATCATCGCGCCGATCGGCAAGGGCCAGCGCGGCTTGCTGGTCTCGTCGCCGAAGTCGGGCAAGACGGTGATGCTCCAGCACGTCGCCCACGCGATCACCGCCAACCACCCCGACGTCATCCTGATCGTGCTGCTGATCGACGAGCGGCCCGAGGAGGTGACCGAGATGCAGCGCACGGTGCGCGGCGAGGTGGTCGCCTCGACGTTCGACGAGCCGGCGACGCGCCACGTCCAGGTGGCCGAGATGGTCATCGAGAAGGCCAAGCGCCTCGTCGAGCACAAGAAGGACGTCGTCATCCTCCTCGACTCGATCACGCGGCTCGCGCGCGCCTACAACACCGTGGTCCCCGCCTCGGGCAAGGTGCTGACCGGCGGCGTCGACGCGAACGCGCTGCAGCGCCCGAAGCGCTTCTTCGGCGCGGCGCGCAACATCGAGGAAGGCGGCTCGCTGACGATCATCGCCACGGCGCTGATCGACACCGGCTCGCGGATGGACGACGTCATCTACGAGGAATTCAAGGGCACCGGCAACATGGAGATCCACCTCGACCGGCGGATGGCCGAGAAGCGGATCTACCCGGCGATCAACGTGAACCGCTCCGGCACGCGCCGCGAGGAGCTGCTGCTGAAGGCCGACGTGCTGCAGAAGGTCTGGATCCTGCGCAAGCTCCTCTACCCGATGGACGAGCTCGAGGCGATGGAATTCCTGCTCGACAAGATCAAGGCGACCAAGAACAACGCCGAGTTCTTCGAGTCGATGCGCCGCGGCTGATCGGCCGCGGCTGATCGCCGCGCCCCTTCCATCCGTATTGCGCCGTCGGCAATAGCGGCGCAGGATCGCCTGTCGAGCGAGCCGGTTCCCGGAGGACGTCCCATGGCACGCAAGTACATCGATTGCCGCCTCTTCCCGAGCGACACGAAGTGCTCGGTCGCGATATCGGCGGACGACGTCGAGGAGCTGGTCGAGGCCGCCGCCCAGCACGCGGTCTCCGTGCACAAGCACGAGGATTCGCCGCAGCTTCGGAAGCAGATTCGCGCGAGCATCAAGGACGGCAACCCGGCCCCCTGAGGGTCGACGACGTCTCGTCCGCGGCCATCGCGGAGCCGGCGAGCGCGACCGCCGCGGTCGATGGCCGCCCTTGAAAATCAATGCGTTACGCCGAGGACTTGCAAAGCCTTCGGATGCCTCAACTTGTTGTGGAACCGGAGATCCGCGATAATTCCCGATTCCCCTCGGGCCCCGCTGACGCACGCGTTCGTCGCGGTCCGGTTCCCGGCACACGGAAGGCAAACGACAGATGAAGACCGACACCCATCCCAAGTACACCGAAATTCAGGTGACCTGCAGCTGCGGCAACAGCTTCACCACGCGCTCGACGATCAACAAGCCGCTGCACGTCGAGGTGTGCTCGTCCTGCCATCCGTTCTATACCGGGAAGCAGAAGATCATGGACACGGCCGGGCGCGTGGAGAAGTTTCGCCAGCGTTACGGCACGAAGACGGCGACGCCGTCGGCCTGATCGCCCCGTTGACGTTCCGCTCCACGCAAAGAGGCAGCTTCGGCTGCCTTTTTCGTTGCGCAGATGCTCGGTATCGTTGCGCACATGCTCCGTAGCCGTCGCGCGCCGCCCCTGCCCGTTGCGAGGGTACGCTCGGACGTCGCGTCCGACGCGCGCGAGGCGACCGATCCC
>JBLMWW010000147.1:0-8904 GCA_050257435.1 Rudaea sp.
CGGCCGCAGTTCGGCCGCGATCGACTCCCGTGCGCGAAAAATGCGCGATCGCACGGTGCCGATCGGACAATTCATCACGCTCGCAATTTCCTCGTAACTCAAGCCCTCGATCTCGCGCAGCGTGATCGCCGTGCGCAGATCGTCGGGCAACTGCTCCATCGCGCGATTCACCGTGGCAGCAATCTGCTTGCCCAGCAGTTCCGCCTCCGGCGTCGCGGCATCGCGCAGCTGTTCCGCGTCCTCGAAGCTCTCCGCGTCCTCGTGGTCGAACCCGGTCGACGTCGGCGCCCGCCGGCCCATCGCGACCAGATAGTTCTTGGCCGTATTGATGGCGATCCGGTAGAGCCAGGTGTAGAACGCGCTGTCGCCGCGAAAGCTCGGGAGTGCCCGATACGCCTTGATGAAAGCTTCCTGCGTCACGTCCTCGACCTCCGCCGGGTCGCGCACCAACCGGGACAACAGCCGCCCCAGCTTGCGCTGGTATTTCGCCACCAGCAGCTCGAACGCGCGCTTGTCACCCCGTTGCGCTCGCAGCACGAGCTGCTGATCGACTTCGCGATCACCCATTAAGCGGGCAGTCCCTGATTCATGTCGTTGTTATGCCCGCCGAACGGCGGGCGCGGCTGCCGGCGATTCCGCCCAGCCGCCCGGGGTTGCGGCGTCTGCGACGGGACGTGGCGCACACTTGGAGCAACAGACCATCTCCGGCAGGCCAAGTTCAGCGGTTCACGCATCGGAAAACGCCGATAGCTGCGGGCGGAAGTCGCGCAACACAACGGCCGGATGGATCTCGCCGGTCTCGATGCCGCGGTAATTGCGAACCGTTCGCGATCCCCAGGGCGCCAGATGCTCGCGGGCGTGGCGGTCGACGAGGCCGAGCGCCTCGAGCACGGCGACGACCGCGGGGTAGAGGCCCCGCTTCGCCCCGTCGGCGACCTTGATCGCGATCCCGAGGCCGGCGCTGCGCACCCCGATCGCCTGCACGCCCTCCGCGCCGATCTTCGCGACCCAGTCGCCGCGGCCCGCCTGCATGAGGGCGAGATCGCTGCGGCGCTCGCCCGACACCATCTCCGGATGCGCGGTCATCGCGTTGGCGAGCATGCGAGGCGCGAGGCCGTAATCGGCATCGACCTCCGCCTGCGCGAGGCGCGCGAAGGCCGTCGCCAGGGACGCCAGGGGAACGGCGTAGTTCGGTGCCGAGCAGCCATCGATGCCGGCGACCAGGCGATCCTCGGCCACGCCGGTAAAGGTCGAAACCGCGCGCCGGATCGCCCGCTGGAGCGGATGGTCGTAGGCGAGGTAGTCGCCCGTCGCCTGCCCGTGCTGCACGCAATACGCCAGCATGCCGGTGTGCTTGCCGGAGCAGTTGTGCTGAAGCGGCGAGTACGGGGGCGGCGGCGGCAATTCGCCGCGCGCGTCGTAGAAGCCCGGGGCGTGCGTGCCGCATTGCAGATCGTCCGGGGTGCAGCCGCAGCGCGCGAGCATGTTCGCCACGGCCTCGACGTGCCGCGGCTCGCCCGAGTGGCTCGCGCACATCAGCGCGACCTGCGCCTGCGAGAATCCGAAACGCTCGACGCCGCCCCCGGCGGCGAAGGGCAGCGCCTGGAGCGGCTTCAGTGCGCTGCGCGTGTAGGTCAGGAGGTAGGGATCGCCCGCCGCGCGCAGCACCTGGCCGCCCCGCTCGACGACCGCGACGGCCCCGAGATGGACGCTTTCGACGGCGGCGCCGCGCACGACCTCGGCGAGGGGGGCGTAGGCGGCGGTGTCCGGCATGCAGGCGGGCGTGGGCAAAAACCGACATTATCGCCCATCGGCGCCCCTCGGCCCCCGACCGGGTTCCGCAGCCGCCGGCGCCACAGCGCGCAAACGCGGCGCCGTTTCAGCGCGCGCCGCGGCTCTCGGCGAGGGCGGCGCGAATCTGCTCGAGCGCACCCGGGTCCTCGATCGTCGTGAGGTCGCCCGGGTCGCGCCCTTCGGCGAGCGCCTGGATCGACCGGCGCAAGAGCTTCCCGGAGCGTGTCTTCGGCAGCAGCGTGACGAAGTGCACCTGCGACGGGCGCGCGATCGCACCCAGCTGCCGATCGACCGTCTGCATCACTTCGCGCGCCATGGCCTGCGCGCCGGCGACATCGGCGACGCGGGACGCGTCCTTCACGACCGCGACGCAGATCGGCACCTGGCCTTTCACCTCGTCGTGCACGCCGACGACGGCGACCTCGGCGATGCCGCTATGCGCCTGCACCGCCTCCTCGATCTCGCGCGTGCCGATGCGATGACCCGCGACGTTGATGACGTCGTCGGTGCGCCCGAGGACGAAGTAGTACCCGTCCTCGTCGCGCATCGCCCAATCGAACGTCGAGTACAGCTCGCGACCCGGCACCGTCGAGAAATACGTCGCGACGAAGCGCTCGTCGTTGCCCCACACGGTGGACATGCAACCCGGCGGCAGCGGCGGGGCGATCGTCAAGACGCCCTTCTCGCCCGTGCCTACGTCGGCCCCCGTCGCGCTGTCGACCAGCCTCACGTCGTAGCCGTACACCGGAAACGAGGGCGAGCCGAACTTGCGCGGCGTGTCCTCGACGCCAAGCTGCGCCGCGAGGATCGGCCAGCCGGTCTCGGTCTGCCAATAGTTGTCGACGATCGCGACGCCGAGCGCTTCGGCCGCCCAGCGTGCCGTCGGCTCGTCGAGCGGCTCGCCGGCGAGGAACAGGTAGCGCAGCGAGGAAACGTCGTGGCGGCGCATGTACGACACGTCCTGCTTCTTGAGCACCCGGGTCGCGGTCGGCGAGCTGAACATCGTCTTCACCTTGTGCTCGGCGACGATCTTCCACCAGATGCCCGGATCGGGCTGGATCGGCAGGCCTTCGTACATGATCGTGGGCGAGCCGTTGATGAGCGGCCCGTAGACGATGTACGAATGGCCGACGACCCAGCCGATGTCGCTCGTCGTGAACATCGTCTCGCCGGGCTGCAGGCAGAAGATCCGGCGCATCGACGACGCGAGCGCGACGGCGTAACCCCCGGTGTCGCGCTGCACGCCCTTCGGCTGCCCGGTGGTGCCGGACGTGAACAGGATGTACGAAGGCTCGGACGACTCGAGCCATTCGCACGGCACGCGCGCGCCCGCGTGCGCGGCGCGCAGCGTGGCGTAATCGAGGTCGCGTCCGGGCGTGCGCGCGAAGCCGCGGTCGAGCCCGCGGTCGACGAGGACGACCTTGCGCGGCGGGTGCCGCGCGACGCGCAACGCTTCGTCGACGAGCGGCTTGTAGGGGATCGTCTTGCCGGCACGCATGCCCGCGTCGGCCGTGACGAGGAGCGCCGGCTTCGCATCGTCGATGCGCGTCGCGAGGCTCGCCGCGGCGAATCCGCCGAAGACGACGGAGTGGATCGCGCCAATACGCGTGCAGGCGAGCATCGCGAACACCGCCTCGGCGATCATCGGCATATAGACAAGCACGCGGTCACCGCGCCCGACCCCTTCGGCCTTCAGCATCGCCGCGACCGCGTTGACCTCGTCGTGCAGCTCGGCGTACGTGTATTGGCGCGACTGGTTCGTCTCGGTCGAGATGTAGATCAGCGCCGCCTGGTCGGCCCGCGTTGCGAGGTGGCGATCGACCGCGTTGTGGCAGAGGTTCGTGCGGCCGCCGACGAACCAGTTCGCAAACGGCGGACGCGAGTAGTCGAGCACCTGCGAGAAGGGCGTCTGCCAGTCGACGAGTTGCGCTTCCTCGCGCCAGAAGCCGTCGCGGTCTTCGATGGAGCGGCGATGGAACGAGTGGTAGGTGTTCATAGGGATTAGGGACTAGGGTTAGGGACTAGAGAGCGTCGGCGGCGGGCAGATGGAGCGGGCTGCGGCGAGACAAGGCGCCCTCTCCCCCGGCAGCCCCAATCGCTGGCCCCTAGATCCTATCCCCTCAAGGGACCGCGAGCCACCGTCGATCACCTGTCGCCGCCGCTCCCTAGTGCGCTGAGTCAGAAGCTCCGACGAGTCCCTAGCTCCCGGATCCTCGCCCCTCAGGGATGGCTATCCGCCCCGATCCGGACCACCGTGCGCCCGCGCACCATGCCCTTCAGGTACGCGTCGAAGTGCGTCGGCAGCTCCTCGAAATCGATCGTGTGCACCTGGTCGTGCACGCGGTCGGGGCGCCAGTCGACGGCGAGCTTGTTCCACAGCGTCTGCCGCAGCCCCATCGGCGCGTTGGCGCTGTCGACGCCGAGCAGATGCACGCCACGCAGGATGAAGGGCGCGACGGTGGTGGAGAGCTTCATGTCGGCGGCGAGGCCCACGGCCGCCACGCGCCCCGCGATCTTCGACGTGGCGAGGAGCCACGCGAGCATGTCGCCGCCGAGATTGTCGATGGCGCCGGCCCACGTCGCCTTCTCGAGCGGGCGGATCTTCGAGAAGTCGAGCGACGAGCGCAGCATCACCTCCTTGGCGCCGATGCCGCGCAGGTAATCGGCCTCGCGCGCCTTGCCGGTGATCGCGACGACGTGGTAGCCGAGCTTCGCGAGGATCTCGGTGGCGACCGAGCCGACGCCGCCGGTCGCGCCGGTGACGGCGATCGGCCCGTAGTCGGGCGCGAGGCCGTTGTGCTGCATCAGGTGAATCGCCAGCGCCGCCGTGAACCCCGCGGTGCCGAGCGTCATGGCGTCGAACGCGGTCATGCTCTCGGGACGGCGCACCACCCAGTCGGCGGGAACGCGCGCGTATTCGGCGTAGCCGCCGTCGTGCGACACTCCGAGCTCGTACCCGGTGACGATCACCTTGTCGCCGCGCTTGAAGCGCGCGTCGCTGCTCGATTCCACCGTCCCCGCGAGGTCGATGCCCGCGACCGTCGGGAACTTGCGCATGATCTTGCCGACGCCGTTGTACGAAAGCGCGTCCTTGTAGTTGATCGTCGAGTACTTGGTGCGGATCACCACCTCGCCCGGGTCGAGGTCGGAAAGCGAGAGCTCGACGAAACGGCTCGACACCACCTGGTCCTGCTCGAACGTGCGATACGCCTTGAATTTCTGCACCGGTGTCTCCTGGGGACGCGAGGTTCGTTTTGGGTCATGCGCTACCCGCGCCGTCGCTTCGGTGCGCGAGCGCGATGTAGTCGCGGGTGTGCATTTCGGCGAGGCGGCTCGCGGTGCGCGCGAACTCGGTCACGTGCGGCCCTTCGACGTACAGGGCGCCGGCCGGCACGGCCGCGGATGCGACGAGCTTCACGCGATGATCGTACAGGATGTCGATAAGCCAGGTGAAGCGCCGCGCCGCATCCGCCGCAGCCGTCCCCAGCCGCGGGATGTCCGAGACGAACAGCACCGCAAAGCGGCGCGCGAGCTCCAGGTAGTCGCGCTGCGAGCGCGGGCCGTCGCAGAGCGTCTTGAAGTCGAACCAGACGATGCTCCCGCCGCGCCTGCGCGCCGCGAGCGTGCGGCCGTCGAGCGTCAGATGCGTCGATTCCTCGGGGCCCGTGCGCATCGCCTCGTAGGCCGCCTCCATCGCGGCGTCGGCCGGCGGTCCGGCGGGGACGTGGAACGTCTCGACATGGCCGAGCATCCGCAGGCGGTAGTCGACGCCCGCGTCGACCTCGACCACGTCGAGCCGCTCCGAGATGAGCGCGATCGCGGGGATAAAGCGCTCGCGGAGGAGCCCGTTCGGCCACAATCCTTCGGGGGCGTAGTTCGACGTCATGACGAGCACGACGCCGCGCTCGAACAGACCCGCGAGCAGGCGGCCGAGGATCATCGCGTCGGCGATCTCGTCGACGTGAAACTCGTCGAAGCAGATCAGGCGGTAGCGGTGGGCGATCTGCGCCGCCACCGCGGACAGCGGATCCACCTCGGACTTGTGCGCGGCCAGCCCGGCGTGCACGTCGCGCATGAACGCGTGGAAGTGCACGCGCGCCTTGCGCCTGATCGGCACCGTGGCGTGGAAGGCATCCATCATCAGGCTCTTGCCGCGCCCGACGCCGCCGTAGAGATAGACGCCCCGCGGCACCGGAGGCCCGCCGAAGACGCGCGCCAGCGCCGAGCGCCGCGCCGCCTTGAACGCGACGAGCTCGTCGGCAAGCTGCGACAGCCGCTCGAGCGCCGCCATCTGCGCGTGATCGAGCGTGGCGCGCCGCGCGTCGAGGAGCGGCCCCAGGTAATCGATCATGCCGCCGTGGCGGCGGGAAATCTGCCCGGGGTCCTCCGCCCCGATCATGCGTCGACGCGGGCCATCAGATGTTGATGCTGCGCCCCTCGACCGCGAGCGCCGCTTCGCGGGTCACTTCGGAGAGCGTGGGGTGCGCATGGCAGATGCGCGCGATGTCCTCGCTCGACGCGCCGAATTCCAGCGCCATCACACCCTCGGCGATGAGCTCGCTCGCCCACGGACCGATCGCGTGCATGCCGAGCAGGCGATCGGTTTGCGCCTCGGCGACGAGCTTGACGAAGCCGGTGGTGTCGCCGAGCGCGCGCGCCCGCCCGTTCGCCGAGAACGGGAAGCTGCCGCTTCGGTACGCGATGCCTTCCTGCTTCAATTGCTGCTCGGTCTTGCCGACCCAGGCGATCTCGGGCGACGTGTAGATCACCCAGGGAATGGTGTTGAAGTCGACGTGCCCGTGCTGGCCGGCGATGCGCTCGGCCACGGCCGCGCCTTCCTCCTCCGCCTTGTGCGCGAGCATGGGGCCGCGCACGACGTCGCCGATCGCCCAGACGTCTTCCAGATTCGTGCGGCAATCGTCGTCGACCTCGACGAAGCCTCGCGCATCGAGCGCAAGGCCGACCCCGTCGGCACCGAGGCCGGCGGTGACGGGCACGCGGCCGATCGAGACGATCAGCCGGTCGAACGTCGCCGATTGCGCCGCGCCGTTCGCGTCCTTGTAGTCGACCGTCACGTCGTCCTTGCCGAGGCCCACCGCTTCGATGGTGGCCCCGAGCCGGATCGCGAGACCCTGCCGCGTGAAGGCCCTGAGCGCCTCCTTCGCAACCGCCTCGTCCGCCGCGCCGAGGAACACGGGGAGTGCCTCGAGGACCGTCACCTCGGCGCCGAGACGGCGCCACACGCTTCCCATTTCGAGCCCGACCACGCCCGCGCCGACGACGCCGAGCCGCCTGGGCACCTCGGGGATCGCAAGCGCGCCGGCATTGTCGAGAATGCGCACGTTGTCGAACGCGACACCCGGAAGCGCCCGCGGCGCGGAGCCGGTGGCGACGATCACATGGCGCGCCGCGACGTCGCCTGCGTCGGAGCCCTCGACGCGGACCCGCCACGCGTCGCCCTCGCGGCCCGCGAGCGATCCATGTCCGTGGAAGAACGCAATCTTGTTCTTGCGAAACAGGAACTGGATGCCGTCGTTGTTCTGCGCGACCACGCGCACCTTGCGCGCCAGCATCTTGCCGACGTCCATCGATAGCCCCTCGATGGCGATGCCGTGCTGCGCGAACGCATGGCCGGCGTGCGCGTAGTTCTCCGTGGACTGCAACAGCGCCTTCGATGGAATGCAGCCGACGTTCGTGCACGTCCCGCCGAGCGCAGCCTTGCCGTCGTCGCGCGTCCAGTCGTCGATGCATGCAGTGCGCAGGCCGAGTTGCGCGGCACGGATCGCGGCGGTGTAGCCGCCGGGGCCGCCGCCGATGACCAGCACATCGAAGCTTTCGGTAGCCATATTCTCGGAGCGAAGGGCCTATTTAAGAGGGTGGCGCCAACGCAAGCCCTTGAAGCGGGCGAAGTCACGGTCGGTCGTGATCCATTCGCATCCCGACTCGATCGCGAGCGCGGCGAGATAGGCGTCCGGGACGAGATTTCCCCGCGCATCCGATTCCCGGCAGAGCCGTTGGAACACGTCCCAATGCCGCGCCCCGGGCTCCACGCGAACGCAGTTCGGCTGCGCGCGCAATTGCTCCGCGAACGCGAGAGCGTCCGCGAGCGGGCTCGGCCGCGTGAACACCTTCGGATGCGTCACGACCCGCATGAACCCGCTCAGGACCAGCTCGGAAATGCCATAGGCCTCGTCGCCGTTGACGACTTCCTCGACCCACGTTCGATACGCAGCATGGTCACCAGCGTCCTCCCGGTGCGCGTGCACGAGCACATTCACGTCCGGAAGGATCATTGCGGACGGGGCGACTCCATTGCCTCGAGCAGCGCGGCGGAATCGTCAAGGTCGACACCCGGCCTCGTGCCGCCGCCCTTGAACGTGCGCAGGCGCACGCGCCGGCGCTTGGCCTGCACCGCGCGCCGCGCCAGCATGTCGCGCAACGCGTCCTCCAGCACGGATGTCAACGTTCGCCCCGACTCGGCGGCGTATTTCTTGACTTCGGACAGCAGGTGCTCGTCGAGGCGGACCGTCGTGCGCATGATGCGTCAAAGCATATCATGTTGGCATAAATATGTCACAAATCCAGGAGCATTCGCGCGGGATCCTCCAGCGCCTCCTTGATCGCCACGAGCGACAGCACCGCCTCGCGGCCGTCGATGATCCGGTGGTCGTAGGATTGCGCGAGGTAGTTCATCGGCCGCACGACGACCTGTCCGTTCTCGACGACCGCGCGGTCCTTGGTCGCGTGCACGCCGAGGATCGCCGACTGCGGCGGATTGATGATCGGGGTCGAGAGCATCGAGCCGAACACGCCGCCGTTGCTGATCGTGTAGGTGCCGCCGGTCAGGTCCTCGACCGAAAGCTTGCCGTCCTGCGCCTTTTTCCCGAACTCGTCGATCTGCTGCTCGATATCGGCGAGCGACATCAGGTCGCAGTCGCGCAGGTTCGGGACGACGAGCCCGCGCGGACTGCCCACGGCGATGCCGATGTCGAAGTAGCCGTGGTAGACGATGTCGCTCCCGTCGATCGACGCGTTGACGATCGGGTACTTCTTGAGCGCGTGCACGGCCGCCTTGACGAAGAAGCTCATGAAGCCGAGCTTGACGCCGTG
>JBLMWW010000148.1:0-12883 GCA_050257435.1 Rudaea sp.
GTCGCGAGGATCACGCGGCGCCGCTCGACGATGACGGCGAGCGTGCCGGCGACGAGGCCGAACATCAGCGTCGGCGCCGAGCTCGCGCTCTGCACGAGCGAGACCATCAGCGCCGACGTGCTGAGCGAGGCCAAGAGCCACGCCGCGAGCGAGCGATGGATGAACGAGGGCAAGCGCGCGGCCACGCAATCAGTGTAGCGTGGCGTATGCGCGACCGGCGCCGTGGCCGGCCCGCGCGGATCCGGCGCAGCCGTTTGCTTCTAGGGCGCGCGCGTCGCGAGGTGTGCCGCGAGTGCCGGCAAGGCCCGGCGTGCTGGCGTAAACTCGAAGCATGAGTCGATCGCCGGACTGCGCGCCGCGTCGCACGCGAAGCCAACGACGCCGCACGCGCGACGCGCAAGGCCCCGCCGATCGGTCGTTCATTGTCGACGTTGGAAGGAGAGCAGAATGACGAACGAACGCGAGCTCGAGGCGACGATCGGAAAGATCGTCGAGGCGGGGAAGGGGATCCTGGCCGCGGACGAGAGCATGCCGACGATCACCAAGCGCTTCAAGGCGGTGGGGATCGACTCGACCGACGAGACCCGCCGCGCGTATCGATCGCTGCTCTTCACCACGGCCGACGCCAACCAGTACCTTTCGGGCGTCATCCTGTTCGAGGAGACGCTCGGGCAAACGGCCGATGACGGCACGCCGCTGCCGCAGGTGCTCGCGCAGCGCGGCATCCTGCCGGGCATCAAGGTGGACAAGGGCACGACGCCGCTCGCCGGCGCCGAAGGCGACCTCGTCACGCAGGGCCTCGACGGGCTCGCGGAGCGGCTCGCGACGTACAAGGCGCAAGGCGCGCGCTTCACCAAGTGGCGCGAGGTGTACCCGATCACGCCGCACAACCCGACGCCGCTCGGCATCGCTACGAACGCGGAAGTGCTGGCGCGCTACGCCGCGATCTGCCAGGCGCAGGGCCTCGTGCCGATCGTCGAGCCCGAGGTGCTCATCGACGGCGACCATACGATCGAGCGCTGCTTCGAGGTCTCCGAAGCGGTGCTGCACGCGGTGTTCGACGCGCTCCACCGCCATCGCGTGTTGACCGAGGGCGTGATCCTGAAACCCAGCATGGTGCTGCCGGGGAAGAGCCATCCGAACAAGGCGCAACCCGAGGAAGTGGCCGCGGCGACGCTGAAGGTCCTGCGCCGCACCGTCCCGGCGAGCGTGCCGACGATCAACTTCCTTTCGGGCGGGCAGGGTCCGGAAGAGGCGACGGCGAACCTGAACGCGATCAACGCGCAAGCGAAGAACGCACCCTGGGTGTTGTCGTTCTCGTTCGCGCGTGCGCTGCAGGATCCGGTGATGCACGCATGGGCCGGCGAGGCGAAGAACGCCAAGCGCTCGCAGGACGCCTTCCATCACCGGCTGCACATGAACAGCCTCGCGCGGCAGGGCAAGTGGCAGGCAGCGCTCGAGAAACGCTGACGATCACGACATCGAATTCGGCGCGGCCCTGGGCGGCTCCTCGGGCAGGGGGATGAATTCGCGGTCGTCGTGGAGCGGGAGCTTCATCCTTCCCGCGCGCCAGTCGGCCTTCGCCTGGTCGATGCGCTCGCGCGACGACGAGACGAAGTTCCACTCGATGTAGCGCTCCCCGATCGGCTCACCCCCGAGCAGCATGACGTTCGCCGCGGTCGCCGCGCGAAAGAGCACCGGCGTGCCCGCTTCGAAGACGAGCATGTGGCCCGGGCCGAACATGCGGCCGTCCACTTCGACGGTGCCGCTCGCGACGAACGCCGCGCGCTCGGGATACTCGGCGGGGAGCTGCGCCTGCGTGCCCGGCTCGAGACGCCAATGCACGTAGAAAAGCGGTGAATAGGTCGCGACTTTGGCGCGTGCGCCGAACGCCTCGCCGGCGACGAGCCGCGCCGACAGCCCGCCATGCTCGTAGGTCGGCAGGTCGGCCCCGGCGTAATGCGCGAACGAGGGCTCGACCTCCTCCGATTGGGCGGGAAGCGCGACCCACGCCTGGATGCCGTGCATGGGGCCGCCTTCGGCGCGCGCACGCTCGAAGCGCTCGGAGTGCGTGATGCCGCGGCCGGCCGTCATCCAGTTCACCTCGCCGGGCCGGATCGCCTGCTCGGATCCCAGGCTGTCGCGATGCATGATCTCGCCTTCGAACAGGTACGAGAGCGTCGACAGGCCGATGTGCGGATGCGGTCGCACATCGACGCTGCGCGGGATGCCGGCGGGCAGCGTGAGCGGGCCGAAGTGATCGAAGAACACGAACGGCCCGACCATGCGGCGTTGCGGATAGGGCAGGACGCGACCGACGATGAAGCCGCCGAGGTCGCGGCTGCGCTGTTCGATGACGAGGTCGAGCATGGGACGGCTCCGCTTCGTGTCGCGCAAGTATGCCTGATGCGATCGTGCATCGCCGAAGCGTCTGCGCGAAGTTCGACGCGTGCTGGCTACGCCGTGTCGCGCGCTCCGCGCGCTCGTTCGATGGCCCGCGGAACGCCGCCGCGGCGGTAGTCCTGGTCGGGGTGGGGATTGGGCCGGTCGTCGACGATGCGGCCGTCGACGAGCTCGATGATGCGGTCGCAGCGGTTCGCGAGCCGCGGATCGTGCGTGACCACCAGGAACGTCGTGTTCGACGCCTCGTTCACCGCCCGCAGCAGATCGAAGACCTTGTCCGCCGATTGCGTATCGAGATTGCCGGTGGGCTCGTCGGCGAGGACGAGGGCCGGGTCCATCGCGAGCGCGCGGGCGATCGCCACGCGCTGCTGCTGCCCGCCGGAAAGATCGTTGGCCCGGTGGCTCGCCCAGGGCGTCAGCGCGACCCGGTCGAGCAATGCCTGCGCCCGCTCGCGCATGGCCGCATCCGGCCGGCCGCGGGCGGCAAGGAGCGGCAGCATGACGTTCTCGAGCGCGGTGAATTCGGGCAGCAGGTTGTGATACTGAAAGACGAAGCCGATCGCGCGGCCGCGCATCCGCGTGAGGGCATTGTCGTCGAGCCGGCTCGTCCTTGCGCCCTCGATCCAGACCTCACCCGCGGTGGGCCGATCGAGCAGGCCGATCAGGTTCAGAAGCGTGCTCTTCCCGGAGCCGGACGGTCCGATCAACGCGGCGAATTCGCCCCGCGCGAGCACGAGGTCGATACCGTGCAGCACGGCGATTTCCACGGGCGTGCCCGTCGCGTACGACTTCCGCACACCCTCGAGCCGCACGACGGTGGCGGGCGCGCGGTCAGCCACGGATCGCCACCACCGGGTCGAGGCGTGCGGCCCGGCGCGCAGGAATCATGGCGGCGAGCGTGCCGATCAGCGTGGTGCCGGCCGCGGCATAGACGAACAGCATCGGCTCGAACTGCACGACGAACATCGGCGTGCCGTCGGGGTTGCGGGCAATCCCGCGCCAGAAGTTCAGGAAGACGAAACCGAGCACCGACCCGAAAAGCGAGCCGGCAAGGCCCATGAGCGCGCCCTGAAGCAGGAACGTGCCGAGCACCTGCCGCCGGGTCGTGCCCATCGCGCGGAGGATCCCGATCTCGCGCGACTTCTGGACGACGGACACGACGAGAACGCTCGCGACGCCGAGCGCCGCCGTCAACCCGACGAAGAACCGGATGAAGTTGTTCGACAGCGTCTGCGCCGAGATCGCCGAGAAGAATTGCGCGTTCGTCCTGATCCAGCTGTCCGCCTGGAGGTCGGTCTGGGCCTTTATCGTCTGCGCGACGCGCTCCGCATCGAACGGGTCGCGGACGTTGAGCTCGAGGCTCGACACGCCGCCCGCGAGGTCGAGAAGGCTCTGCGCGACACGCAGCGACACGTAGACGTTGCGCGAGTTCACCCCCTTGTTGCCGAAATCGAAGATGCCCGCGATCTGCAGCGCCTGCCCGGCGCCGCTCGCCGTGGTGATGCGCACCTTGTCGCCGATCGTCGCGCCGAGATCCTTCGCGAGCTCGATGCCGATCACGATGTCCGAGCCGGTGACGTCCGCCGTGCCCTGCACGATCTTGTCGCGCAGCGCGATGACGCGCAGGTAGGTTTCCGGCTCGATGCCGGTGATCGAGACGGCCTTGTTGGCCTCGCCGCGGATCGCGAGTCCGGGCCCGGAAACGACGGGCGTGATCGCCACGACGTCCGGCAGCTGCGCGATCTGATTGCGCACCTTCTGCCACTGATCGACCGAGCGCAGCCGTTGCGCGCGCGGCTGCACGACCGCAGCCGACCGGCCGTTGCCCGTGTCGCGCAGCGGACGCGCGATCTCCTCGGGCGGAAGCACGACGATCTGCGCCTGGTAGTTGAGCGTGCGGCGGAACAGGTTGGCCTGCAGGCCCGAAAGAAGCGCCGACATGAACGTGATCACCGCGACGCCGAGCGCCACGCCGGCGATGATCAGCAGCGTCTGCGTGAGCCCGTCGCGCATGAAGCGCAGCGCGGCGATCCATTCGAACGGAAGGTAGCGGTTCATCCCGCGGCAGCGATGGCGTGCGGCCGCACGCGCTGTCCGGGGCGCACGAGGCCGTTGGTCGCCGGAATGATCGCGTCACCGGGAGCGAGCCCCTCGGTGATCTCGAGCGCCTGGTCACCGCGCATGCCGAGTTTGACCGGCTGACGCGTCGCCTTGGCGTTGCGCACGACCATCGCCCAGGGATGGGCGGTCCCGATGTCGCGGATGGCGTCCGCCGGAACGATCAATACGTCCTTGCGACGCGCGACCTCGATGTCCACCGAGACGGACATGTCCTGCTTGAGATAGGGGGGCGGGTCGGGCACGCGCAGTTTCACTTCGACGGAGCCCCGCACCGGGTCGATGCCCGGATTGATGTAGAAGAGCATCGCCGGGAACGACTGGTCCGGATACGCGTCGGCGGAGGCCAGGGCCCGCTCGCCGACGGCGAGCTTGCCGAGATTCTTCTCGTCGATGTTGACGAGGATCTGCACCTCGCCGGTCGGCGCCAGGACGAGCAGCGTCTTGCCGGGCTGCGCGATATCGCCCGGCTCGACGGTGCGGCCGATAAGCACGCCGTTCGCCGGCGCGCGGATCACGGTCGCGTCGAGCTTCGCCCTGGCGACGTCGACCGCCGTTTCCGCCTCCCGGCGCGCCGCTTCGGCGAGCGTGTAATCGGCACCACCCGGACGGTTGCTCGCGACCTGCAGCTGTGCGGTGCGGAGCTGGCTCTTCGCGACGTCGAGGTTGCGCTGCGCGTCGTCGAGCGCCGCCTTGGAAACGAAATTCTGCGCCACGAGATCGCTCGCGCGCTTGTACGCGAGCTCGGCCTGCGTCAGGTTCGCCTGCGCCTGCTGGAGCGCCTGCTCGGCCGCCGGAAGCGCGTACTGCGCGATCTGCCGCAGCCTGGCTTCGGCCTGCGCCAGCGCGGCACGCGCCTGGGCGAGCGCGGCGCGCTCGTCGGTCTGGTCGAGCTCGACCAGCACCTGGCCGGCACGCACCGTTTGCCCTTGCTCGACCGGCACGCGCGCGACGCGGCCGGTGATCTCGGTGCCTATCGAGGCGCGCTGCGGCGTGATGACGGTGCCGCTCGCGACGACGCTTTGCACGAGGTCGCCGCGCGTTGCCGTGTACGTCGGCACGGCCTTGTCGAACACCACGAACCAGGTCCCGGCGGCGATCGCGGCAAGCAGCACGGCGAGCGCCGCCGCCGCGCGCCAATGCGCGCGCAGCCACGAGACCGGCTGCCGGTCGGGCGCCGGGACGATTGCATCCATGCGGGGCGTCGTTTCTGATTGGGGACGCGCCAGTCTAGAGAGCTTCGGCGATCCACCCTTCGATTCAGGTCAAGGCGCGAAAATTCCGGACGATACGGATCGGCGACGGACCGCCGGGAGAACGGCGGGCCGCTCCGCCTGCGGCTGGATGGTGGTGTCGCGGGCGACGGCCGCTTATCGCCGCGCCGGCATCTCGACCACGGTCTCGCCCGAGACCGGATCGGTCACCCCGAGCCCGCCGCCCAGGTCCTCCAGCAGGTCACGAACGCTGTCGAGCATCGCGATCATCTGCGGGCGCGCGGCGACCAGGCTTGCGTAATCGTCCCAGCCGCCGATCAGGCAATAGCTGCGCTCGCCTGTCTTGATGATCGCCCCGCCGCGGTAGCCCTCGAAGTCGGGCCGGGCGTTTCGGTGGACCTCGAGGAACCGCTCCTCGCAGCCGGGCTGGACGCGAACGCGAACGACGTTGAACGCTGTCATGCTCACCTCCTCGGTCGATCGTCCCGACGGAGATTCTAGCGTCTCCGTTGCCGCTATGATCGCGAGATGGTGCCGGTCCGTCCGCGGCGGCACTTCGACGACGCACATCGACCGTAACCGGAGGAGCCTTGGAACCGAGCGCCAACGACATCGCAAGCCTCGCCGGCGTCACGACGGCGACCCTCACCACGTTGCTGCTGAAGCAGGGGCTGCGCAACGTCTACCTGCGCGGCACGAAGCCGCTCCAGGGGAATCAGGCGCGGGTCGTGGGCCGCGCGTTCACGCTGCGCTTCATTCCGGCCCGCGAAGACCAGGCGACGCCGGAATCGTGGGCGAAGCCGATCTCCACGCGCGCCGCGATCGAGGCGATGCCGCCCGGTTGCGTGGTCGTCGTGGACGCCCGAGGTGTCCACGACGCCGGCATTTTCGGCGACATCCTCTGCGCCCGGATGCACCGGCGCGGGGTCGCGGCGCTCGTGACCGACGGCGTCATGCGCGACGTGCACGGGGTGCTGCAGACCGGACTGCCGGTATGGTGCGCGGGGGCGGCGGCGCCGCCATCGGTGGCCGGGCTTACGTTCGTCAACTGGCAGGAACCGATCGGATGCGGCGGCGTCGCCGTCTTTCCGGACGACGTGATCGTCGCGGACGACGACGGCGCCGTCGTGATTCCGTCGGCGCTCGTCGCCGGCCTGGTCCCGGCCGCGCTCGAGCAGGAGCGGCTCGAGGCGTGGATCATGGACGAGGTGGCGCGCGGCGTGCCGCTGCCGGGCCTCTATCCCCCGAACGCCGAGACGAAGGCGCGTTACGCGGCCCAACGGAACGCCGCACCGCCCGGCAGCGATGCGGCAAAGTAGCCGACCTATTGCGCGGCGCAGCCGGTCGAACGTCTACATGCGGAGGTGAATTCATCATGCAACGACGCAAGCTCGGTCGAACCGGATACGAGGTGGCTCCGTTCGCGTTCGGCGGCAACGTGTTCGGCTGGACCGCCGACGAGGCGACGTCTTTCCGACTCCTCGATGCGTTCGTCGCGGCCGGCGGCAATCTGATCGATACGGCGAATTCGTATTCGCGCTGGGTGCCGGGGCATGAGGGCGGCGAGTCCGAGGCCATCATCGGGCGCTGGATCGCGCGACGCGGGCGCCACGACGACGTCGTCATCGCGACCAAGGTCGGCTCGGACATGGGGCAGGGCGAGGTATGCCTGCGCAAGGACTATATTCTGAAGGCGGCCGACGAATCGCTGCGGCGGCTCAACGTCGATGCGATCGATCTCTACCAGTCGCACTGGGACGATCCCAAGACGCCGCTCGACGAGACGCTCGAGGCCTACGCCCGCCTGATCGAGCAGGGCAAGGTACGCGCGATCGGCGCGTCGAACCTTTCCGCTGCGCGCCTTGCGGAAGCGCTCGACGTCGGCGCCCGCCGGCAACTGCCGCGCTACCAGACGCTGCAGCCGCCCTACAACCTCTGCGATCGCGCGACGTTCGAAGGCGAGCTTCGCGACCTGTGCATTCGGGAAAACATCGGCGTCATCACGTACTTCGCGCTCGCGGCAGGCTTCCTGACGGGCAAGTACCGCTCCGAGGCGGACTACGCGAAGAGCCCGCGCGGCCCGGGCATGAAGAAGTACCTGAACGCGCGGGGCCTGGGCATCCTCGATGCGCTCGACCGCGTCGCCGCGCGCGTGGAGGCGAAGCCTGCGCAGGTGGCGCTCGCATGGCTGATGGCAAGGCCCGGCGTCACGGCCGCGATCGCGAGCGCGACGTCGCTCGCGCAGCTCGACGAGCTCGTCGCCGCCACGCGGCTCGTGCTCGACGTCGAAGCCACCCGCGCGCTCGACGCCGCGAGCGCGTAGCGTCCTCGAGTCAGCGTGCGAGCGCGAGCTGGCCGACCGAGCGGCGCAAAAGCCACGTCGTGATCGAGACGTTCACGAGGTTCCACAACAGCCCGTTGACGAACGCGGCCCGATACGAGCCCGTCAGGTCGTAGATCGCGCCGGACATCCATCCGCCGAGCGCCATGCCGAAGAGCGTCGCGGTGATTACCGTGGCCACGCGCGCGCCGGCCTCGCGCCGTGGGAAATATTCGCGGACGATGATCGCGTACGACGGCACGATGCCGCCCTGGAACAGGCCGAAGAGCGCCGAGATCACGTAGAGCGACACGAGC
The DNA here is from genome assembly GCA_050257435.1 of Rudaea sp. Taxonomy (GTDB): domain Bacteria; phylum Pseudomonadota; class Gammaproteobacteria; order Burkholderiales; family Casimicrobiaceae; genus VBCG01. The sequence continues at coordinate 8,373 of JBLMWW010000148.1, forward strand.
CCGTCGAACGGCAGGAACAGGAGCAGCGCGACGCCCTGCAGTGCCGAGCCCAGCAGCAGCGTGCGCAGGCCGCCGACGCGATCGCAGATCCAGCCGAAGACGAGCCGGCTCACGATGCCGCACGCGAGCATCAGCGACAGCATTTGCGCGCCGCGCGCGGGCCCGTAGCCCAAGTCGGTGCAATACGCGACCAGGTGCACCTGCGGCATCGACATCGCGATGCAGCAGGCGAGGCCCGCGACGACGAGCAAGGCCTGCAGCGCGTTCGGCGAAAGGCCGAGCGAGTCCGAAGACGCGAGATGGGTGGGTCGTGCCGGCGCGTCCGGGTGATCGGTTGCCGGCGGGCGACGCCGCAAAAGCAGCGTAAGCGGCAGCATCGTCGCGAGGCAGAAGAGGCCGATGCCCACGTGCGTCGCGCGCCAGCCGGACGTGCGGATGAAATGCTCGACGATCGGCGGCCATACGGCGCCGGCGAGATAGTTGCCGCTCGCGAAGATCGCCACGGCGATCCCACGGCGGCGCACGAACCACAGCGACGTATGCGCGAGCAGCGGCGCGAAGGTCGCCGAGCTTCCCGCGCCGATCAACACGCCCTGCGCCAACGCGTAATAGCGAAGCGAAGGCGCAAGGGCGGCAACGGCGTAGCCGGCGCCGAGGAGCACGGCGCCGAGGGCGACCGGGACGAGGACGCCGAAGCGATCGGAGAGGCGTCCCATGCCGATGCCCGCCACGCCGAAGCACACCATCGTGAGCGTGTAGGGCAGCGATGCATCGGCGCGCGCGACGCCGAACTCGGCCTGCACCGCGGGCAGCGCGACGACGACGGACCACATGCCGACGCCGCCGATCGTCGCGAGCGCCAGCGTGACGGCGAGGCGCAGCCACGCGTGGGTCGATTCGACTTCACCGTGCAGCATCGGGTCGCGAAGGCGCCTGGGGCCTTCGCGACGGTGCGTCGCGCGGCCGTCAGCGAGCGGTGGGGGGAAGTGACGGACGCGTCATGTTACACGCGCGGGACGCAGCGCAACGGGCGTGCGCTATTGCCGATAGCGCGCGCGGGCGTCGGCGATGCACTGGTCCTCGGCTGCTCCGCGCAGCGATTCACAGCGATCGCGCGCCGCGTCGTAGGCGTCCTCATGGCGGTCTTCCGGGGACTCGGCCGGCATCGCGCTTCGCGGATACGAACGGCGCGCGTCGTCCATCTCGATCGCATAGCGCTCGTGCGCGCGATCGAGGCATGCGTCGCGATCGGCGCCGGCGAGCCCTGCGCAGCGGGCGCGCGCGGCATCGTACTCGCGCTCGTTGCGCGCGCGCGCCTCGCGCCATTCCTCCCGGACCTTCTGCGACGCGTTCTGGATCTCTTGGCCGCCGCGCGCGATGTCCGTGCCGACGCCTTCCATCGTGTTGCAGCCGGCGAGAAAGAGACCGCAGGCGGTCGAGATGACGACGATGCTGTGCTTCATATCGTGGGCTCCATCGAACGGGGGAAGGAAGCGTCGCGGCCCGGGTGCCGTATCGCGACTACCACGCGGGTTGGATGAGCGTGCACGGGCGAAGTTTCGGATCGCATCGTGCGTGCCGATGTTGCTGCTGTCGCGAACAACGATCGTCGAGCGCGCCGTCGCGCAGGAGGGCGGGCGCGGCTGCGTCAGCGCTTTCCCGCGTGATGGCGAAAGAGCGCGAGGAAGAGCAGGTCGTAGACGATCTTCAGCGCCCCGGCGATCACGAGCGGCAAGCCGAACGCCGAGAGGCCCAGCAGGTAGCCCGCCAGAAGCGGGCTGCTCGCGGAGGCGAGGCTGCGGGGGACGGAGGTGACCCCGGCGGCCGCGGCCCGTTCCGACGGCGCAACGAGCGCCATCACGAACGAGCTGCGCGTCGGCACGTCCATCTGCGAGAGCGCGCTGCGAAGGAGCAGCAGCGCCACGCCGGTGGAAAGATCCGGCGAAAACGGCACGAGGATCAGCAACACGCTCGACGGCAGGTGCGTGAACACCATCGTGTAGACGAGCCCGATGCGATCGGCGATCCTGGCGGCGACGAGATACGAGAGCGCCGAGAGCACGCCGGTCCAGAAGAAGATCACCCCGGCGGTGGCCGTCGACAGGCCATACCGCTCGAAGAGCCACAGCGCGAGCATCGACTGCACGATGAAGCCGCCGGCGAACGCGTCCAGGCCGAAGAGCGCGGCGAGGGTGTACACGACGCGGCGGCTTTGGGCGAGCGGCGGCGCGCGGTTGGCATCTTCGGGCATCGCCTCGGCCGGCAGGCGACGGTACGCAAGCGCGGCGGCGAGACCGAGGAGCGCGTAGACGCCGAACATCGCCTGGAGCGCCACCCGCAGCGACACTTGCGCGAGTTCGGCGACCAGCGGGGGCACGCCGGCCGCGAGCGCACCCGCGGCCGCGAGCAGCGCACCGACGAGGCTGTAGCGCGCGAACCACGTGGTGCGCTCCGCGTCCGGCGCAAGACGCGCGAGCAGCGCGTGCTCGAGCGGCAGGAACACGCTTACGTCGCCGCTCGCGGGATTGAGCGTGCCGACGACGGCGACGATCAGCAGCGGCCAGAAGCCGTGCGCGAAGCCGAAGGCGACCCCGGTCAGCGTCATCAGCATGGCGGCAGCGAGCAGCAACGTGCGAAACCGATAGCGTCGCGCGTGGTAGCCGACGACGAGCGTCAACGCCCCCGACCCGAGCAGCGTGGCCGTGGCGATCGCGCCCACCGCGAGGGGACCGTACCCGCTCTCGATCAGGTACGCGGGCAGCAGAAGGCTCACGAAGCCGTCGCCGAAGGCGCGCAGTCCCCGAGCGACCAGCAGCGTGCGGACCGGCGTGGAATTCATCGATTCGGTGCCTCCGGAACGCGGGTGGGGAATCTTCGCGCGCGTGCGCGAGTCGAACGCCCGATCGAGCCAGGACGGAGAACGCGATCATGGAGAAGTCGCCCCTACAGCGCCAGCCGGAGCACCAGGTACTGCGGCACATCGAGGAGCTGGTGAACGAAGAGCACCGGCTCCTCGGCCAGGGCACGCTCGCCGACGGCGAGCACGACCGGTTGACGCGAATCGAGGTGGAGCTCGACCAGTGTTGGGACCTGCTGCGGCAGCGCCGCGCATTGCGCGAGACCGGCGGCGATCCGGACGGGGCGGCGCTGCGGCCGCCGGACGTCGTCGAAAAGTACGTCGGCTGAAGCTGCGCCGAACGTAGGTGTGCGCTCCGATGCGGGCATGCGTCGGCGCGGTCGTCGCGTCCGGCGGCATGATCGGCATAAGATGTCGCGCCGATGATTGCCCCTCTCGACGAGCGAAGGCTGCTGCGTGCGTTGTTCGACGCCGCGGTGGCATCCGCGCAGCCCGCACGGGTGCTCGCCCGCCAGCTGCCGGCAGCGCCCACGGGGCGCACGATCGTCGTCGGCGCCGGCAAAGCCTCCGCCGCGATGGCGCAGGCGCTGGAGGCCCGCTGGGACGGCCCGCTGGAAGGCGTCGTCGTGACGCGCTACGGGTACGGGGTGCCCTGCCGGCGCATCGCCATCGTCGAGGCGGCGCATCCGGTGCCCGACCAGGCGGGCGTCGCAGCGGCACAGCGCGTCCTCGCCGCGGTTGCCAATCTATCCGCGGACGACCTCGTCATCGCCCTCGTTTCCGGTGGCGGATCGGCGTTGCTGCCGTTGCCCGCGCCCGGCGTGTCGCTCGATGACAAGCAGGTGGTCAGCCGGGCGCTCCTCGCCTGCGGCGCGACGATTGCGGAGATCAACTGCGTGCGCCGGCATCTTTCGGCGATCAAGGGCGGCCGGCTTGCGGCCGCGTGCCATCCGGCGCAGGTCGTCACGCTCGCGATCTCGGATGTCCCCGGCGACGATCCCATGGACATCGCGTCCGGACCGACGGTCGCCGATCCGACGACGCTCGCCGACGCACGCGACGTCTTTCGCAGGTACGGCATCGACGCGCCCGCTTCGGTGCGTCGCGCGCTCGACGATCCGGCGAACGAGAGCATCAAGCCGGGCGACGCCCGCATCGCGCGGGCCGCGTACCGGATGATCGCCACGCCGCAGATGGCGCTCGAAGCGGCGGCCGCGGTCGCGCGCGAAGCGGGTGTGACGCCCGTGATCCTCTCGGATCGCGTCGAAGGCGAGGCGCGTGACGTCGGCAAGGTGATGGCCGCGATCGCCCAACAGGTGGCGTCGCGCGGGGAGCCGGTCGCGCCGCCGTGCGTGCTCCTCTCGGGCGGCGAAACGACCGTGACGGTGCGCGGTGCAGGGCGCGGCGGCCGCAACGTCGAGTTCCTGCTCGCGCTCGCACTCGCCTTGCACGCAGCGCCGCGCATTTTCGCGCTCGCGGCGGACACCGATGGCGTCGATGGCGCCGAAGAGGTCGCAGGCGCCATCGTCACGCCGGACACGCTTGCGCGGGCGCTCGCACTGGGCCGCCGCGCGAGCGACGACCTCGCACGCAACGACGCCCACGCGTTCTTCGCGGCGCTTCGCGACACGGTCGTGACCGGGCCGACGCGCAC
>JBLMWW010000149.1:0-5579 GCA_050257435.1 Rudaea sp.
CCGGCGACGACGACGAGGTCGCCGGGCTGGAACCCCGACGTCATCTTGTCGAGATCGGCGAACCCCGTCGGCACGCCGGTGACGTCGGAGGGATCGTCGCGGTTGTAGAGCGTCTCGATGCGCTCGACGACCCCTGCGAGCAGCCGCCCGATCTCCTGGAAGTTCTGCGACCCGCGCGAGCCCTGCTCCGCGATGTGCAGCACTTTCGCCTCGGCCTCGTCGAGCACCGTCTTCGCGCTGCGGCCGAGCGGATTGAACGCGGCCTCCGCGATGTCGGTCGCCGTCGCCGCGAGCTGTCGCAGGATCGACCGCTCGCGAACGATGTTCGCGTAGTGCCGGATGTTCGCGGCGGTCGGCACGTTCTGAGCGAGCGCGCCGAGATACGCGAGGCCGCCGACGTAGTCGAGCTTCTGCGTCGACGCGAGCGCCTCGGACACCGTCACGACGTCGGCGGGTTTCCCCTCCGCGATGAGCTGCGTGACGTGCCGGTAGATGATGCGATGCGCGTCGCTGTAGAAGTCGTCGGCGGACACGACGTCGCCGATCTTGTCGGCGGCGTCGTTGTCGAGCATGAGCCCGCCCAGCACCGACTGCTCGGCTTCGAGCGAATGCGGCGGCAGCTTGAGCGACTCGAGGTCGCGGTCGTCAGGCACGGGAGGCGAAGCGGGCGCAGGAAGAGCGTCGGACGCGTGATTCTACTGCGCTTCGCCTGCGCTGCGACAATGCGTTCGGTCGTTCTTGCGACGTATCGACATCGCCCGCCTGATGAGCTTCGCACGCACGCTCGCGCGCGGCACGCAAGCGCGGGCGATGCGGTCGGCGCCCCACGAACGGCGAGGGCGCCCCCCGGGCGCTCTCGTCCGCGTTCGAGATCGTCGATTACGCCGCGATCGTCTCGCCGACGACGTTGACCGTGACGTGCGCCGATACGTCGGTGTGAAGCATGATCGTGACCGGATGCTCGCCGACGTGCTTGAGCGGCCCGCCGGGCATGCGGATCATCGACTTCTCCACATCGACGCCTTGCGCCTTCAGCGCCTCGACGATGTCGACGTTCGTCACGGACCCGAAGAGGCGGCCATCCACGCCCGCCTTCTGCGCAATGCGCAGCGACGAGCCTTCCAGCTTCTCGGCGAGCGCCTGCGCGCCCTCGAGCTTCTCGGCAGCCGCCTTCTCGAGCTCGGTACGGCGCGCCTCGATCGCCTGCAGGTTCTCGGGCGTGGCGCGCTTGGCCTTGCCCTGCGGGATGAGGAAATTGCGCGCGTAGCCGTCCTTGACCTTCACGACGTCGCCGAGATTGCCGACGTTCGCGATCTTCTCCAACAGGATGATCTGCATGGCGTCCCTCCCGTCAATGCAGGTCGGTGTACGACAGCAGCGCGAGGAAGCGCGCGCGCTTGATCGCCGTGCCGAGCTGGCGCTGGTAGCGCGCCTTCGTGCCGGTGATGCGCGCCGGCATGATCTTGCCGTTCTCCTGCACGAAGTCCTTCAGGACGTCGATGTCCTTGTAATCGATCTGCTTGACGTTCTCCGCGGTGAAGCGGCAGAACTTCTTGCGCTTGAACAGGTTGTTGCCGCGCTCGCGGCGCTTGCCATCCTTCTTGAACTTGCCCTTGCCTCTTCCGACAGGACGTGGCATTTCAGTTTCCTTTCGTCGATTCGATCTCTTCGAAGCGTGTCACGTGCAGCGCCACGCTGGTTCCGGTCCGGTAGCGCCGCGCGACGAATCCTTCGCACCGCAGCGCCGATCCCACGCCGACCCGCGCGAGCGCCGTGGCCACCTCGGCGAACGCGACCGCATGCAGCTCGCACTCGACCCGGCGCAGCCCGCCCGCTTCGGCTTGGTTCGACCGGTGGTCGAGCGTGCATTCGAGCGCCGGGATGCCGGCCGGCGTGTGCCGCAGGGCGTCGCGCGCAGCGAGGATCGCGTCGATCGCGAACCGGTTGACGCCCGGCACGTGCGCCAAGGCGGCGGTGTCAGCCCTGCGCCGCGGGGGCGACCTGCGCCGCGGGTTGCGCCGCGGCCTCGACGGCCTTCTCCCCGCCGCGCTCGGCGCGCTCACCTTCCTTGCCGAGGAGCGAGCGCGCCTTCTCGTCCTTCATCATCGGCGACGGCGTGAGGACCGGCTCGTTCATCGCGACGACGAGATGGCGCAGCACCGCGTCGTTGAACTTGAACGCGTGCTCGAGCTCGCTCAGCGTCTCGCGGCCGCACTCGATGTTCATCAGGACGTAATGGGCCTTGTGCACCTTCTGGATCGGGTAGGCGAGCTGGCGCCGTCCCCAGTCCTCGAGCCGGTGAATCCGGCCGCCCTGGCCGGCCACCATCGTGCGGTACCGCTCGACCATGGCGGGCACCTGCTCGCTCTGGTCGGGGTGCACGATGAAGACGATCTCATAGTGACGCATGAGCAAGAACTCCTTTCGGTCGTATGGGCGCCCGCGCTCACGATCGGCGCGGGTGCGTGGCGGCCTCCCCTTCTGCTCGGAGGGTGAGGCAAGGAAAGCCGGTAATTATAGCAGCAGTATCGAAAAATTTCTTTTTCGATCAATTGACTGCCGCATGCGACCCGGCCGCCGCCATCGCGCCCGCCGCGGCGCGCCGGGCGAGCGCGTCGAGCGCCGCGTCGCGAGCATGCCGGGGCTGCGCCGCCAGCGCGCGCACGCGGTCGTAGAACGCCGGGAGATCGCCATTGCACTCCTGCAGCAGCTCGCGGAACGCGGGGATGCGATCGGTGTAGATGCCGATCGCCGCGATCGCGGCATTGTTGGGCTGCTGCGCGAACCAGCGATCGTATCCGGAAAGCCCCGGCTCGCCCTTCTTCGCAGCTTCGTACGCCGCCTTCATCGCGTCGATGATCGCGTGCTTCGCGCGGCGCTTGTCGTCGTCGCTCGCGTCGCTCGCGTAGATCTCCGCGAGCTTCGTTCGCGTGGTGCGGACGAGATCGCGGAAGACCATGCGCATGTGGGCCGCGCGGATGGCGAGCCTTTCGAGCCGCGAATCGTGCCGCGCGGCAAGCCAGCGCGCGAGTCCCGCCTCCTCCACCGCGGTCGCGAACGACTCGTTGAACGTCGAGTCGTTCTTGACGTAAATGAGCTGATGGGCGAGCTCGTGGAAGATCAGCCGGGCGATCTCGGTCTCGGGCCAGTTCACGAACGACGACAGCACCGGATCGTCGAACCAGCCGAGCGTCGAGTACGCGGGCACGCCGCCGATGTACACGTCGTTGCCCTCGGCCTTGAGGCGCGCCGATTCCCCGCGCGCCAGCGCTTCCCGGAAATACCCACGGTAGTTCACGCAGCCGGCGATCGGGAAGCACCACTGCCGCGGCGTCAGCGACAGCTCGGGGGTCGCGAACACGTTCCACGATACGAACGGCCGTCCGAGATCGGTGTAGCGCGTGTAGCTGCCGTTGTTCGGCAGGCCGAGCTCCCGGCTTGCGAACTCGCGGATCTCGCGCACCCGCTCGAGCCGCTCGGCGAGCGACTTGTCGCTCTTGCCGATCACCTCGGGGATCGGCTCCGAGCGCGACAGCAGCTCGATCTGGCCGGCCGCGCCCTGCCAGTAATAGCCCACGGTGTCGAACGCCGCGCACGCGGCGAGCGTGACCGCGGCCGCGAATCCCGCGAGCACGACCGGCCAGCGGCGGCGCATGCGCCGCGGAAGGTCACTTGTCGACGCGTTACGGCGCACGCGCACCCGCGCATGTCGCCGCATGAAAGGTGCCTCGTGGTCCCACGTCATGGTCGAGTCAGGAAAGCGCGCAGGCGGGCCACGCCCTCTTCCAGCTTGCGCTGTTCGATCGTATACGCCATTCGCACGTGCTGGCGGGCGCGATGCACGCCGAAATCGATGCCCGGCGTGAATGCAACACCCGCGCCTTCGAGGACGTCGCGGCAGAAGCGCTCGCTGTCGTCCGAAAAGCGCGAGCAGTCCGCATAGACGAAGAAGCCGCCGGTCGGGGTGACCGGCACGCGGAAGCCGAGGTCGCGAAGCGCCGGGACGAGGAAATCGCGCCGCGCCTCGAACGCCCGCCGCCGCTGTTCCACGATATCGACCGTTGCCCGTTCAAAGCATGCAAGCGCCGCGCGCTGCGACGGCGCGGCCGGCGAAATGTAGACGTTTTGCGCGAGCTTTTCAAGGTCGCGCACATGGCGTTCCGGCGCGACGATCCAACCGAGGCGCCATCCGGTCATGTTGAAGTACTTGGAGAAGCTCGAGATCACGAACGCGTCGTCGGCAAACCCGAGCACGCTCCGCGGCGGCTCGCCGTAGGTGAGCCCGAGGTAGATCTCGTCGACGATCAGCCTTCCGCCGCGGCGCGCGACGGCCGCGGCGATGCGCCGAATCTCGTCGTGCGGGACGCTCGTGCCGGTCGGATTGGACGGCGATGCAATCAGCACGCCGCGCGTCGACGCGCTCCAGTGCTCCGCCACGAGATCCGCGGTCAACTGGTAACGCGTATCGGGGCCCACCGGGATCCCGACGGGCTCGCCTTCGAGGATGCGTACGAAATGGCGGTTGCACGGATAGCCGGGGTCGGCGAGGAGGATCTCGTCGTCGCGATCGACGAGGAGCGCCATCACGAGCAGCAGCGCGGCGGATGAGCCGGCCGTGACGACGACGCGCTCGGGGGCGACCTCGACGCCGTAGTGATCGGCGTAGTGCCGGGCGATCGCCGTGCGCAGCTCGGGTAGCCCGAGTGCCGAGGTGTAGTAAAGGTCGCCCGCCGCGATCGCGCGTTGCGCGGCGTCGATGACCGGCTGCGGCGTCGGGAAGTCGGGCTCGCCGATCTCCATGTGGATCACGCTTCGCCCGGCGGCTTCGAGCCCACGAGCGGCCGTCTGCACCTCCATCACGTGGAAGGGCTCGATGTCCGCAACGCGGGCGGCGAGGCGTTCCGGGGACTCCATCGAAGGTCGTAGTGCGGAAACGGCGTGGAAAGCGCTATCGTAACGCCACCATGGTTTGGATCCGTCTCGACCTTCAGGTCCTGCGTATTGCCTCGTGGGCGGCACTCGCGTGCGTCCTCGCATTGCCGGCCACTGCGCTGGCCGGGCTCTACAAGTGCGCGCGCGACGACGGCACGGTCATGTATCAAGAGGACCCCTGCCCACCGGGCAAGGAGCTCCGCGATTTCGAGCGCGACCCCGCGCCGGTTTCGGTGGTGCCGTTTCGCATTCCTGCCGAATCGAATGCGCGGGCCACCACCCGGCGCGATACGGACGAGCGTCCGCCCGCCGAGCGCAAGTCGCGCAAGAGCCGCGAGCGCCAAGGCAACCCGGCGGAGCGCAAGTTCCTCGTACCGGGCATCAGCGAGGGCGAGGTCGTCGCGCGCATCGGCCGCCCGGACATGTCGAGCGGTGCAGGTCGCAAGATCGTGCGCTGGATCTATTTGCCGGTGCCCGAGGATCCGGGCACCGTCACGACGCTGACGTTCGATCTCGGGCGTCTGATCGAAGTCGAGCGCAAGGTTATCAGCGTCCGGTGAGGGCGCTCGTTCAGCGCGTCGGCGAGGCGCGCGTGACGGTCGATGGCAACGTCGTCGCGACGATCGGGCACGGCCTCCTCGTGCTCG
>JBLMWW010000150.1:0-15800 GCA_050257435.1 Rudaea sp.
GTGAACGCGCAGGGCGAGCGGAAATCCCTTCGCGAGAAGGTTCTTCGCGATGCCGTGGCCCATCAGGCCCACGCCGACGAAACCGATCGATGGTGGCTGGTTCATGAGGCTGCTCCTCGTAAGGTGGGTGGATGGAAATGTTCGCCGCGTCCGCGTCGAGTGCGTCATGGCGTGCCAGTCGGGCGAACGGCCCGTTCACGCCACGGTCGCGGCGTCGAGAACGACGACGCGGGCGCGTCGCCGCTCGTGCAGCGTCATCCACAGGCCGCTCCCGGCGATGACCGCCATGCCGGCGATCGCGACGCCGTTCGGGAATTCGCGATAGACGAGAAAGCCGAAGAGCATCGCCCAAACGAGCTGGACGTACGTGAACGGCGTGATCGCCGACGCGGGTGCGTGACGGAACGCGAGGATGAACAGGAAATGGCCCAGCGTGCCGAAGAGGCCGCCGGCGACGATCAGCAGCACGTGCGTCCACGGCATCGACGGCGGCCAGTCGAAGCCCGGCGCGAGCGCCGACATGATGAGCGTGCCCAGGATCGCCGGGTAGAACAGCAGCACGCGGGGGTTCTCGCCCGACATCATGCGCGTCGTGATCTGGTAGCTTGCGTAGAAGATCGCGGCGCCGAGCCCGAACAACGCGCCGCTGCGGAAGACGTCGGTGCCGGGCTGGACGATCAGCAGCATGCCCGCCGCGCCGACCGCGACGAACGCGATGCGCGCCCGCGTCATGCGCTCGTTCAGGATCAGGCGCGCCATCAGGACGACGATGATCGGCGTCGTGTAGTTGAGCGAGGTCGCCTCGGCGAGCGGCAGCGAGCGCAGCGCCGTCACGAAGAACAGCGAGGAGGCGAGCAGCAGCACGCCGCGGAAGAGCTGCATCCTGATGCGCCGGGTGCGCAGGAGATCGAATCGCATCGAGGGACCGAGCCAGACCAGCATTGCGACGAACTGCACCGCGTAGCGCGCCCAGACCAGCACCGGCACCGAGTAGCGCTGCGTCGTGAACTTGGTGATCGTGTCGAGGAGCGTGAAGCAGAGCACCGAGCCCATGACGAGGAGGATCGCCGACGTCGGCACGTGGGCATGGCGCATCGGCACGATTATCGCCGAATCACGCCGCGCTCGCCCGGAGCGGGCATAATCCGATCACGCCGGCAGCGCCGGGCGCCAACCGTGGAGAGTCACGATGTCGACCGTTTCGATCACCCGCCTGCTGTCCTTTGTCATGCTCGCGATGCTGGCGGCCGGCGGCACGCTGATTCCGGCCGGCGCCGCGGCGCAATCGACGGCCGCGAAGAACCGGCTCGTCGTGCAGGTGAGCGACGCCGACCCCGGCAAATGGAACCTCGCGCTCAACAACGCGAAGAACGTTCAGAACGACCTCGGCGCGAAGAACGTCGACGTCGAGATCGTCGCGTACGGCCCCGGCATCGGCATGCTGAAGGCCAAATCGGTCGTCGGCAATCGCATCGCGGAGGCGCTGAAGGCGGGCGTCAAGGTCGTCGCCTGCGAGAACACGATGCACGGACAGAAGCTCACGAAGGCGGACATGCTGCAAGGCATCGATTACGCGCCCGCGGGGGTGACCGAGATCATGCGCCGGCAGCAGGAAGGGTGGGCGTACCTGCGGCCGTAAACGGCGAAGGGGCGCGGGAGGTGGAGCGGGTGAAGGGAATCGAACCCTCGTATGCAGCTTGGGAAGCTGCCGTTCTGCCATTGAACTACACCCGCGTCTTGCCTGCACGTCGTCCTTCATCCGCGCTGGCATCGAGCTACACCCGCGTCATGCGATGAAGGCAATCGGCGCACCATTGTAGCGGGAATCAAGCCGCAGCCTGACGGTCCCAACCCGGTGTCTCCCGCCCGTCGCGTCCTCCTCGGCGTCGCCCTCCTGGTCGCCGTCGGCGCGGCAGCCACCGTTGCATTTCGTTACACGCCCGGCACGCGCGCCGAGGCACCGAAGGCGGCCCCGGCCGTTCCGGTGAGCGTCGCCAAGGCCGTCAGGAAGACCGTGCCGGTGCGGCTGCACGCGATCGGCAACGTCGAGCCGCGCGCCACCGTCGCGATCAAGGCGCGCATCGACGGCCAGATCGTCGCCGTGCACTTCAACGAAGGCGACGAGGTCCGCGAGGGACAGACGCTCTTCGAGATCGACCGCCGTCCCTTCGAGGCGCAACTCGCCCAGGCGCAGGCGAACCTCGCCAAGGACCGGGCGCTGCTCGATCGCGCAAAGGAGCAGGAGAAGCGCTATCAGGACCTGCTCCAGCAGAAATTCATCTCGCAGGACGCCTACGCGCAGATCAAGACCAACGCCGAGACGGCAGCCGCGCAGGTGCGCGCCGACGAGGCGGCGATCGACAGCGTCAGGCTGCAGCTTTCCTACTGCACGATCCGGGCGCCGATCACCGGCTATGCGGGGAAGATCCAGATCCAGCAGGGCAACCTCGTCAAGGCCAACGACACGAGCCCGCTCGTCGTCATCAACCAGGTCGTGCCGGTCGACGTCTCGTTCTCGGTACCCGAACAGCGGCTCGCCGCCGTGCGCAAATACCAGTCGGACGGCGAGTTGCGGGTGACCACGCAGATTCCCGGCGCGGGCGGGAAGCCGATCCCCGGGAAGCTCTCGTTCATCGACAACACCACCGACGCGACGACCGGGACGATCCGGCTCAAGGCCCAGTTCGCGAACGCCGACAAGGCGCTGTGGCCGGGCCAGTTCGTCGACGTCGTGCTGACGCTCACGCATCAGGACGACGCCATCGTCGTGCCGCCGACGGCGATCCAGAACGGCCCGAACGGCCAGTACGTGTTCATCGTCAAGCCGGACGGGACGGCCGACCTGCGCGACGTCAAGGTCGAGCGCACCGAGGGCGACGCTGCCGTGATCGCCTCGGGCCTGGCGCCCGGCGACACCGTCGTGACGGTCGGGCAGTTGCGGCTCGCGCCCGGCTCGAAAGTCACCATCGCGGAGGCCAAGGGCAGCGTCTGAGGCCCGGCCCGACACGAGCATGGCCGCTGCCGACGAAGCGCGATCGCGCGAGCACGGGCCCTCTCACAGCCTCGGCATCAACATCGCGGCGCTCTTCGTCGGGCGTCCCGTCATGACGGCGCTCCTCATGACGGGCATCCTGATCTTCGGCATCGTGTCCTACCGGCTGCTGCCGGTGAACGCGCTGCCGAACGTCGACTTCCCGACGATCCAGGTTTCCGCGAGCCTGCCCGGCGCGAGCCCCGAGACGATGGCCTCGGCGGTCGCGACGCCGCTCGAGAAGCAGTTCTCGACGATCGCCGGCGTCGATTCGATGACCTCGCAATCGACGTCGGGCTCGACGTCGATCACGATCCAGTTCGCGCTCGACCGCAACATCGACGCCGCCGCACAGGACGTGCAGTCGGCGATCGCCGCTGCCGCGCGCTCGCTGCCGTCGTCGATGCCGTCGCCGCCGACGCAGCGCAAGGTCAACCCGGCGGAATTCTCGATCATCCTGCTCGCGCTCACGTCGCAGACGCAGCCGCTGTCGGTCGTCGACGACTATGCCGAGAACAACCTCGCGCAGCGCATCTCGACGATCAGCGGCGTCGCGCAGGTGCAGGTGTTCGGCTCGCAGAAGTACGCGGTGCGCATCCAGCTCGACCCCAACGCGCTCGCCACGCGCGGCATCGCGCTCACCGACGTCGAGCAGGCGGTCGCCAGCGCCAACGTCAACCTGCCGACCGGCACGCTCTACGGGCGCGAGCGGGCGACCTCCGTGATGGCGACCGGCCAGCTCAACGACGCGAAGGAATACGCGCCGCTGATCGTCGCGTACCGCAACGGCGCGCCGGTGCGGCTCGACCAGATCGGGCGCGTCTTCGACAGCGTGCAGAACGACAAGATCGCCGCGTGGTTCAACGGCACCCGTGGCGTCGTGCTCGCCGTGCAGCGGCAGCCTGGGACGAACACGATCGAGGTGGTCGACGCGATCCGGCGCATCCTGCCGTCGTTCCAGGCGCAGCTGCCACCGTCGATCCAGCTGTCGATCCTCTACGACCGCTCGCAGTCGATCCGCGAGTCGGTGCGCGACGTCCAGTTCACGCTGCTGCTCGCGCTCGGCCTCGTCATCGGCGTCATCTTCGTGTTCCTGCGCAGCGTCACCGCGACGATCATTCCGAGCGTCGCGCTGCCGATGTCGATCATCGGCACGTTCTCGCTGATGTACGTGTTCGGATACAACCTCGACAACCTGTCGCTGATGGCGCTGACGCTTTGCGTCGGGTTCGTCGTCGACGACGCGATCGTCGTGCTCGAGAACGTCACGCGACACATGGAAATGGGCAAGTCGCGGATGCGCGCGACGCTCGACGGCACGAAGGAGATCGGCTTCACGATCGTGTCGATGACGCTCTCGCTCGTCGCCGTCTTCATCCCGGTGCTGTTCATGGGCGGCATCCTCGGGCGCCTGCTGCACGAGTTCGCCGTCACCATCATCGTCGCGGTGCTGCTGTCCGGTTTCGTGTCGCTGACGCTCACGCCGCTTCTGTGCAGCCGCCTCCTGAAGGTCGAGCGCAAGGAGGACCATGGCCGGATCTTCGCCGCGAACGAGCGCGCGTTCCAGGCGCTGCTCGCCGCGTATCGCCGGAGCCTGCGCTGGGTGCTCGCGCGCCGGCGCCTGACGATGCTCGTGTTCGCCGCCATCTCCGTCGGCACCGGCTTCCTGTTCTCGTGGATGCCGAAGGGCTTCCTGCCGAGCGACGACGTGGGCCAGCTCTTCGTGATCACCGAGGCGGCGCAGGACATCTCGTTCGACGCGATGGCGAACCTGCAGCAGCAGGTCGCCGCGATCATCCGCCGCAACCCGCACGTCGACAACGTGATGTCGTTCGCCGGCGCCGGGGGCCCGAGCGCTTCGCTCAACAACGGCCGGATCTTCGTGACGCTGAAGCCGCGCGACGAGCGGCCGCCGGCCGACGAGATCGTGCAGGAGCTGCGCCCGGCGCTGATGCGCATCCCCGGGATCGCCGCCTACGTGCAGAACATCCCCGCGATCCGCATCGGCGGGCGGCTTTCCAAGAGCCAATACCAGTACACGCTCCAGGCGCCTGACACGGCGGAGCTCTACGCGTGGGCGCCGCGGCTCGAAGCCAGGATACGCACGCTGCCGGGACTCTCGAACGTCACGAGCGATCTGCAGATCACCCAGCCGCAGATCACCGTCGACATCGACCGCAACAAGGCGGCCGCGCTCGGCGTCTCGGCGCAGGCGATCGAGGCGACGCTCTACGACGCGTACGGCGCCCGCCAGGTCTCGACGATCTACGCGCCGACCGACCAGTATTGGGTGGTGATGGAGCTCGAGCCGCGCTACCAGATGGATCCGGCGGCGTTGTCGCTGCTCTACGTGCGGTCGAGCACCGGCGCACTGGTGCCGTTGAATGCGGTGGCGACGTTGAAGCCCACCGTCGGCCCGCTCGCGATCAACCACCAGGGGCAGCTTCCGGCCGTGACGATCTCGTTCGACACGCGTCCCGGCGTGTCGCTGTCGCAGGCGATCGCGGAGATCGACGCGGCCACTACGCAGATGCGGCTGCCGGCGACGGTGATCGGCACGTTCCAGGGCACCGCCCAGGCGTTCCAGGCCTCGCTGCGCGGCATGGGCATCCTGCTCGTGATGGCGATCTTCGTCATCTACCTGGTGCTCGGCATCCTCTACGAGAGCTTCATCCATCCGCTGACGATCCTCTCCGGCCTCCCGACCGCCGGCTTCGGCGCGCTCGTCACGCTGCTCGCGTTCGGGCACGAGCTCGACATGTACGGCTTCGTCGGCATCATCATGCTGATCGGCATCGTCAAGAAGAACGCGATCCTGATGATCGACTTCGCGATCGACGCGCAGCGCACGGAAGGCAGGCATGCCGAGGACGCGATCTTCCAGGCGTGCATGACGCGCTTTCGCCCGATCATGATGACGACGATGGCGGCGCTGATGGGAAGCCTGCCGATCGCGCTCGCGCTTGGCGCCGGCGGCGCATCGCGGCGGCCGCTCGGCCTCGCCGTCGTCGGCGGCCTCGTGGTGTCCCAGCTCCTGACGCTCTACATCACGCCCGTGATCTACGTCTACTTCGAGCAGTTCCGCCGATGGGTGGCGTCGCGGCGCCACGCCGGCGCACCGCAGCCGGCGCGGGCGAGCGCCGACTGACTCGTCAAGTGCGCTCGGCGTACGCCGGTTCCCGCACGGTGGCCGGTGTGAGTCGAGAGCGACTGGGGTAATGGAGCGAGCGACGCACACCGGCCACCGTGCGGGAACCGGCGCACACGAACGTCACGGCAGGTCGGATAGCGCGAAGCCCGCGCCGACGACCGTCTGGCGGAAGTTGTAGTCGATCAGGCTCTCGCCGTACCCGGTGAAGAGCTGGGCGTAGAAGCGGAACGGGCCGAGCGCGCGCAACGGGCCGATCGCTCGCGCCGACCACTCGACCTGGAGCGCGCCCTTGCCGGTCCTCGGATTGCCGCGCACGGTGAGCGTCAGCTCCTGGCCTTGACGCTGCCAGGCGAGCACCGCGTCGCCGTAACCCAGGTAATCGGTGATGTCGGGATTGTCGTCCTTGCTCGCCGGCTCGTGCAGGCGCACCCACGGGCGCACGAGCAGCGCGAGCCGGCCGTCGGCGATACCCGGCGCCTCGACGCCGAATTGCGCGTACAGGCGATTCCAGCTGCGCGAGGACGGATCGGCGTTGCCGTTCGACTGGTGCACGAGTCCCAGGTTGAAAAGCTGCCAGCGCAGTCCGCCGCGAAGCGGTATGTCGGGTTGAACGACGAACATCAGCTCGGGCTGGTAGTCCGATTCGCGAAACGGCCGCGATTGCGGCGCATTGAGCGCCTGCCAGTTGCTCTGCTGGGTGTAGCCGAGCCAGGCCGCGTAGCGGCGATCTTCGCTCTCCCAAAGGCGCGCCTTGAAGCTCAGCTGGAACTTGAGCTCGTCGCGCTCGATGTCCCGATTCGCCGCGCCCTCGGGATGCGCCGGCGAGCTTGGCGCCGCATTCGCCCGGTCGGAATGGCGCAGGACGAGATAGTTGACGTTGTGCAGCCGCACGAGGAAGGGGTGGCCGAGCGCCGGGCCGTAACGCGACCACCGCTCGCCGATCAGCGAACGGTCCTGCGCGCTCGGCGCAACCGGCCGATCCTGCGCCGGCGCGGCGCGCGTCGCCGCTGCTTTCGAAGGCGTCGGTGCCGGACGCTCCTGCGACGCCGCGTCGCGACCGAATGCAGCGTCGTAGCACGCGAGCCGCGCCCGGTCGTCGGCGATCGCCACGCAGGGCCCGGCATCGTCGGCGAGCGCGGACGTCGCGGCGAGGACGCCGATCAGCGCTGCCAGGCTTCTCGGGGCGCGGGGTTGCATCGGGGACCGGGATGACGGTGCAAAGACGAGGAGATGCTGCCACAACCGCAGCGGAAGTCGGCGGCCGGAACGCGCCGAAAGGGCGTGCGGCGCTTTGCTATGCTCGCATCTCCGCCGCCTTGGCGCACGCTCGTCACGCACCGCCCGCGCACCGCCCGCGCACCCGCGCCGATTGGAGCTCGTTCATGAGAGACGCCTCGCTGCCCGTCACGCTGATCGTCGTCGGCCTGGGCTGGCTGATGTGGGAATTCCGGCTCTTCCCGGACATCGACTGGATCATCGGTCTGGGTTTCATCGTCGGCGGCATCGCGGTGCTCGCGCTCGACGGCATCAACAAGAACTCGGTCGTGATCGGCCCGTTCCTGATCGCCGTCGGCGTGGCGTGGCTCGTGCACGACCGCTACGGCACGCACTGGCGCTTCATCGTCCCGGTGATGCTCGTCTTCCTCGGCGCGCTCATGCTCGGCGCCCGAAGCTCGAAGGTTCCGGAGCGGCGCGGCGGGGCCCCCGACGCAAGCTGACGCGCGTTCACGTCGCGCCGGCGAGCAGCGTGTCGAGCTCGCGAAGATACACGTCGAGCTTCCACTCCGCCGCGCGCTGCCTGCACGTCGAGAGTGCATCGCGGTCGAGCCGGCCACGGCCGGCATCCGCGAGCGCACGCCCCCGCGCAACGAACCAGTCGATCAGTGGCAACGGCTCGCTTCGCGAGTAATCCTCGAGCAGGTCCGCGTAACGCGTCGCATCCGACCATTCACCCGCCGCCAGCGTGGCGTCGATCGCCCACTGGTAGAAGCCGAAGTAGCAATGCGACACGCACGGCTCGCGCAGCAGCTTCTCCCCGTCGTCGAGCGCGCGCCGCCGCGCCTCGCCGCTTTGCGCGCATTTCGCGAGCGCACCGAGGACGAGCGGCCCGGCGAAATGCCGCGCGACCTCCTCGCTTTGCTTCCATGCGTCGGCGAGCAGCCCGCGCGCCTCGTCGGCACGACCGCGATGCCATGCGACGTTGGCCGCGCTCACTTCGAGGATGATCTCGAAGCGGCGCGCACCGACGCCGCGCGCGAGCGCGAGGCCGCGCGCGAGGAGCGCGCCGGCGGCGTCATAGCGTCCGGCCAGAACCAGGAACCAGGCGGCGGACTCGTCGCACATCGTTTCGGCGAGCCGGTATTGCACGTCGCGAGCGAGAGCGCGGGTGCGATCGATCGTCGCGAGCGCGGCATCGATGCGGCCGAAATACGCCTCGATGATCGCGACCATGCACCGGTTCATCAGCGAAAAGCGCGTGAAGCCATGCCTCTCGCAGATGTCGAGGCAGCGCACGAAGGCCGCGTGCGCCGAGCGGTAGCGACCCTGCGAGTAGAGCGCGTCGGCGAGGCCGGAGAGCGCGCGCGCCTCGCACCCCACGTCGTCCACGGACTGTGCGAGCTCGAGCGCGCGCTGGTGGTGCTGCCGGCAGGCGTCCGCATCGCCGGTGGCGAAATGCAGGCTGCCGCGCAGATACGCGATGTGCGCGAGCGCGCCCGCGTGGCCCGCGGCGGCGGCGTGCGACTCCGCGGCGTCGAGCGCCGCCAGGCCGGCGGCGACGTCGCTCGTCATCCGGCATCCGGAGGCGATGCCGATCCACGCCGCGCTCCTCGCGGCGTCGCCGACGGCCGCGTCCCGCGCGCGCTCGAAGGCGGCAATCGACATGACACCCCGTCCGAGCTCGGCCTGCAGCTCGCCCTCGAGCGACGCGAGCGCGAAGCGCGTGTCGGCGTCCGCCGGCAGCCGCTCGGCGCGCAACGCGAGCGCGAGCGCCGCCTCGACACGCATCGCGTGCGCCTCGCCGCGCGCCGCGGCGAGGTAGGCTGCCGCGGCGCGCGCGTCGTCGGCCCGCTCGAGGTGCTCGGCCCGCAACGCGAGGTCGCGTGTCGCATACCACTCGGCGGCGCGCCGGTGCAGTTCGCGCCGCGCCACGTGCAGCAGCGACGCGTATGCGCCATCGCGGATCAGCGCGTGCGTGAACATCATCACGTCGCGGTCGGCCGCGTCCACGCGCACGAGATCGCGGGCGAGCGGACCATCCGGCACGTACGCCGGGTCGCCGACCAGATCGCGCAGGAGCGCGAGCGGAAAGCGCTGGCCGACGACGGCAGCCGCTTGCAGCGCCGCCTTGTCGGCGGCCGGCAGGCGATCGAGGCGCGCGAGCACGACGCTCTGGATCGTGGGCGGCACGCCCTCCTCGTCGCTTCCGCTGCGCAGCAGCTGCATGAGGAACAGCGGGTTTCCCTGCGCGCGCTCGACGCAGCGCGATGCGAGATCGGGCGATGCGGCGAGATGCGCGCGCGCGAGCGCCAGCGCGTCCGCACGCTCGAGCGGGCCGAGATCGAAGCGCACGACGCCGACGTCGTCCCACGCGCCGGTCACCGGATCGCCGTCCCGGCGCGTGGTCAGCAGCAGGATCGCGGGCGCGCGCGCCGGGATCGCGGCGACCGCGCGGAGGCAGGTGAGCACCCAGTCGGACGCCCAGTGGACGTCTTCGACGACGAAAAGGCGCGGCCGCGCGTGCGCTGCGCGCTCGACCGCCGCGGCGAGCGCGCGCAGCTTGCCGCCGCGCCGTGCCGGGTTGTCCATCGCCTCGTACAGGCTGCCCGGTTTCTGCGGGAGCAGCAGCAGGTCGGCGAGATACGGTTCGTCCGCCGCATCCACATCCCCCTCCGCGATCGCGCGCTCGAGGGCGGCACGACGCGTCTGCAGCGGTGCGGCCGGCGGGACTGCGAGCATCGCGCAGACAAGCGCGTACACGGCGTCGCGGCCCTGCTCGGCGCCGAAATCGAGGACGGTGGCGACGTGGCCGGTGACGGCGCAGGCGCGCGCATCCTCGGCGAACACTTCGGCGAGCCTGGACTTCCCGATGCCGGGATCGGCGCGGAGCAGCACGACGGCGCCCGTTCCCGCGCTTCGCAGACGCGCGAGCAACGCCTTGAAGCGGCCGCGCTCGCCGTCGCGTCCGACGAGCGGCTCGGGAGCACGCGCGGACGACCGCAGCCCGATGAGCCGGTACGCCCGCACCTCATCGCCGAGACCCCGTACCGGGGCCGCCGCGAGGGGCTCGAGGTCGGCCACGCGTGCCGCGTCTCGCTGCACGTCCTCCGATACGACGGTCTCGCCGGTCCTCGCGAGCTCGGTCAAACGCGAGGCGAGGTTGACGGCGTCGCCGGTGACCGTATAGCTGCGATGTACGGCGCTGCCCGTCGCGGCGGCGACGACCTCGCCGCTGGCGATGCCGATGTGCGTGCGAAGCGGTCGATCGACCTCCGCCGAAAGCGCGGCCATGGCCTCGTGGATCGCCGCTGCAGCGCGCAGCGCCCGCTCGACATCGTTGCCGTGGGCGACCGGCGCGCCGAACACGGCCATGACCGCGTCGCCGATATGCTTGTCGACGCTGCCGCCCGTGCGCTCGACGATCGCGTCGGTGATTTCGAAGAAGCGCGTGAGAAGCCGGTGGGTTTCCTCCGGATCGAGGCTCTTCGACAACCGCGTGTACCCGGAAAGGTCGGCAAACAGAATCGCGACGGGGCGCCGCTCGCCCGCGGACGCCAACGTCGGCGGAGACCGCGCCGCGCCGGAGGCAACGCGCGCCCCGCATTGCGCGCAGAAGCGCGCCTCGGGCGGAAGCTCGGCGGCGCATTCCGCGCAGCGCGACGTCGCCACGGCCATAGAAGCTCGAATCGATCGGGTCGCGCCTATTCTGCCGCACGTGGCGGGTGTTTGGCGTAAACTGGCGCAACGCTAGGGGTCCTTCCTGCGCGATTGGCGCGGGTTGGTGAGAGAACACCCTCGGAACCTGTTCGGATAATGCCGGCGCAGGGAAGCGTGGCCATCCGCCGCTCCTCCTCCGCCCGGAAAACCACGAGGAGCGCAATGAACGCCAACGACCAATTCTTCGCGCGGGACGCGAAAGTCGATTCCGCCGCCGTCGCGCCGCTGCCCGCGTCGCGGAAGATCTACGTGCAGGGCTCGCGTGCCGACGTCCGCGTGCCGATGCGCGAGATCGGGCAGACCGACACGCCCGCGTCGTTCGGCGCCGAGCAGAATCCGCCGCTCGCCGTGTACGACACTTCCGGGCCGTACACCGACCCCGATGCGCGGATCGACATCCGCCGCGGACTGCCCGCGCTGCGCGCGCGCTGGATCGACGAGCGAGGCGACACGATGACGCTCGACGCCCCGACATCGGCCTACGGCCGCGCGCGTCTCGCCGACCCGGCGCTCGCCGGCATGCGCTTCCATCTGGAGCGCCCGCCGCGCCGCGCCAGGGCCGGCGCCAACGTGACGCAGATGCACTATGCGCGGCGCGGCATCGTCACCCCGGAGATGGAGTTCGTCGCGATCCGCGAGAACCAGCTCCGCGAGGAAACGCTCGCGCGGATGCCGGAGAGCGTGCGCCGGCAGCACGCGGGGCAGAGCTTCGGCGCGAGCATTCCTTCGCGCATCACGCCCGAGTTCGTCCGCGACGAGGTGGCGCGCGGCCGCGCGATCATTCCGTGCAACGTCAATCACCCCGAAACCGAGCCGATGATCATCGGCCGCAACTTCCTCGTGAAGGTCAACGCGAACATCGGCAATTCCGCCGTGTCCTCGTCGATCGGCGAGGAGGTCGAGAAGATGACGTGGGCGATCCGCTGGGGCGCCGACACGGTGATGGACCTCTCGACGGGGAAGAACATCCACGAGACGCGCGAGTGGATCGTCCGCAATGCGCCGGTGCCGATCGGCACGGTGCCGATCTACCAGGCGCTCGAGAAGGTCGACGGCAAGGCCGAGGAGCTCACGTGGGACATCTTCCGCGACACGCTGATCGAGCAGGCCGAGCAGGGCGTGGATTATTTCACGATCCACGCGGGCGTGCTGCTTCGCTACGTCCCGCTCACCGCGAAGCGGTTGACCGGCATCGTGTCGCGCGGGGGCTCGATCATGGCGAAATGGTGCCTCGCGCATCACCGCGAGAGCTTCCTCTACACGCGCTTCGAGGAGATGTGCGAAATCATGAAGGCGTACGACGTCGCGTTCTCCCTCGGCGACGGGCTGCGCCCCGGCTCGATTCACGACGCGAACGACGAGGCGCAGATGGCCGAGCTCGCGACGCTCGGCGAGCTCACGCAGATCGCGTGGAAGCACGACGTGCAGGTGATGATCGAGGGCCCGGGCCACGTGCCGATGCACCTCATCAAGCACAACATGGACGAGCAGCTGCGCCTGTGCGGCGAGGCGCCGTTCTACACGCTGGGCCCGCTCACGACCGACATCGCCCCCGGCTACGATCACATCACGAGCGCGATCGGCGCGGCGATGATCGGCTGGTACGGCACGGCCATGCTGTGCTACGTGACGCCGAAGGAGCACCTCGGCCTGCCGAACAAGGCGGACGTCAAGGACGGCATCATGGCGTACAAGCTCGCCGCGCACGCCGCCGATCTCGCCAAGGGTCACCCGGGCGCGCAGCTGCGCGACAACGCGCTTTCCAAGGCGCGCTTCGAGTTCCGCTGGGAGGACCAGTTCAACCTCGGCCTCGATCCGGACAAGGCGCGCGAGTTCCACGACGAGACGCTGCCGCAGCACGGCGCCAAGCTCGCACACTTCTGCTCGATGTGCGGGCCGCACTTCTGCTCGATGAAGATCACGCAGGACGTGCGCGAGTACGCGGCACGGCAGGGGCTCGCCGAGGGCGACGCGCTCGCCAAGGGAATGGAGGCGAAGGCGATCGAGTTCGTGAAAGGCGGCGCGGAGATCTACTCGAAGGCGTGACGCGGGCCGCGGCGGCTCACCTCGACGCGTCGCGCCGTTCGCGGCCGCTCAGCGCTTGCGCGCATGCTCGCGGATCCAGGCGGCGAACGTCGGCTCGTCGATGTCGCCAGCGGCGACGGCGAGCATGGTGAGAGCGCACGCCGTATCGTCCGCGGTCAACCGATAGACGTTCAGCGCAAGAAACAGTTCGACCGCTACAAACGCCGTGCGCTTGTTTCCGTCCACGAACGGATGATTTCGCGCGATTACCAACCCGTACGCTGCGGCGAGATCGGCGACATCGGGCGTGCCGTATGCCTCGAGATTGCGTGGTCGCGCAAGCGCCGATCCCAGCAGCCCGGAGTCCCGGGTCCCTGCAGATCCGCCGTGCTCCGCGAGCTGCGCGTCATGGACCGCAACGACGACGTCCGATGCGAGCCATACCCAACCGCTCACTTGGCGAGCTCACGCAGCACCGCGCGCCGCTCCTTCATGATCTTGCGCGCCGCCTTCATCTGCGCTTCGAACTCCTCGCTGTGAGGCGTGATCCGGTAGCCGTCGGGCGATTCGGTGAGGTAGATGACGTCACCCTTCTCGACCCGCAGCCTGTTGAGCAATTCCTTCGGAAGAATGACGCCGACCGAATTACCGACCTGGGTGAGCTTGAGCGTAAACATGAATGTCGGAGCCAAGTAATAACTGTTGTTATAATAACGACCGCAGGGCCCGAGATCAACCCGACTTTCGAACGAGTCGCTCGCGGGGGTTTCGAAGCGGGGTGGTGAAGATTTCGACGCCTGCACCGGAAATGGGAGCCGCCATCCGCGTCGGCATCTCCGGGTGGCGCTATCCGCCGTGGCGGGGCGTGTTCTATCCGCCGGATCTCCGGCAGCGGCGCGAGCTCGAATACGCGTCGCGGACCTTCGCGACGATCGAGATCAACGGCTCGTTCTACTCGCTGCAACGGCCCGAGCATTACGCGCGCTGGCGGGACGAGACCCCCGACGGCTTCGTGTTCAGCGTCAAGGGGCCGCGCTTCATCACCCACATGCTGAAGCTTCGCGACTTTCGGCGCCCGCTCGCGAACTTCTTCGCCTCCGGCATCGCGAACCTCGGCGGCAAGCTCGGCCCGATTCTGTGGCAGCTGCCCCCGATGCTGCGCTTCGACCCTGCGCGCCTCGGGCCTTTTCTCGCTGCGCTGCCGCGGGACACCGACCAGGCGGCGGCGCTCGCGCGCCGGCACGACGAGAAGGTCACCGGACGCGCGCGGCTCGCGTTCGGCGGCCACCGGCCCCTGCGCCACGCGCTCGAGATCCGGCACGCGAGCTACGTCGACGAAGCGTTCGTCGATCTTCTGCGGCGCGAGGGCATTGCGCTCGTCGTCGCCGACACCGCGGGCAAATGGCCCTGCGTCGAGGACCTGACCGCGGACTTCGTCTACGTGCGGCTGCACGGCAGCGAGGTGCTCTACGTGAGCGGCTACGACGACGCGGCGATCGCGCGCTGGGCCGAGCGCATCGTCGCCTGGAGCGAAGGCGGCGCGCCGGACGACGCGCGCTGCATCTCGCGCAACTTTCCTTCGCCCTGTCCGGGTCGGGATGTCTTCTGCTACTTCGACAACGACGCGAAGGTCATGGCGCCGCGCGACGCGCAGGCGCTGACGGCGAGGCTCCGGTCCACGGGCGGCAACGTCGTGCTGCCCGAGGGCGTGTGCGCGCCGGCTACTCTGCCGGCACGAGCCGCACGAGATAACCGCCCGACTTCTCGTCCCGGTCGAGCGCGAGCTCGCCGCGGCGCGCGGCCTCCTCCAGCAGCGCGTTGAACGAGCGATAGCCGTAGTAGGATTCGTTGAAGCCGGGCTTGCGGCGGCGCAGCGCCTGCTTGACCATCGACCCCCAGATCCGCTCCTCGGCGCCGCGTTCGGCGAGCAGCGCATCGACGGTCTCGACGACGAGCTCGACCGCCTCGTCCGCAAGCTCCGACTCCTCCTTCCTGGGCGCCTCGCGCGCCGGCGTCTCCGCGGGCACGGCGGCCCCGGCCGGCTTCGGGCTCGCCGCACGCGACTTCGTCGCCGTGCGCTTCGCGCCACGCTTCGTCGCCGTCCGCTTCTTCTCGCGCACGAGGTCGTCGTAGTAGATGAACTCGTCGCAGTTGGCGATCAGCAGGTCCGACGTCGAGTTCTTGACGCCGACGCCGATCACGACCTTGTTGTTCTCGCGCAGCTTCGACACGAGCGGCGAGAAATCGGAGTCGCCGCTGATGATGACGAACGTGTCGACGTGCGACTTCGTGTAGCAGAGGTCGAGCGCATCGACGACCATCCGGATGTCGGCCGAGTTCTTGCCCGACTGCCGCAGGTGCGGGATCTCGATCAGCTCGAACGACGCCTCGTGCATCGGCGCCTTGAACGCCTTGTAGCGCTCCCAGTCGCAATATGCCTTCTTGACGACGATGTTGCCCTTGAGGAGCAGGCGCTCGAGCACCTTCTCGATGTCGAACTTCTCGTAGTTGGCGTCGCGCACGCCGAGCGCGATGTTCTCGAAATCGCAGAACAGCGCCATGCTGGTCACTTCGGGGGTCGTCGCCATGGTTGGCCTTGCCCGATTCGGGCCGGAACTCGTCAGCGCTATATACCAGAAGTACCATTGCGCGGATGAG
>JBLMWW010000151.1:0-17459 GCA_050257435.1 Rudaea sp.
ATTACGTCGACTCGGTGCGCTCGTCCGACGTGCTGGTCGGCCGCGAGGGAAACACGATCGTCGCCACGCTGTCATGGCAGAAGATCCTGCACATGATCGGCAATGCCAGCATCCTCCTCGAGTTCGAGGCGCGCTCGACGCGCGGCTAGCGGCGCCGCATCTGCCCCGGGCGCGGAGGGCGGACCGCCGCGCGTCGCGCTCGATCACGCCTTCGCACGCCCGGAACTGCTGCGCCAGGCACTGACGCATCGCAGTTACGGCACTCCGAACAACGAGCGGCTCGAATTCGTCGGCGACGCGGTGCTGAACTGCGTCGTCGCGCGTGCGCTGTTCGAGCGCTTCCCCGACATGCCGGAGGGCGACCTGTCGCGAATGCGCGCGCACCTCGTCAACCAGGAGACGCTCGCGCAGGTGGCGCGGCGCATCGATCTCGGGGGCGCGATGCGCGTGGGCGAGGGCGAGATGAGAAGCGGCGGCACCGATCGCGCATCGATGCTCGCCGACGCGATGGAGGCGGTGTTCGGCGCGGTGTTCATCGACGGCGGGTACGAGGCGGCGCGGCGTGTGATCGACGGCGTCTACGCCGACGTCCTGCGCGAAGCCGATCCGACGGCGCTCGGCAAGGATCCCAAGACGCGCCTGCAGGAGTGGCTGCAGGCGAAGCGGCTGCCGGTGCCCGAATATGCGATCGTCGGGACGAGCGGCGAGGCGCATTCGCAGACGTTCGAGATCGAGTGCCGCATTCCCGCCCTCGGCATCGTCGCGCAAGGCTCGGGGACGAGCCGCCGCGTCGCCGAGCAGGACGCGGCACAGCAGGCGCTCGGCGCGCTGCCCGAAGGCCGGCATGGCGTCTGAGAGCGATGCGCCGCATCGCTGCGGGCACGTCGCGATCGTCGGGCGACCCTCCGTCGGCAAGTCGACGCTGCTGAACGCGCTGATCGGTGCGCGGATCAGCATCACGTCGAAGAAGCCCCAGACGACGCGTCACCGCATCACCGGCATCCTGAGCGAGCCGGGGGTGCAATTCCTGTTCGTCGACACGCCCGGGTGGCAGACGCGCCACGCGTCGCGGCTCGACGCACGGCTCAATCGCGCGGTGCGCGAGGCGCTCGCCGACGTCGACGCGATCGTATGGGTCGTCGATGCCGAACGGTTGACGGCGCAGGATCGCGAGGTGCTGGCGCTCTTGCCGTCGAAGGTGCCGGTGGTCGTCGCGCTGAACAAGATCGACGCGATCGCCGACAAGCGGACGCTGCTGCCGAGGATCGCCGAGGTCGCGGCATTGCGCGATTTCGCGGCAATCGTGCCGATATCGGCGGAACGCGGCACCGACCTCGCGACGCTCAAGGCCGCGATCGCGCAGGAGCTCCCGGTGGGCCCGCCGCTCTATTCGGAGGAGGAGGTCACCGACCGCGACGAGCGCTTCCTCGCCGCGGAGTTCATCCGCGAGAAGATCTTCCGCCTGCTCGGCGACGAGGTGCCTTACGACACGGCGGTCGCGATCGATGCCTTCGATCAGGCGGCCGACTTGCGCAAGATCCGGGCGACGATCTTCGTCGACAAGCCGAGCCAGCGTGCGATCCTGGTGGGCGCGAACGGCAGCCGCATGAAGGCGATCGCGACGCAGGCGCGCGGGGACATGGAACGGCTCTTCGGCGGCCGGGTGTTCCTCGATGTGTGGGTGCGGGTGCGGCGCGGCTGGTCCGACGACGAGGGCATGCTGACGCGGCTCGGGTACTGAGGTCTTCGCAGACCGTTGGGGCCGGATAACTCGGGCCAGACTCGCAGATGATTGGGGCCAGACTCGCGGATAATTGGGGTCAGACTCGAATTTCGTTTGCCGACTGCGGTTTTGGCGCGATCCGTGTGACGAAATTCGAGTCCGACCCCAGTTATCCCCACCCAACGGTGGCGGTAATCCAAATTCGAGTCTGACCCCGATTATCCGGACCCCGATTGCCACCGAAGATGCGCCAGCTCCGCGAGCGCCGCGACGACGAGCGCGCGTTCGTCCTCCACACCTATCCCTACAAGGAGACGAGCCTCATCGTCGAGACGTTCGGCGAGACCGCGGGACGCGTCGCCATGGTGGCCAAGGGGGCGAAGCGGCCGCGCTCGGAGCTACGCGGCGTATTGCAGGCGTTCGTGCCGCTCGCGCTGTCGTGGGCCGGCACGGGCGAGCTCAAGACGCTCGTCCGCGCCGAATGGCGCGGCGGTTTGCCGCTGCCGACGGGCAGCGCGCTGCTCTCCGGCTTCTACCTGAACGAGCTGCTGCTCAAGCTCTTGCCGCGCGAGGATCCGCATGCCGCGCTCTTCGAGGGATACGCGAGCGCGCTTGCGGCCCTCACGTCCGACATGCGCGCGGCCTCGCAGGCCGCGACGCTGCGGCGGTTCGAGCTGCGCCTGCTCGCCGAGCTCGGTTACGGGCTCGCGCTCACGCACGAAGCGGATACCGGCGCGCCGATCGAGCCGGGCGAACGCTACCATTACGCCTTCGACCGCGGTCCGCAACGCTACGCGGCCGAGAAGCGCGCGCCATGGCCGGTCGTGCGCGGCGAAACGCTGATCGCGCTCGCCACCGAACGTTATCCCGACGCGGAGGTGGCGGCGGAGGCGAAACGGCTGATGCGCGGCGTGCTCGACCATTACCTCGACGAGCGCCGCATCTTCAGCCGGCGCATGGTGCGCGACCTCGCCGCGCTCGAGGACGACGGCGCCACCGCCGACGACGACCGGCCGATCGGCTGATGCGGGCACGCGACAACACGGAGAGGAACGAGGGATGATCGAGCTCGGCGTCAACATCGACCACGTCGCGACGCTGCGACAGGCACGGCGCACGTACGAGCCGGATCCGGTCTGGGCCGCGGTGGAAGCGCACCTCGGCGGCGCCGACGGGATCACCGTCCATTTGCGCGAGGACCGCCGGCACATCCAGGACGAGGACGTGCGAAGGCTCCGCGACCTCGTGCACATCAAGCTCAACCTCGAGATGGCCGCCACCGACGAGATGGTCGGCATCGCGTGCGCGTTGCGTCCCGAGATGGCGATGCTGGTGCCGGAAGGCCGCGAGGAAGTGACGACCGAAGGCGGGCTCGACGTCGTCGCGCAGGAGGATCGGCTCAAGGCGGTGATCGAACGGCTGGCCGACGCGGGCATCGTCACGTCGGTGTTCATCGACGCCGATTTGCCGCAGGTGGAATCGGCCGCCCGCGTGGGGGCGCGCGTGTGCGAGGTGCACACGGGTCCGTACGCACACGCGTTCCACGGCAAGGGGCGCGACGCGCAGAGCCGCGCGGTCGTCGCCGAGCTCGACCGCATCCACATCGCCGGGCGCGCGATCCGCGACCTCGGCATGCGCTTCAACGCCGGCCACGCGCTCAACTATTTCAACGTGCAGCCGGTGGCCGCGCTGCCGGGCGTGCGCGAGCTCCACATCGGGCATGCGATCGTATCGCGCAGCGTGTTCGTCGGCCTGCGCGAGGCGGTGCGCGAGATGAAGGCGCTGATGCGCGAAGCGACGCACCACGGTGTGGCATCCATGCAGCACGCGGCCAAGTAGGCACGGTGGCGACGCGAGCGGCGCCGCGTGGGCCGATCATGCTCGGTGTCGAGGGCCTCGCCCTGACCGGGGACGATCGCGCGCGCCTCGCCGATCCGCGCGTCGGCGGCGTGATCCTGTTCGCGCGCAACTTCGCGTCCTCGGCACAGCTGCGCGCGCTGACGTCGGAGATCCGCGCGCTGCGACGCGAGCTCGTCATCGCCGTCGATCACGAGGGCGGCCGGGTCCAGCGCTTTCGCGACGGCGATTTCACGCTCCTGCCGCCGATGGGCACGCTCGGCGCGCGCTGGGAGCGCGAGCCGGCGCTCGCCAGCGAGTCGGCATTCGACATCGGGCGCACCATCGCCCGCGAGCTCTGCGCGCATGGCGTCGACTTCAGCTTCACGCCGGTGCTCGATCTCGATTACGCGGCGAGCGCCGTCATCGGCGATCGCGCGTTCCACGCCGACCCGATCGTCGTGGCGGACCTGGCCGGCGCGCTGCTGCGCGGGCTGCATGCGGAAGGCGTTGCCGGTGTCGGCAAGCATTTCCCCGGGCACGGCTTCGTCGCGGCCGACTCGCATGTCGATACGCCGGTCGATACGCGTCGTCTCGACGAGATCCTCGCCGCCGACGTCGTGCCGTTCGCCGCCCTGCTTCAGCAGGGGCTCGAGGCGGTGATGCCGGCGCACGTCGTCTATCCCGCGGTCGATGCGCGTCCCGCCGGATTCTCGCCGGTCTGGATCGACGAAATCCTCCGCGGCCGGCTCGGCTTCGACGGCCTCGTGTTCTCCGACGATCTCGAGATGGCGGGGGCGCACTCGGCGGGCGACATCGTCGCGCGCGCCGGGGCCGCCATCGGGGCAGGCTGCGACGTCGTGCTGGTCTGCAACGATTTCGGCGCGATGGACGCGCTGCTCGCGCGCTGGTCGCCGCCCGCGCAAGCCGCACTCGGACGGCGCTGGGCGCGGATGGCCGCCGCTCAGTCGCCGGGTGCGCCCGCCGCGGTCGGCCAGGCGTAGTCGCGGAATCGTTCGCGCAGCGTCCGCTTCGAGAGCTTGCCGGTGGCGGTATGCGGCAGCTCGTCGACGAACACGACGTCGTCCGGAATGCACCAGCGCGCGGTTTTGGAGCGAAAGAAATCGAGGAGCGATGCGCGGTCCACGGGGGCGCCGGGCTTGCGCACGACGACGAGGAGCGGGCGCTCGTCCCACTTGGGATGCGCCACGCCGATCACCGCCGCCTCGCGCACGGCGGGGTGCGACATCGCGATGTTCTCGAGGTCGATCGAGCTGATCCATTCGCCGCCGGACTTGATGACATCCTTCGAGCGGTCGGTGATCTGCAGGAAGCCGTCGGCATCGATCGTCCCGACATCGCCGGTCGGGAACCATCCGTCCGCCGTCAGCGGATCGGCATCGTCGCGGTAATAGCGGCGCGCGATCCACGGACCCTTCACGAGAAGGTTGCCCGCGGCCTTGCCATCCCACGGCAGGTCGTTGCCGTTCGCGTCGACGATCTTCATGTCGACGCCGTAAAGGGGACGCCCCTGCTTCAGCGCGAGGCGCGCGCGCGCCTCCTCGGGCAGTGCGAGATGCTTCGCCTTCAGCGTTCCGGCGGTGCCCAGCGGACTCGTCTCCGTCATGCCCCACGCGTGCAGCACGTGCAGGCCGAACTCGTCGGCGAGCGCCTGCATGAGCGACGCAGGGCACGCCGAGCCGCCGATCGTCGTCGTGCGCAGCGTCGAAAGCCGCAAGCCGTTGGCCCGCATGTGCTCGACGAGCCCGAGCCACACGGTGGGCACGCCGGCCGAGTGAGTCACGCGCTCCGCCTCCATCAAGTCGTAGACGCTCCTGCCGTCGAGTGCGGGGCCGGGCAGCACCAGCTTGGCGCCGACGAGCGGGGCCGAATACGGGATGCCCCACGCGTTCACGTGGAACATCGGGACGATCGGCAGCACGACGCTTTGGGCGGAGTAGTTCTTCGCATCGGGCAACGCCGCGGCATAGGCGTGCAACACCGTCGAGCGGTGGCTGAAGAGGACGCCCTTGGGGTTGCCCGTCGTCCCGGACGTGTAGCAGAGACCCGACGCGGTGTTCTCGTCGAATTGCGGCCATTCGTAATCGTCGTCCTCCGCCGCGACGAGTTCCTCGTAGCACGCCTCGTGGGCGCCGGGAACCTCGGCAGCGTGCGCCCGGTCGGTCATCGCGATCCATCCGCGCACGCCGTTGCACGTGGGTGCAAGCATTGCGACCAGCGGCGCGAACGTCAGGTCGAAGAAGACGTACGCGTCCTGCGCATGATCGACGATATACGCGAGCTGGTCGTGGAACAGGCGCGGATTGATCGTGTGAACGACCGCGCCCATTCCCGAGACGGCGTAGTAAAGTTCGAAATGGCGATAGCCATTCCATGCGAGCGTGCCGACGCGATCGCCGCTTCGTACGCCAAGCCGGGTGAGCGCGCGCACGAGCCGCCGCGACCGCGTGTGCGCATCGCGGTACGTATAGCGATGGATCGGCCCTTCCACGGAACGCGATACGATCTCGGTGTCGCCGTGGAATCGATCCGCGTGGCGGATCAGCGACGAGATCGAAAGCGGCATTTCCATCATCAGTGCTTGCATCGTCCCCCCTGCGTCATGAGCGCTTTTCGCGGCTTGCCGCACCCCGGGCGTTTTGCCGCAGCACGCTCGACGGCCACCCGTCCCGCACGGGTGGCCGATGCGCGATTGCGTCGCGTCCGCGCTTGCCGGACGCGCACCGGCGGGTCGCGCATTCTGGCGCAGATGCGACGCCCGTTCCACACCTGTCACACCGCCGACGCGGCACTTCTCGACCATGAATGACGGCACGCAGTATCGGTTGCACGGCGCGGTGGCCGTGATCACGCTCGACAATCCGCCGGTCAACGGCCTCTCGCATGCCGTCCGTACCCGCCTGGTCGAGGGCATCGACCGTGCGCTCGCAGACAAGGCGGTGTCGGCGATCGTCCTCACCGGCGGCGGCAAGCTGTTTTCGGGCGGGGCCGACATCCGCGAGTTCAACACGCCGAAGGGGCTCGCGGAGCCGACGCTGCATACGGTGATTCGCGTCGTCGAAGGGGCCGCCAAGCCGGTCATCGCCGCCATCGGCGGCACCTGCTTCGGCGGCGGTCTCGAGCTTTCGCTCGCCTGCCACTTCCGCGTCGCGACACCCGATGCGCAAATCGCGCTGCCGGAAGTCAAGCTCGGACTCCTGCCCGGCGCCGGCGGAACGCAGCGCCTGCCGCGCGCCATCGGCGTCGAGCCGGCGCTCAACATGATCCTGTCGGGCGCGGGCGTTCCGGCGTCGCGCTTCGCGGACACGCGGCTCTTCGATGCCATCGTCGAGGGCGACATCGTCGAAGGCGCGTGCCGATTCGCCGAGCGCGCCGTAGGGGAGGCACGACCGCTCGCGCGTCTACGCGACGTGAAGCTCCACTATCCGGCCGCCGACGGGTACTTCCAGTTCGCGCGCAACACCGTCGCCGCCGTGGCGAAGAACCTCCCGGCGCCGGCGAAGTGCATCGATGCCGTCGTCGCGGCCGTCGCGCTGCCGTTCGAGGCCGGGCTCGCGCGCGAGCGCGAGCTGTTCCGGTTCCTGATGACGACGCCCGAGTCGCGGGCACTGCGCCATGCGTTCTTCGCCGAGCGCGCCGCGTCGAAGATCCCCGGCATCGCCGCCGGAACGCCGGCGCGAAGGATCGAGAAGGCCGGGGTCGTCGGCGCCGGCACGATGGGCGTCGGCATCGCGCTCGCGTTTCTCGGCGCCGGCATCCCGGTGACGCTGCTCGAGGCCTCGCCCGAGGCACTCGAGAAAGGCGTCGCCGCGATCCGCAAGCATTACGAAGGCGCGGTCGCGAAGAACAGGCTGAAACCGGAGCAGGCCGCGCAGGCGCTCGGGATGCTCACCACGACTGACGCGTACGGCGGGCTCGCGGACGCCGACGTCGTCGTCGAGGCGGTGTTCGAGGAAATGGACGTCAAGACGAGCGTGTTCCGCGCGCTCGACGAGGTCGCGAAAAGCGGCGCGATCCTCGCGACGAACACGTCGACGCTCGACGTCGACCGCATTGCTGCGGCGACGCGCCGGCCGCAGGACGTGCTCGGGCTGCATTTCTTCAGCCCCGCGCACGTGATGAAGCTCCTCGAGGTGGTGCGCGGCGCGAAGACCGCGGAGGACGTGCTCGCGACCGCGATGGCGCTCGCGAAGCGCCTGCGGAAGACGGCCGTGGTGTCCCGCGTCTGCGACGGCTTCATCGGCAACCGGATGATCGAGCAGTACCTGCGGCAGGCACTCTTCGCCGTCGACGAGGGCGCTTCCCCGGCGCAGGTCGATCGCGCACTCGAGGCATTCGGCATGGCGATGGGGCCGTTTCGCATGAGCGATCTCACCGGGAACGACGTGAGCTGGCGCATTCGCCGGCGCCGCTACAACGAGCAGCCGGAGCTTCCGTACTCGCGCGTCGCCGATCGCCTCTGCGAGCAGGGGCGCTTCGGGCAGAAGAGCGGGGCCGGCTGGTATCGCTACGAGCCGGGTCGTCGCGACGCGCTGCCCGATCCGGCGGTCGACGCGCTGATCGCTCAGTACCGCAAGGACGTCGGCATCACCCCGCGCAAGCTTGCCGACGACGAGATCGTCGAGCGCTGCGTGCTGGCGCTCGTCAACGAGGGTGCGCGCATTCTGGAGGAGGGCGTGGCAGCGCGCGCATCGGACATCGACATCGTCTACCTCGCGGGTTACGGCTTCCCGCTGCATCGCGGTGGCCCGATGCTTTATGCCGACATGCTCGGGCTCTACAACGTCGTGCGCAGCATGCACCGGATCGCCGCCGATCCCCATGCCGATCCGGCGTTCTGGACGCCGGCGCCGCTGCTCGCGCGCCTTGCTGCCGAAGGAAAATCGTTCAATGCGTGATGCCGTCATCGTTTCCGCCGCCCGCACCGGGCTCGCCAAGTCATGGCGCGGTGCGCTCAACATGACCCACGGTGCGACGCTCGGCGGCCACGTCGTCGCCCACGCGATCGCCCGCGCGAAGCTCGATCCCGCTGAGGTCGAGGACGTGCTGATGGGTTGTGCGCTGCCCGAAGGCGCCACCGGCTGGAACATCGCGCGACAAATCGCGCTCCGCGCCGGGTGTCCCGTCAGCGTGCCGGGTGCGACGATCAACCGCTTCTGCTCGTCGGGCCTGCAGACGATCGTTCTCGCCGCGCAGCGCATCATCGCCGGCGAGGGAGACGTCTACGTCGCCGGCGGCGTCGAGTCGCTCTCGTGCGTGCAAAACGAGATGAACAAGCACATGTTCGTCGATCCGTGGCTCGGGGAGCACAAGCCCGAGATCTACTGGACGATGCTGCAGACGGCGGAGAAGGTCGCCTCGCGCTATCACATCCCCCGCGAGCGGCAGGACGAGTATGGCGTGCAAAGCCAGCAGCGCGCCGCGGCCGCCGCGGCCGCCGGCAGGTTCGCGGAGGAGATCGTGCCGATCGACGTGACAATGGCGGTCGCCGACAAGGAGACGTCGCAGATCTACACGAAGCCGGTCACGCTTGCCGCCGACGAAGGCATTCGCGCCGACACCACCTACGAGGGGGTGGCGAAGATCAAGCCCGCCGTGCCGGGCGGCACCGTCGCGGCGGGCAACGCGAGCCAGTTTTCCGATGGCGCGGCGGCGTGCGTCGTGATGAGCGCCGACGCGGCGGCGAAGCGCGGCCTGGCGCCGCTCGGCGTGTTCCGCGCCTTCGCGGTCGCGGGCTGCGAACCCGACGAGATGGGCATCGGCCCGGTCTTCGCCGTTTCGAAGCTGCTTTCGCGCACGAACCTGCGCGTCGAGGACATCGACCTGTGGGAGATGAACGAGGCGTTCGCGGTGCAGGTGATCTACAGCCGCGACGAGCTGGGCATTCCGAACGAGCGGCTCAACGTGAACGGCGGCGCGATCGCCGTCGGCCATCCGTACGGCGTTTCGGGCACGCGCCTCACCGCGCACGCGTTGCTCGAGGGACGCCGGCGCGGCGCGAAGCGCGTCGTGGTGACGATGTGCATCGGCGGCGGGATGGGCGCGGCGGGACTCTTCGAGGTCCTGCCTTAGCTCGCCGTCGCGGCGGTAGTCGGTGTTCGAGTCGGGCGGTGGGCAAGCGGCCGCCGCCCTGGCGCGTCGCTGCCGATGCGGGGCGAACTGCTCGCTGCAGGGGACGTTGGGACGACGCGCCGCTCGGTTACTGGAGCGTGTAGAGGTCGTGCATCCCGGCGACGCCCTTGAGCGCGTAGGCACCCTTGAACACGAGCTCGCCGCGATAGCTTTGCGCGAACTTCGACGAGATCGCGACCGGCGTACCGAGCTCCTTCGTCATGCCTTCGATCCGCGAGGCCTCGTTCGCGGCCGATCCGATCACCGTGAACTGCAGGCGCTCGGGGATGCCGATGTTCCCATACGTGAGGTCGCCGAGGTGCAACCCGATCCCGTACTGCAGGGCCGGCAGGTCCGGCCGGTCGCGATTGGCCGCGGCGATCCGCTCGCCCGCGGCGCGCGCCGCGGCGATCGCCCGCGAGCACGCTTGCGCAGCCCCTGTCCCCGCGCCGGCCGACGCGTCGGGTGCCGCGATCGGGAAGATCGCGAGCACCGCATCGCCGATGTAGCTCAGGATCTCGCCCCCGTTGTCGAAGATCGCGCCGGCCATCGCCGTGAAGAAGCGGTTGAGGTTCGCGAGATACGCGGCGTGATCCATTCGGTCCGCGAGCGCCGTCGAGTTGCGCAGGTCGCAGAACCAGATGACCGCATGGATGAGCTGCCCGTCGCCCTGCTTGATCTCGCCCTCGAGTACGCGGCGTCCGGTGTTCCGGCCGAGATACGTATCGAGCAGGCTCACCGAGATGCGCCGCTGCGCGTGCACCTCGAACAGGCGCGCGAGCGCCGGCAGCACCTCGTGGATATTGCCGAGATGCGTCGTCGTGAAACCGCCCTTCGCGAACGACGTCATGGACATGACGTTCACCTGCCCGTCCGAGAAGCGAAACGGCATCGCGGCGTAATCGGTGGCCCCCTCGGCGTGCAGGTCGTGCAGCACCGGGAAGTCGAGCGTCGCATCCTCGCCCTCGAGCCTGCGCCGCACGCCGCCCGCGCCGCGAATGATCGGCGCGAACGGACTCGCGGCGAACTTGGATTGATGCAGCACGTCGTGCGGCTCGTAGACGGTGCGCACCTCGCGCGTGTCGTCTCGCCACACGAACACGCTGGCGTAGATCTGGGGATGCAGCGTCGGGATGATGACGGTCATCCGCGCGACCGGGACGCCGAGCGCGAGCAGGCAATCGCAGAACGCGCGCACGAGCGCGTCGGGGGTCGGCGCCTTCCACGCATCGCGCAGCAGCCAGCCGGCGATCGGGTTGGCATGCGGGCTGGCCGTTCCGGTGTGATCGAAGAAGGGCAGCGCGTCGTCGTCCTCGTAGATCGCGGTGACCTTCTCGGGATAGAACGACACGTAGCCGGCCAGCGCGGCCGCCTCCTCGGACGGCTGCTCGTAGGCCCACGCGGCGTCCTCGGCGCGCTCGTTGCCGGCGCGGATGCTCCAGTAGCTCGCGTTGCCCTTGAACGGGCAATGCGACGTGTGCGTCGTCTTCTCGAGCAGGTCGGTGCGCACGTCCTGCCACGGAAAATAGAAGCTCGGCGCATGGCGCGTCTCATTCAGGACGATCGCGCGCGTCGAGTCGGCGATCCACGCGTCGTGGAACTTCACGCGCAACCGCCGCGGATGGGGCTCGACGCGAATCTCGTAATCGATCATGTGCGCCTCGGATGCGCGTGCGGCGAAGCGTGAGGCCGGCGGAGGCCGCGCATCGTGAACGAGCGGACGGTGCGCCGTGTCAAGCGATCCTGACGAGCTGCTTTCCGAAATTCCCGCCGCGCAGGAGCCCGATCAGGCCCTTCGGCGCGTTCTCGAGGCCCTCGACGATCGACTCGCGGTACTTGAGCCGCCCGTCGACCACGAATTCGCGCAGCCGCGCGGTCGCTTCGGCGTACCGGTCCTTCCAGTCGAACACGATCATTCCCTCCATGCGGACGCGGTTTACCAGGATCGAGCGAATCCGTGCATGCGCGTACGCGCCGCCGTACTCGGCGACGACGCCGCAAAGGACGATGCGCGCATGGCGGTTCACGAGGCCCAGGACCGCATCGAGCACCTTCCCGCCGACGTTCTCGAAGTCGACGTCGACGCCGTGCGGGCATGCCGCGCGCAATCGCGTCTCGAAGTCCTGCGCACGATGATCGACGCAGGCGTCGAAGCCGAGATCGTCGACGACGTAATCGCACTTCTGCGCGCCACCCGCGACCCCGACCACGCGGCAGCCGGCCATGCGCGCGAGCTGGCCGACGACGCTGCCAACAGCGCCGGAGGCGGCCGAGACGACCAGCGTATCGCCGGGCTTGGGCCGGCCGATCTCGGTGAGTCCGATGAACGCGGTGATGCCCGGCATGCCGAGGATGCCGAGGTAATACGACGCGGGAACGTCGCGCGCGTCGATCTTCTCGACGTCGGCCGCCTTGCAGACACCGAACGCCTGCCAACCCAGGTTCGTGAGCACCTTGTCGCCCGGGACGAGGCGCGGATCGCGGCTCGCGAGCACCTCGCCGATGGTCTGCCCGACCATCACCTCGCCGATCGCCGCCGGCGTCGCATAGGACTTCGCGTCGCTCATGCGGCCGCGCATGTACGGGTCGAGCGAAAGCCACTCGTTGCGCACGAGCACTTCGCCTTCGGCGGGCGCGCCCAACGGTGCTTCCTCGAGACGAAAGTTGTCCTCGGTCACCGCCGCCGCCGGGCGGCTCGCCAGCACAATGCGGCGATTGACGTGCGCGGCCGGCATGGGCCTTATGCCACGCTCGCCGGCGTCTTGGCCAGTCCCGGCATGTCGAAGCCGATCGCCGCCAGGCCGTCGCGCAACTGCTCCCGTTGCGCACGCGTGAGCGCGACGAGCGGAGGACGGACCGTCGTCCACGCCTCGTCGTCCGTGAAATGCGCGATCGCCGCCTTGAGCGCGGGGATCATCGGCACCTTCTGGAACACCCCGCGGACCCGGTCGAGCGCGGCCTGTTGCGCTTCGGCGTCGGCCTGCCGCCACTCACGGGCGAGACGCGCGATCGCCACGGGATTGACGTTCGCCGTCGCGCTGATGCAGCCGGCCCCGCCGCCGCGCATCGTCGCGAGCAGGAACGATTCGCTGCCGCAGAACACGTCGAAGCCCGCCGGCGCGAAGCGCTCGAGCAGCGCGCGCGTATTGCCGAAGTCGCCGGAGCTGTCCTTGATGCCGGCGATCGCGCGCGGATAGCGCGCGAGCAGGCGCTCGACCAGCGGGAGGCTGATCGGTACCTGCGCCACGGGCGGAATGTGATAGAGGTAGATGCGCAAGCGCTCGTCGGCGACGCGCTCGATCACTTCCGAATAGCTGGCGAAGAGCCCGTCGTCCGATACGGCCTTGTAGTAGAAGGGTGGCAGCATCAGCACGCCGGCGCAACCGAGCCGCACCGCGCGGCGCGTGAGCTCGACGGTGTCCGGGAAGGCGCAGCAGCCGGTCCCCGGCATCATGCGCGAGGGCGGCACGCCGCGCTCGATCAGTGCGTCGAGCAGGCCGAGCTTCTCCGAAACGGAAAGCGAGTTCGCCTCGGAATTGGTGCCGAAGACCGCGAGCCCGACGTCGCGCTCGACGAGCCAGCGGCAATGTGCGGCGAGCCGCGCCGCGTCGGGTGCGAGATCGGGTGCAAAGGGCGTGACGACCGGGGCGAGGACGCCGCGGGCGCGTGGGGAGGCGTTCACGTAAATCTCCAGGCGATGGGATTGCGCGTTGCCGTCGGGCGCGCATCAAAGCGACCATTCCACGGCGAGCCTTATCAGTGTACCCGTCGGCGTGGTCGTCGCCAGGTCCGTCCGCCCGGCTTCGTCGAAATAGCTCGTGACGTATGCGTAGTCCTGGCGCAGGATGTTCTGGAACGACAGCCGCAGCTGCGTCCTCGTGTCGACGATCCACAGCGCGTAGGCGTCGAGCGCACGCCGAATCGGCAGCACCTCGCTCTGGCCCTCGCCGGTCCGGACCGGCCCGCCGCCCTTGAACGTGAAGGAGCCTCCGATCGTCAGCGGCGCTCCGTCGGAGAAGCAGTCCACGCCGATCGTCCCGCTCACCGGCACCTGGCGATCCAGCCGGTTGTCGGGCCCCGGAATCGCGTCCACACGCGACCAGTTCCGCCCGAGGTTCATGCGAAACAGGACGTTGGGGGCATGCTCGCGAAGGTCGCGCAGGTTGAACTTGGTCTCGAGCTCGATCCCCCGGACGCGCGCGGAGCCCGTGTTCGCCGGGAAGGTGATCCAGGTGCCCTCCACGTTCGTTTCCCGGTCGAGGATCACGTCGTCGACGCGGCGCGCAAAGGCGCTGACGCTGACGAGCGCGTCGGCTCCGAAGTAGTGCTCGTACGCGACGTCGATGCCCCACGCGCGCTCGGGGCGCAGGTCGGGGTTGCCCTGGTAGTCCGGCGTGGTGGGCGTGTTGTTGTTGGCGACGTAGCGCCGCGGCGTCAGTTGTCGCGTCGTCGGCGCTTTATAGGTGCGTGACAGCGCCATTCGCACCTGGTCCCCGCGGCGTTCCTGCGACCTCCACAACGCCTGCAGGATCGGGCTCAGCACGCTCGAGCGGTTGCCCGCTTCGGCGATCGTGTTGCCCGTGGTGCGCGTGTCGAGCGCTTCGAAGCGCACCCCGGCGTAGGCGGACCAGCGCTGCGAGATGTCCCATTCGTCCTGCGCATAGCCGGCCATGCGCCACAGGCGCGACCGGTAGCGCTCGTCGATCTCCAGGATGAGATCGCCCGCCGGCGTCGCGTCGTGCTCGAGGCGGCTCTCGTCGCGCTGCGCATACTCGCCGTCCCAGCCGAATGCGAGCGCGTGGCCGTCGACGATCGGCGTGCGGTATTTGCCCGACGTAAAGAGGCCCTTGTCCGCGGCATGGCCACGAACATTACGGTCGAGCACGAACGTGCCGGCGGCATCGAAGCCGTGGAAGGAGGCATCGCTGTCGAAGTGCTGGTACGTGACGCCCAGCTTCGCGTCGAGCGACGCGCCGGCCGCGAAGCGGTGCCGATGCTCGGCATGGCCGCGTCCGATGAACGTATGCGCACCATAGTCGAGGTCGTTGGCGGCATAGGCCGGCGGGGCGCCGGCGAGCGTCGTCGTCGCTTCCGCGAAATGCGTCCGGTTCGCGAGATAGCGGAACAGGCCGTCGGTCGCGAGCGTGTCGCGGTCCGTGACGTTCCACGTGACGCGCGGCGTCAAGCCGACGTTGTCGTTGCGCCGATCCTCCTGCTGTCGCGTCGACCATAGAAGATTCGTCTGCCCGGAGGGATCGGTCCCGTGCTGTTCCGCGATGCCGGGCCCGTCGTGCAGGCGATGCAGCGCCGACACGGCGACCGAGTACGACCCGCCGGCCATGCGATCGGCGAGCTGGCCCTCGAGACCGTACGTGGGCTCCTCGCGCGCCTCCGCGGCGCTCGCCTTCAGCGTGCGTTGCCGCGTCGCGCGTTTGCGCAGCACGATGTTGATCGTTCCCGCGATCGAGCGTGCGCTCAAATCGGCCGTCGGCACGCGCAGGATCTCGATGCGCTCGACGAGGCCGGGAGAAAGCGAGTCGAGCGAGAAGCCGGGCGGTGCGGGCTCGCCGTCGAGGAGGATCTGCGTGTAGCCCGTGCCGAGGCCGCGCATGCGAATCGCCGCGCCGCCACCGGCCAGCGCCTCGATCGTGATGCCCGGCAGGCGCTTCAGGACGTCGGAGAGGGCCGTATCGCCGTAGCGGACGAGGTCCTCGTGCGGGACGACGATGCGCGCCGTCGTCGATTCGCGCCGATCGTCGGCGGGCTGCGTCTTGATGACTTCGATGCTCTCGAGCCTGCGGGGCCGTGCGTCATCGGGATTCGGCCGCGGCCCTTCCGCATCCGCGCCGGGCGCCTGTGCGCCGGCGCTCGATCCGGCGATCGCGAGCGCGATGGCCAGGGCCGACGCCGCCCGGCGCTTGCGGATCGTCAATAGGGATGCGGCCAGCGACCGCCGAGGCGGTGCGTGATCTCTTCCGCGATGTGCGCGACGAGCGGCCCGAGTTGCTTGATGCGCTCGTCCGGCAGGCGCGACGATGGCCCGGCGAGCGAAATCGCCCCGAGCGGCTCCGCGTGCTCGTCGTAGATGGCGGCAGCCACGCAGCGCGTGCCCGGCAGGTGCTCCTCGTCGTCGAACGACCACCCGCGCTGCCGGATGACGCGCACGCTGGCCCACGTCGTCTCCGGCGACGTGATGGTGTTCTCGGTGATGCGGGGCAGCCCCTTGACCTTGATGAGCGCGTCGATCTGGTCGTTGGGCAGCGCCGCGAAGATCGCCTTGCCGACGCCCGACGCATGGAGCGGCACGCGGCTCCCCAGCTTGACGATAGTGCGCATCGTCTCGCGGCATTGCACCTGGTCGATGAAGACCGCCTCGGTGCCGTCGAGGATCGCGAGATTCGCCGTCTCGCCGCACTGCTCCATGAGCCTGCGCATGTACGCGTGGCTGTGCGTTGCGAAGTCGCGGTTGGCGAGAAAGCTCGAGCCGACGGTGAACGCCTGCAGCCCGACGTACCACCGCCCGAGGTCGCCCATCTGATAGACGTAGCCCATCTTCTCCAGCGTCGCGAGCAGGCGGTGTGTCGTCGACGGCGGCAGTTGCACGCGCTGTGCAATGTCGGTCAGCGTGAGCCCGCCCTCGGCGCGCGCGAGCGCGTCGAGGATCGAGAGGCCACGCGTGAGGCTCTGCACCTGCGCCGTTTCCGCACCCGGACGCAACGGGGTGCGTCCGCGGCGGGCAGGAGGTGCCAGGCGATGAAGGGCGGTCACGTTCGTCGGCATGAAAATGGCGATAGTCTAACGCGCCGACAGGAGAATCGTCGCCGCGAACGTCGTTCCCGCGATGTCGATTTCGCATCGCGCGCGCCGCAGCGTGGCGTCGTCGAGCGCGCCCGGTGCCTTCACGTAGCCGAACGCGACGATGCGCCCGAGCTTGCGGCTGTAACCCGCGGAAGTCGATTCGCCGACGGGGCGGCCATCAATGACGATCGGCTCGCCGCCCCATGCAAATGCGGCCGGGTCGTCGAGCGCGAAGCGCACGAGGCGCTTGGCGATGCCGCGCGCGCGCTGCTGCAGCAACGCCTCCCGCCCGATGAATCCCGCCTTGTCGAACGCCACCGCGTGCGCGAGGCCCGCTTCGAGCGGCGTGTCGTCCGGGGTGAGTTCCGCGCCCCATGCGCGACGCGCGGCCTCGATGCGCAGCGCGTCGATCGTGTAGTAGCCCGCATCGCGCAGGCCGAACCCGTCCCCGGCGTCGACCAGCGCGTCGTAGAGCGTCGCGCACTGATCGGTCGGCACGCAAAGCTCGTAGCCGGGTCCACCGACATAGCTGATCCGCGTCGCGCGCACGCGGGCATACCCGACGTCGACGCTTCGCGACGTGCCGAGCGGCATCGCGACGCTCGAGAAGTCATCGCGCGAGACGCTCGCGAGCAAAGCTTCCGCACGGGGTCCCATCAGGGAGAGGATCGAGGAGGCGCTCGTCACGTCGACGAGCGAGGCGTGCTCGCCATCGCGGACGTGACCCTCGATCCATGCGAGATCGCGCGTCGTCTGCGCCGTGCCGGTCAGGATGAAGAACTCGTCCTGCCCGACACGTGTGACGGTCAGGTCGCTTTCAACGCCGCCTCGATCGTTGAGCAGGGGCGTGTACACGATGCGCCCGACCGGAACGTCGATCCGGTTCGCGCAGATGCGCTCGAGGACGGCGAGCGCGTCGCGGCCTTTCAGGACGAACTTGGAAAACGACGTCTGATCGAAGACGACGACC
>JBLMWW010000152.1:0-8976 GCA_050257435.1 Rudaea sp.
GATCCTAGAACGACCGCGGCAACCCGAGCACGTGCTGCGCGACGTACGCGAAGATCATGTTCGTCGAGATCGGCGCGACCTGGTAGAGCCGCGTCTCGCGGAACTTGCGCTCGATGTCGTACTCGTGGGCGAAGCCGAAGCCGCCGTGCGTCTGCAGGCACACGTTGGCCGCCTCCCACGACGCCTTCGCCGCGAGATGCTTCGCCATGTTCGCCTCGGCACCGCACGCCTTTCCCGCGTCGAAGAGCTCGCAGGCGCGGTAACGCATCAGGTTCGCGGCCTCGATCTCGATGTACGCCTCGGCGATCGGGAACTGCACGCCCTGGTTCCGGCCGATCGGCCGGTCGAAAACGATGCGCTCGTTCGCGTATTTCACCGCGCGATCGACGAACCAGTAGCCGTCGCCGATGCATTCGGCGGCGATCAGCGTCCGTTCCGCGTTCAGTCCGTCGAGGATGTAGGTGAAGCCGCGCCCCTCCTCGCCGATGAGGTTCTCGGCGGAAATCTCGAGATCGTCGAAGAAGAGCTCGTTCGTCTCGTGATTCACCATGTTCGCGATCGGCCGCACGGTGAGCCCGTGACCGACGGCGTCGCGCAGATCGACGATGAAGATCGACATCCCCTCGGAGCGTCGCTTGACCTCGGGGAGCGGCGTGGTGCGCGCGAGGAGAATCATGAGATCCGAGTGCTGCACGCGCGAGATCCAGACCTTCTGGCCGTTGACGACGTAGCGATCGCCCCGGCGCACCGCCGTCGTCTTGATTCGCGTCGTGTCGGTGCCGGTCGTGGGCTCGGTCACCGCCATCGATTGAATCCGCAACTCGCCCGCGGCGATGCGCGGCAGGTACTTGCGCTTCTGAGCCTCGCTGCCATGCCGCAGCAGCGTCCCCATGTTGTACATCTGGCCGTGGACGGCGCCGGAATTCCCGCCGCAGCGGTTGATCTCCTCCATGATCACCGAGGCGGCGCCGAGGCCGAGACCCGTGCCGCCGTACTCCTCGGGAATCATCGCCGACAGCCAGCCGCCGCGCATCAGCGCGTCGACGAATGCCTCCGGATAGCCGTGCTCCGCGTCGAGCGCGCGGAAATACGCGTCGGGATATTCCGCGCAAAGCGCGCGGATCGCCTCCCGAAGCTCCGGATAAGGTTCCGG
Organism: Rudaea sp.; assembly: GCA_050257435.1. Lineage (GTDB taxonomy): Bacteria > Pseudomonadota > Gammaproteobacteria > Burkholderiales > Casimicrobiaceae > VBCG01. The sequence goes on from JBLMWW010000152.1 coordinate 1,154, forward strand.
GCTCACCAGGCGACCTCCCCCGAAGCGCCTCGCGAGGGCCCGGGGGCGCTCACGGCAGCCTCGCCGTGGCGTCCATCGCCAGCCCGCGTTCGCGATTCGCCGCCCAAAGGCGGATCGTCTTGCCATCCTCAGCGGGCGTCCCGCACACCAGGAACGTAGCGATGTCGAAGAGCGGGCTCAGGGCGCGAAAGGAGAACGCGGCGATCCGCGCCTCTGAGCACTCGCGCCGCAGCAGATCCGTGAGCAGCGTCGCGATCAGCGGCCCGTGCACGACGAGCCCGGGATAGCCTTCCGTCTCCATGACGTAACGGCGATCGTAGTGGATGCGGTGCGCGTTGAACGTCAGCGCGGAATAGCGAAACAGGAGCACCGGATCCGGATGAATCTCGCGTGACCATGCGGCATCGGGCGGCGCCGCCGGCGCGGGGTAATTGGGGTCAGACTCGAATTTCGGCCCGTGCGGAGCGGATTGGCGCGAGCCATCGGGCGAGATACGAGTCTGACCCCGGTTACCCTGCGCCGCGCCGCGATATACGATGTCGTGCTCCTCGACGATCGCGGGACCCTTCTCGCCCCGGATCGTATGGCGCACGACGACGAACACGAGCGGCCCCGAGCGACCCTCCTTCGGAACAACGTCGATGATCCGCGACTCGCGCTCGATCGCCTCGCCGACGTGCAGCGGCTGCGCGAACTGCAGTCGGCCACCCCCCCACATCCGGCGCGGCAGGGGCACCGGCGGCAGGAAACCGCCGCGCTTCGCATGCCCGTCGGGACCGACTTCGGACTGCCGATAGTGCGGCAGGAAGTACAGCCAATGCCAAAGCGGCGGCAGCGCGTCGCCATCGCGCGGCAATGGATCGTCGCGGTCGAGCGTTGCAGAAAGCGCCGCGATCGGCGCCGGCGTCACCCGATCGCTCGAGACCTCGGCGCGTCCAATCCAAGACTTCCAATCCTGTTCCACGTCGCTCGGCTCACTTTTCAATCGTCATTGTCGCCTGCCACCGGAGACGGAACAATCGACGCCGAACGAATCCCCTCCGGGATACCGGCTGATTGCGCATAGAATAGCCGCTCGAAGGCTCGGCAAAATCGCGCCGCCCGGCGGGGGTCGGGAAGGCGCCAGAGCCACCATTTTCGGAGGAAAGCATGCCTCAACGCCTCGCCCTGCTTGTGCTGTCGATGCTCGCGTTGCCGGTGTTCGCGCAGTCGGTGCCCGCGGGATATCCCGCCGATTACTCGCAGACGATCGCCGCCGCGAAGAAGGAAGGCAAGGTCGTGATCTACAGCGCCCTCGACACCAAGGCCGCCCAACCGCTGATCAAGGACTTCAACGCGCTCTACCCCGACATCAAGGTCGAGTACAACGACATGAACTCGACGGAGATGTACAACCGCTTCATCGCCGAGTCGGCGTCGAGCCAGGCCGGCGCCGACGTGATGTGGAGCTCGGCGATGGACCTGCAGGTGAAGCTGGTCGACGACGGGCTCGCAATGCCGTACAGATCGCCGGAAACCGCGAAGCTGCCGGCATGGGCGGTCTACAAGGACGAGGCGTACGGCACGACGTACGAGCCGGCGGTGTTCATCTACAACAAGCGCCTCGTGACGGGCAGCGAGATCCCGCAGGACCACGCTTCGTTCGCGAAGATCCTCAATACCGACGCCGCCAAGTTCAAGGGCAAGGTGACGACGTACGACATCGAGAAGAGCGGCGTCGGCTTCATGTTCGTCGTGCAGGACACGAAGTACTTTCCCGGCATGAAGGACCTCGAGAAGGGCTTCGGTGCGACGAATTACCGCGTCTATTCGAGCACCGGCAATATGCTCGAGAAGGTCTCGTCGGGCGAGCACCTGCTGGGCTACAACGTTCTCGGCCCATACGCGCTGGTGCGTGCGAAGAAGGATCCGAACCTCGGCGTCGTGCTTCCGAAGGACTACACGCTCGTGCTCTCGCGGGTGATGTTCATCGGCAAGGGCGCGAAAGACCCGAACGCCGCGAAGCTTTGGACCGACTACATCCTGTCCGCGCGCGGCCAGAAGATGATCGGCAGCGCCGTCGAGCTCTTCGCGGTGCGCAACGACGTCGACGCCGAATACACGGCGGCCTCGCTGACCAAGCAGCTCGGCGCCAACGTCGCGAAGCCGATCCCGGTGAGCTCCGAGATTGTCGCGTACCTCGACCCCAAGAAGCGCCTCGAATTCCTGAGCGCGTGGAAGGCGGCGGTCGCGTCCGGCAAGTAACGCGGTCCATCTGACGGCGGCGCGCCCTCGCGCCGCCCACGACGCGCGATGGCGACGCTCGCCAACCGCCCGCTGCCGGTCGCGACCGAGCGCGCGGGGCGCGCCGTCCTTTCGGCCCTGCCGCGCGGGCTGACGATTCTGCTGACGGCCGCGGCGGTGCTCGCGCCGCTGTCGCTCATCGTCTACCAGAGCCTGCTCTCGGCGCCGTTCTTCGACGCCGTCAAGAAGGTCGGCATCGATGCATATGCCTTCATCTTCGCCGATCCCGATTTCTGGATCGCCGCGCGCAATTCGCTGCTGATCGCCGCCGGCATGACGCTGATCGCGGTTCCGCTCGGCGCTGCGCTCGCGTTCGTGATGGAGCGCACGGATTTTCCCGGCAAGCGCGTGATCGAGCCCTTGCTGCTCGTGCCGAGCTTCGTCTCGCCGATGGTGCTGTCGTTCGGCTACATCGTAGCGGCCGGTCCCGTGGGCTTCTATTCGATTTGGGCGACCGACCTGTTCGGCGTCGCCCCGTGGGGCCTCTACTCGCTCACCGCCATGTCGGTGATCGCCGGGCTCACGCACGTGCCCAACGTATACATATACGCGTCGTCCGCGCTGAAGAGCCTCGGCTCGGACGTCGAGGAGGCGGCGCGGGTGGCAGGCGCAGCGCCGTTTCGCGTTGCCTTTTCCGTGAGCCTGCCGCTCATCATGCCGGCGCTGCTCTTCTCCGCCGTGCTGATCTTCTTCCTCGGCCTCGAGCTCTTCGGCCTGCCGCTCGTGCTCGGCGACCCCGAGGGCCACCTCGTGCTGTCGACGTACCTCTACAAGCTCACCAACAAGCTCGGCACGCCGTCGTACCACCTGATGGCCGCGGTGGCCGTGTGCATCGTCGCGATGACGATCCCGCTCGTGCTGATCCAGCGGCACCTGCTCCAGAACGCGCGCCGCTACGCGACGATCAAGGGCAAGGCCGGGCGGATGCGCGAGCTGCCGCTCGGCCGCTGGAAGTGGCTGGCGGTCGCGCTCGTCGGCGCATGGCTCCTCGTGGCCGTCGTCGTGCCGCTGACCGGCATCACCTTGCGCGCGTTCGTGACGAACTGGGGCTTCGGCGTGCGCCTGGCCGACGCGTTCACGCTCGACAACTTCCGCTCGGTGTTCGAGGAGCCGACGCACGTGCGGGCCATCTGGAACACGATCCTGATCGGCACCGTCGGCGGCGCCATCGCCGTCGCCTGCTATACCGCGATCGGGTTCGCCACCCATCGGCGCAACGATGGCTGGTCGCGCGTCGTCGACTACCTCGTCCTCCTGCCGCGCGCCGTGCCCGGACTTCTGATCGGCCTTGCGTTCCTGTGGGTGTTCCTGTTCTTCCCGCCGCTGCAGCCGTTGCGTACGACGATTTTCAGCATGTGGCTCGCATATTCGGTCGTATGGCTCGCGTACGGCATGCGCCTCGTCTCGTCGTCGCTGTTGCAGGTATCGCCCGAGCTCGAGGAAGCGGCGCGCAGCGTCGGCGCGCGTCGCGGCCGCATCTCGCGCGATATCACGCTGCCGCTGATCCGCCACGGCCTCCTCGGGTCGTGGCTCCTGGTCTTCATGATCTTCGAACGCGAGTACTCGACGGGCGTGTATCTGCTCGCGCCCGGCACGGAAGTGATCGGCGCCGAGCTCGTGTCGCTGTGGCAGGGCGGCGCGATCGACGTCGTGGCGGCGTTGTCGCTCATCAACATCGTGCTGGTGCTGCTCGGCCTGGCGTTCGCATTGCGCTTCGGCGTCCGGCTTCGCGATTGAGGACGTACGTCTCATGCCCGAGCTTGCCGTCGAGAACCTGCACCTGCGCTACGGCGACAGTCCGATCCTGCAGGGCGTGGGGCTTACGTTGAACCGCGGCGAGGTCGTGTCGCTCCTCGGTCCGTCGGGCAGCGGCAAGACGACGCTGCTTCGCGCCGTCGCCGGGCTGGAGGTGCCTTCCGAGGGAACGATCCGCATCGGCGACAACGTCGTGTTCGACACCGTACGGGGCGTCGACGTCCCGGCCGAATCCCGCAACCTGGGACTCGTGTTCCAGTCGTACGCGCTGTGGCCGCACAAGACGGTGTTCGACAACGTGGCCTACGGGCTGCGCCTGCGCAGGATCGGCGCGAGCGAGGTCACCACACGCGTCGAGACCGTGCTTTCGCAGCTTTCACTTGGCCAACTCGCGAGCCGTTATCCCCACCAGCTGTCGGGCGGCCAGCAGCAACGCGTCGCGCTTGCGCGCGCGCTCGTCTACAACCCGCCCGTCATCCTGCTCGACGAGCCGCTGTCCAATCTCGACGCCAAGCTGCGCGAGGAGGCACGCGCGTGGCTGCGCGAACTCATAGTGCGGCTGCAACTGTCCGCGCTCTGCGTGACGCACGACCAGGCGGAGGCGCTCGCGATTTCGGATCGCATCCTGCTTCTGAATGGCGGCAGGATCGAGCAGCAGGGAACGCCCGAGCAGATGTACAGCGCTCCGGAAACGCTCTTCACCGCCGACTTCATGGGCAGCAACAACCGGCTCGCGGGGCGCGTCGAGGAGATTCGCGACGGAACCGCATTGCTCGAAGGCGACGGCTGGCGTTTGTGGGGGATGGCGAAAGCGGGGGCCGTGCCCGGTCGCGACGGCGTCGGCATGGTGCGGCTCGAACGCATCCGCATCGCAGAGGGCCCGGGCGAAAACCGCCTCTCCGCGGAGCTGTCGACGTCGATGTACCTCGGCGACCGCTGGGAGCACCTGTTCCATGTCGGCGAGGCGCGCGTGCGTGCCTATGGGGATGCGCCGCTCGGCCCGGGCCGGCACTGGCTCGAGGTGCCCCCCCGCTCCCTTTGGGTCTTCTGAAACGGGTCGCCGTGGCGTCGAGTACGAGGACGACGACATGATTGCGGCCGTTCGTCGTGATGCCGTAAAGCTTACCGCCCGAGCATCGGCAGATCGAGCCCGTTGGCCTTCGCGACCTCGACCGCCTTCACGTAACCGGCGTCCGCGTGCCGCATCACGCCCGACGCCGGGTCGTTCCATAGCACGCGCTCGATGCGCCGCGCGGCCTCCGGCGAGCCGTCGCACACGATCACGACACCCGCGTGTTGCGAATAGCCCATCCCGACGCCGCCGCCGTGGTGCAGCGATACCCACGTCGCCCCGCTCGCCGTGTTGAGCAGCGCGTTCAGCATCGGCCAGTCGGAAACGGCATCGGAGCCGTCCGCCATCGCCTCCGTCTCGCGATTGGGGCTCGCAACCGATCCGGTATCGAGATGATCGCGACCGATGACGATGGGGGCCGCGAGCTCGCCGCGCGCGACCATCTCGTTGAACGCGAGCCCTGCGCGGTGCCGCTCGCCCAGGCCGAGCCAGCAGATGCGGGCGGGCAACCCCTGGAACGCGATGCGCCTGCCGGCGAGGTCGAGCCAGCGCCCGAGCGATGCATTCTGCGGAAAGAGCTGGCGCACCTTGCGATCGGTCTTCGCGATGTCGTCCGGATCGCCGGATAGCGCGACCCATCGAAACGGTCCCTTCCCTTCGCAGAACAGCGGCCGAATGTATGCCGGCACGAATCCCGGAAAGTCGAACGCGTTCGCGACGCCCTCGTCGTACGCGACCTGCCGGATGTTGTTGCCGTAATCGAACGTCGGGATGCCGCGCGCGTGCAGCGCGAGCATCGCCTCGACGTGCGCGCGGATCGACCGCCGCGCGGCCGCCACGAGCGCCGGATGGCGCTCCGCATCCTGCTGCGCCTCGCGCCACCGGTCGATGCTCCAGCCCGCCGGCAGATAGCCATGGACGAGGTCGTGCGCCGACGTCTGGTCCGTCACCAGGTGCGGGGCGATTCCCCCCTGCTCCGTCCTGCGCACGATCTCCGGCAGAACTTCGGCGGCATTGCCGAGCAATCCCACGGAGACGGGCTCTCGCGCCGCGCAGGCGCGCTCGATCGTCGCGAGCGCCTCGTCGAGGCTCGCCGCCTGCCGATCGAGGTAGCGCGTGGCGAGCCGCATGTCGATGCGGCTTTGCTGGCATTCGACGGCGAGCATCGAGGCGCCGGCCATCGTCGCCGCGAGCGGCTGCGCGCCGCCCATGCCGCCCAGGCCAGCGGTCAGAATCCACTTGTCCGCCAATTCCCCACCGTAATGCTGGCGGCCGGCCTCGCCGAACGTCTCGTACGTGCCCTGCACGATGCCCTGGCTGCCAATGTAGATCCACGAGCCCGCGGTCATCTGCCCGAACATCGTCAGGCCCTTGCGGTCGAGCTCGTTGAACGTCTCCCACGTCGCCCAGTGGGGCACGAGATTGGAGTTCGCGATCAGCACGCGCGGCGCGTCGCGGTGCGTGCGAAACACGCCGACCGGCTTGCCCGACTGGATCAGCAGCGACTCTTCGTCGCCGAGCGCGGTCAACGCCCCGACGATCGCGTCGTAGCACTCCCAGTTGCGCGCCGCGCGCCCGATGCCGCCGTAGACGACGAGCTCGCGCGGATTCTCCGCGACCTCGGGATCGAGGTTGTTCATCAGCATCCGCAGCGGCGCCTCGGTGAGCCACGATCGCGCCGTCAGCGCCGTGCCGCGCGGCGCGCGTATCGCGCCGTCGCGCCGCCGCGTCCATTGGGGATTCGCTCGCTGCAACATCGCTTCGCCCTGCTCGAAATGAGTAGCCGATTATCCGCCTCTCACGGCGCGATCGAAACGTGCGCATCCGCCGCGACGTGCACGATGCTTTCGAATGCATCGGACTCGACGCTCGCGCGCATGCGATCGAGATCCGGTGCGAAGGCCCGGTCGCGGTCCCAGAACGCCGCGCAGCTCCGAACGAGTGCTTGCGCGCGCTGGAGCCGCGGTGACGTCGCGAGGGGCCGGCGCAGGTCGATCCCCTGCGCCGCGGCAAGCAGCTCGATCGCGACGATCGTCGACGTATTGCGCGCCATCGGCGCGAGGCGCAGCGCGGCGCCCGTGGCCATGCTGACGTGGTCCTCCTGGTTGGCCGACGTCGGCAGCGAATCGACGCTGCGCGGGTGTGCAAGCGACTTGTTCTCGGACGCGAGCGCCGCGGCGGTGACCTGCGCGAGCATGAAGCCGGAGTTGACGCCCGGATCCTGCACGAGGAAGGGCGGCAGGCCGGACAGGTGCGGGTCGATCAACAGCGCGATCCGGCGCTCGGAGAGCGCGCCGATTTCCGCGATCGCGAGCGCGAGATCGTCGGCCGCGAAGGCGACCGGCTCCGCGTGGAAGTTGCCGCCCGAGAGAATCTCGCCGGTATCCGCAAACACCAGCGGATTGTCGGACACTCCGTTGGCCTCGGCGGCGAGCATCGCCGCGACATGACGCATCTGGTCGAGGCACGCGCCCATCACCTGCGGCTGGCAACGCAGGCTGTAGGGGTCCTGCACGCGGTGGCAATTCACGTGCGAGGCGCGGATGGCGCTGCCTTCGAGCAGCGTGCGATAGATGCCTGCGGCTTCGATCTGTCCGCGATGCCCGCGCACCTCCTGGATGCGCGGATCGAACGGCACGTCGCTGCCGAGGCAGGCATCCACCGACATCGCGCCGGCGACGAAGGCGGCACCCATCACGCGCTCGGTCGCGAA
>JBLMWW010000153.1:0-29067 GCA_050257435.1 Rudaea sp.
TCGGCGTGGGTCCGACCGTCGTGATCGTCGACGCCGGCGCGGCCAGGGACATCAACACGCTGACGGCCAAGTCGGACGTATATGCGTTCGTGTTTGGCCAGAAGGGACTGATGGCGGGGATCGGGTTGCAGGGCACCAAGATCACGAAGCTCAAGCGCTGATGCACACTGATGGAGGAATCAAAATGAAGCTCACCGGAACGATGCTTGCGATCGCCATTGGCACAGCGCTCATCGGGGCCGCGCCGCTCGCCGTCCATGCGCAGCAGGGCGCCGTCACCACCGGTGTCGTCGCCGTCGCGCCCGGCGCCGCCGCAGCGGTCGAAACGACGCGCACGGCGGCCACGGTCGTCGGAATCGATGCCGCGAATCGCGTCGTCACGCTGAGAGGGCAGGACGGAAAGGTCTTCAACGTCACGGCCGGCGAGGAGGTCAGGAATTTCGCGCAGATCAGGGTGGGCGACGTGGTCAAGGCCGAGCACACGAAGGTGCTGACGCTGGAGTTGCAGAAGCGGGGAGGCGGAATGCCCGGAAGGGCCGAGAAGCAGAGCCTTGCGCGGGCACCTCTCGGCGCGAAGCCCGGCGCCTCTGCCGGCCGGCAAGTGACCGTCCTCGCCGATGTCGAGTCCGTGGACACCGAGAAGGGCATCGTCACGTTGCGCAACGCGCAAGGCGATCTGATCGATCTTCCCGTGCAAGACCCTGCGCAGCTCCGGAACATCAGCAAGGGCGATCAGGTCGAGGCGGTGTACACCGAGGGGCTTGCCGTCTCGGTGGAGACGCAGCCGCAGGGCGTGCCCAAGTGAGGAACGCCCGGCGCAGGTCGTCGCGGCGCAGGTGGTAGCGGTTCATCGCGCGCCCCCGTGGGTTGATCGAGCGATGCGACAGTGCGTGCACCCGCAGCGCACGGAGCCGACGCGATGCATGCGTACGCACCCAAGGTCGGATGCATTTCACAAGCGCCCCACGTTCGGCGCGCGAATGACCGCCGCCGAGGAGAACCTCCGCTCCTCGGCAAGCGCGCCATGGCTCCCGGAACTCAACCCGGAAGCGCCTAAGCTTCCCCGCTCGGGGAAGCGCTCGGGCCGAACCGCACGTTCGCGAACCTCCGGAAGCCGCACATACGAAGCGCACGAGACGAAGGTTATGGAAGGAACCACATCATGAATCCATCGGCCCCCCCTTTCCATCTCCTCGCGAAGCCGACCGGCGCCACCTGCAATCTCGACTGCAAGTATTGTTTTTTCCTCTCGAAGGACAGTCTCTATCCCAACGAGCGCACGCGAATGTCGGACGATGTGCTGGAAGCCTACATCTCGCAGCGACTCGAGTGCTTCGATCAGCCGGAGATCAACATCGCGTGGCAGGGGGGCGAGCCGACCTTGATGGGTCTCGAGTTCTTCCGGCGCGCGATCGAGTGCGTCGCGCGCCACCGCGGGCCCGGACAGAAGGTGCTGAACACGATCCAGACCAACGGGCTGCTGCTCGACGACGCGTGGTGCGCGTTCCTCAAGCAGCACGATTTCCTGGTCGGCCTCTCCGTCGACGGCCCGCAGGCACAGCACGACGCGTATCGCGTGGACAAGCGCGGCGGAGGATCCTTCCATCTCGTCATGCGCGCCTGGGAAACGTTGCGAAGGCACGACGTGGACGTGAACGTCCTGTGCACCGTGCATGCCCGCAACGCCGATTACCCGCTCGAGGTGTACCGCTTCTTCCGTGACGAAATGCGAGCGCAGTACATGCAGTTCATCCCGATCGTGGAGCGCGCGACGCCCGAGCTGCTGCCAATCGCAAACCAGGGTTGGGGGGAACGGCCCGGCGGGAAGCGGCCGATGTACCTGCAGCGGGGTGAGCTCGTGACCGAGCGTTCGGTGGGCGCCGATCAGTTCGGCCGCTTCCTCTGCGCGGTCTTCGACGAATGGGCGAGCCGCGACGTCGGCAAGGTGTTCGTGCAGACATTCGACGTGGCGCTCGGAAGCTGGCTCGGGCAGCACAACCTGTGCATCTTCTCGCCGACCTGCGGGACGGCGCTGGCGCTCGAGCACAACGGCGACGTCTATTCCTGCGATCACTACGTCGAGCCGGCGCATCGGCTCGGCAACATCCGGAGTACGCACATGATGAAGCTCGTTGCTTCCGATCGGCAGCGGAAGTTCGGACAGGACAAGTTCGACAGGTTGCCGAAGTATTGCCGCGATTGCGAGGTGCTCTTCGCCTGCTACGGCGAATGTCCGCGCAACCGGTTCATCAGGACGCCCGACGGCGAACCGGGACTCAACTACCTGTGCGCGGGTTACAAGCAGTTCTTCAAGCACATCGACGCGCCGATGCGTGCCATGGCCGAATTGCTTCGCAGCGGTCGCTATGCCGACGAGATCATGCAGACGAAGCCGATGCAGACGATCACCTCACCGGCAGCGGCGTAGGGGCAAGGAGACGACGTGTCATCGCTTCGCGACTGGATCGAGCTGGCGGCCCAGGGCATCGAGGTCCTCGCGGTCGCGATCATGGTCGTGCTCATCCTGTTCGCGACCCTGCGCTGGCTCGCGCACGCCGCGAAGGGCCTCGAGGCCCGCTACGAGCGCTACCGCATCACGCTCGGGAAGGCGCTTCTCGTCGGCCTCGAGCTCCTCGTCGCGGCCGACATCATCCGCACCGTGGCACTCGACATGACGCTCATGAACCTCGCGATACTCGCGGCGCTGGTCGCGGTGAGAACCGCGCTGGGATGGACGCTGACCGTCGAGGTGGAGGGTCATTGGCCATGGGCGCGCGGTGATGGCGGCCGGTCGCTGCACGGCCCGCCGTCAGACCCGCGTCACTGAGGAGACTCCCGGCGGATCGGTCGTCGCGATCGCGATGGGGATGAAACGCGCAGCCCGGGCGACGGGCTTTCTCGTGCTGGTGCTGCTGTTCCTCTCCATGGCAAGCTGGACGCCGGATAGGACCAAGGTCCAATTGCCCGTGCACTGGGTCCAACGTAAGTTGGGATTGCTTGTGCACCGGAGTCGCGTCGCCGTGGACAACTTCCTGACGAATCTCACCACCGACCTGATCGGTCGCATCGACGGGCCGATGCAGTTCCGCATCTACATTCAGCCCTTGATGGCGCTCGCGTTCGCGATCCGCGATGGCCGCAAGGATGTGCGCGAAGGGCGTCCGGCGTACGGCTGGGCCGTGCTGACCGATGCCGCGCACCGCGGCTACCTATTGCGGGACGGCTGGAAGGGCATTTCCCGGGTGTTCTTGCTCGCGTTCGTTCTCGATCTCGTCTACCAGTACGTCGCGCTGCACGGATGGCACCCGTTGCAGGCGCTCTTGACTGCGGTGTTCCTGGCGCTCATCCCGTACGCGCTGTTGCGCGGCCCCGTCAATCGGCTGGTACGGATCGGGCGAAGGGAAGGAAGCGTCCATTGACCGAGCCGGCGAGCCGCACGACGGCGGAGGCTGTCGGCAACGAATCGGGTGGCGAGGCGAAGGCTTCTACACCGGCGGCCGGCGCAGCGACGCGGAAGGATGTCGACGAGACCGTGCGCTCGATCATGAACCGCATCGAGGGCGTCGTTGCCGATTCGCTCGGCCTCGCGCCGCACGAAAGGGATCTCAGTGGCCTCGACGCCTCCACGCGGCTTGCCCATGAACGCACGGACCTCGGTCTCGACCGCACCTACATGGCCGGGGAGCGGACGCTGCAGGCATGGATCCGCACGGCGCTATCCATGATCAGCTTCGGCTTCACCATCGGCAAGCTCGGAGAAGTGCTGCGAGGCACCGAGATCACGGGCATGTTTCGACGAGAGTGGAGCATCGGCAGCATCGCGTACGCGCTCGTCGTGCTCGGGACGCTCGCGCTGTTCGGGGCGTGCGTCCAGCACGTGATCCAGGTGCGCCGGCTTCGTGCCCAGGGACTTCGGAATCAACCGAGCATCGCCTTCGTCGTCGCGATCCTGCTGACGTTCGTGGGGGGGTTCGCGTTCACCGCGCTGGTCCTGCAACTTTAACGGGCACCGGACGCACCGCGCGGTCCGGCCACGATGAAAAACTGGCTCCGACACCAACGGCGCAATCGCTTCGTCCGGGCTTCGCTGTGGCTCATCCCGGCGCTCTGCATGGCGGCGGCATTGCTCGCCGCACCGGTCGTTCGCTGGATCGACGATCGGACACGCTGGACGTTGCTCGGATTGTCCGCCGAAGGCGCACGCGAGGTGGCCGGAGCGCTCGCATCGTCGCTCCTGACGCTGATCGTGTTTGCCTTCAGCATGCTGTTGCTCGCCGTGCAGATGGCGAGCGGGCAGCTCACCCCGAGGATCATCACGCGCGTGTTCGGGGACCGGGTCACGAAGCTCTCCGTGGGGGCGTTCGTTTTCGCGTGGGTATACACGCTCGCGGCTCTCGGGCGGATCGAAGAGCGCGTCCCCCAGCTTCCGGTGGCCCTGGCGATGCTGCTCAGCCTGGCGAGCGTCGTGCTGTTTCTCTACGTCGTGCAGAGCGCGATCCAGAGTATGCGTCCCGGCACGATCCTGACGGATATCGCGGACGATACGCGGGCCGTGATCGAAGCGGTCTACCCGGCCAGGTTCTCGAGTGATGGAGGCGAACACGTCGGTCTGGAACTCGATCCGTCGCATACGCGGACGATCGCCCGCCACGAGCGATCCGCCGTGGTCCTTGCGTTCGACGTTCGCGACATGGCGGAGATCGCGCAGCGGGCCGGATGCACGATCGAGATCGTTCCGGAGGTCGGGGACTTCGTGGCGACAGGTCAGGAGCTCTTTCGCTTGTATGGCCCGGGCGTGGATGGTGTGAACGAGAGCGTTCTTCGACGGTGCGTCGCGTTCGGTCCCGAGCGGACGCTCGAGCAGGATCCGGCCTTCGGCTTTCGGGTCATTGTGGACATCGGGAGCAAGGCGCTCTCCGCGGCCATCAACGATCCGACCACCGCCGTCCTCGCGATCGATCAGTTGCATCACCTCCTGCACCTGCTCGGCCAGCGACAACTCGATACGGGCGTGGTGCGCGACCGCTCGGGGGAAGTGCGGCTCGTGTATCGTACTCCCGACTGGGAAGACTTCGTCACGCTGGCCGGCACGGAGATCCGCATCTACGGCGCCTCGAGCCCGCAGGTCACGCGCAGGCTGCAGGCCATGTACGAGCATCTCGTTCAGTCGGTGCCGCCTCAGCGGCGAGTCGCCCTGAACGATCAGTTGTCCGCCTTGGCAGGAAGCGTCCAAGGCGCATTCGGCGATCCCGCGGATCGCGCACTCGCCATTCGGGCCGATCTCCAGGGCATCGGAAGTCCAATGCGGGCGCGTCGGCCGGCCCGCGTCGGGGCTACCGACCGCGCCGCGGAGGGCATCGGTGGATTGCATGCTTCGTGAGCGTCGCGTCAAGGCCAGGTTCCGTCTGCTGCCGGGACTCGTTGCGATGCTGCTCGCCGGTTGCGCGACGATGGGGCCGGGCACGATATCCCGGGATCGCTTCGATTATGCGGCGGCGATTGCCGAGTCATGGAAGAACCAGATGCTCCTCAATCTGGTGAAGGCCCGGTATCTGGATCCGCCCGTATTCCTCGACATCGCCTCCGCGATCAATTCCTACTCGGTCGAGAGCGCGGGCAACCTCACGGCGCAAATCCAGCATCCGCTCGCGGGCAACGCGGATACGTTCGGCTTCGGGGCGTCCGGCAGGTACACCGATCGGCCGACGATCACCTACAACCCGCTCATTGGGGACAAGTTCAGCAAGAGCCTCATGACACCGATTCCGCCCGGTGCGTTGCTATCGCTGATGCAGGCGGGGTGGAGCGCGCAGCTGCTGCTTCGGTGCTGCGTGAATTCCATCAACGGCCTCCAGAACTACAGCCGCCACGGCATGACCGGGCGTCCGGGCCGTGCGGCCGAACCGCGGTTCATTCGCGTGCTCGAGGCGGTCGGCCGGATCCAGCAGGCCGGAGGCATGGGCTTGCGGGTCGAACGCGACAAGGAGGGCAGCGTAACCGTGCTGTTTTTCCGGTCGGAGCGCACCGCACCGTTGGCGGCGGACATCCGCGAGGTCGCGCACCTGCTGGGCATCGACGTGAACGTCACGGAATTCCGGGTGACTTACGGCAGTCTTCCGAAGGACGATCACGAGGTCGCCATCCTCACGCGCTCGATGCTCGAGATTCTGCTCGATATGGCGTCCTACATCGACGTGCCGGCCGCCGACCTGGCCGAGCACCGCGCGACACCCGGGTTCGCCCAGATATCGGGCGGAAGCAACGGCCTCGAACCGCTGGTCCGCGTGCGGAGCGCAGCGGAACGGCCCGACGATGCATTCGTCGCCATCAAGTACCGCGATCAGTGGTTCTGGATCGACGACCGCGATCTTGCCTCGAAGGGCGTGTTCTCGTTCCTGATGTTCCTGTTCACGCTCACCGAGACGGGCGGCGCGCAGGTCTCTCCGCTGCTCACGGTTCCTGCGGGCTGACCATCGCGAAATCGGCGATCATGCGGCCGCTGTCGCCGGGCGCGATTCCGGGCCACGATCGGCGACGTCGACGACGACCTCGTCACCGTGCCGCGTCGTCGTCACGTCGAGCGGCGCGCGGCCGTAAGCCAGCGCATTGTGTCGATCAAATTGCTCGCCACCCGCGAGACCGCCGCCGCCTTGATGCGGACGAGCGCGGGGCGCGCCGACCTGCAGATGGACGTCGCGCCCGGCGCGCATGGCGGTCGGAGAGGCTGTCGCCGATCACGGCCCAGCATCCCGGCACGGCCGCGACGATCGCGTCGGATGTCGGACAACGCCGATCGCCTGCGTCGCTTGCGACCTATAGACGCCGCGCGCGGTGCGCAGCGATACTGGACGACCATGCGCGAACCAACGTCGTTGGCGGACACGTCGGCGCGCGCGGCGACGCCGTCCGCGCCGGCCGCCGATCGGGCATCCACGGCGGCGGACAGCGCGGCATCGCTGTTCGTTCCCGGGCGCAACTGCTGGCGCGTCGAGCGCGCGCACCGGTTCGGCGTGCTGATTGACGCCGACGCGTACTTCCGCGCGGTGCGCCGCACGATCGCCGCCGCCCGCCATTCGATCTTCATCGTCGGCTGGGACATCGACAGCCGCCTGCGCCTCGTGCCCGACGGGGCGTGCGATGGATTCCCCGAGCCGCTCGGCGAGTTCCTGAACGCGGTGACCGCGTCGCGCAAGGGCCTTCGCACGTACGCGCTGTCGTGGGACTTCGCAATGGTCTACGCGCTCGAGCGGGAATGGCTGCCGGTGTTCCGACTGCCATGGAAGAGCCAGCGCCGCCTCAAGTTCCGCCTCGACGGCAAGCATCCGGTCGGCGGATCGCACCACCAGAAGGTCGTCGTCGTCGATGATGCCGTCGCGTTCGTCGGCGGACTCGACCTCACGCACACCCGCTGGGACACACCCGAGCACCGGCCGCAGCATCCTCTGCGCACCAATCCGATGGGTTTCGCGTATCCGCCGACGCACGACGTGCAGGCGATCGTCGACGGCGACGTCGCGCGCGCGCTCGGCGAACTCGCACGCGAGCGCTGGCGGCGCGCAACCGGCAAGCGTGCGTGCCCGGCAGTGGAGGCGACCGATCACGATCCGTGGCCCGCGCCGTGCGAGCCGGACGTGCAGGACGTCGACGTCGCGATCGCCCGCACCGATCCGGCGTACGACGGACGCGCGCAGATCGAAGAGATCCGCGCGCTGCACCTCGACGCGATCGGCGCCGCGCGCCGCTTCCTGTTCTGCGAGAACCAATACTTTACTTCGAGCGCGGTCGCGAACGCGATGGTGGCGCGCCTCGAGGGCGACGATGCGCCGCAGATGGTGTACGTCGGCCCGAAGTTCGAAAGCGGCTGGCTCGAGGGGACGACGATGGGCGTGCTGCGCGCGCGCGTGCAGCAGCGCATCGAGGCGAGCGACAAGGCCGGCCGTTTCCGCGCGTACTGCCCGGTGGTCGACGAGACCGACGCCGGGTGCATCAACGTCCATGACAAGGTGCTGGTCGTCGATGATCGACTGGCGACGATCGGCTCGGCGAACCTGTCGAATCGCTCGATGGGCTTCGACACCGAGTGCAACGTCGCGATCGAGTCGCGGGGCGACCCTCGCATCGCAGCGGCGATCGCCGGCATACGCAACCGCCTGCTCGGCGAGCATCTCGGCGTCGCGCCGGCGCGCGTCGCAAGCGAGATCGAGCGCCGGGATGGCCTGATCGAGGCGATCGAGGCGCTACGCGGCAGCCACCGCCGCTCGCTGGTGCCGTACCGGCGAGAGCTATCGCCCGAGGCGGACGCACTCGTGCCGGACCGCACGGTGATCGATCCCGAGCGGCCGATCAATCCCGAGCGCCTCGTCGACGAACTGATTCCGCCCGACGAGCGCGGCTCGGTGCGTGCACGCGTGGTCGCGCTGGTGCTCGCGATCGTCGCGTTGGGCGCGATTGCCGCGGCATGGAAGTACACGCCGCTGTCCGACTACCTGCAACTGTCGGCGTTGGTCGCGTTCGGCGAGCGGCTGCGCGACCAATGGTGGTCGCCGCTCGCCGTGATCGGCGCGTACGTGATCGGCGCGGTGCTCGTCGTGCCGATCATGCTGACGATCGCCGCGACCGGCGTGCTGTTCGGCCCATGGCTCGGCACGCTGTACGCGTGCATCGGCGTAATCGTGTCCGCGGTGACGAGCTACACGATCGGCCGCCACCTCGGCCGTGAGACGGTACGCCGCATCGGCGGACGCCGGCTGAACGAGTTGTCTCGGCGGCTCGCGAAGCGCGGCCTGCTGGCGGTGTTCGTGATCCGGCACCTGCCGATCGCGCCGTATTCGATCGTGAACCTCGTCTGCGGCGCGTCGCACCTGCGGATGCGCGACTTCGTGCTCGGCACGATGCTCGGCATTTATCCGGCGACGATCATGACGGTCGTCTTCGTCGACCGCGCGGTGGCGGCGATCGTGAAGCCGAGCGCGTGGACGGTTGCCGCGCTCGCGGGCGCCGTCGCGCTCGCGATCGGCGTCGTGCTCTACTTCAGGCGCCGCTTGCTCGTGCGCGCGGAGACATCGACCGCGACGGCGTGACAGGGCAGCCGCCGGCGCGAGTTGCGCGCGGCGTCGAGCCGCGCGCCGCGCTCGAAGCAACGGCCTTGCGAACGTAAGGGCGCGGCGATGCGCATCCCCGCAGCGCAGGCCGACGCGATGCTTACCGTGTCTATCCCGCCACCGGCAGCGTCACGCGCGCGATCGTGCCCCCGCCCTCGCGCGCGAGCAGGTCGAAGCTGCCGCCGTGAAGCCGCGCGATGCGATCGACGATCGCAAGACCGAGTCCCGCGCCCGGCGCGCCGTCGGCGCGCGAGCGCGACATGTCGGCGCGCATGAAGGGCTGCTTGAGACGCTCGACGTCGCCGGGCGGGATGCCCGGGCCGCGGTCGGCGACGTCGACGACGACCTCGTCGCCGTGCCGCGTCGTCGTGATGTCCAGCGGCGCGCGGGCGTAGGCGAGCGCATTGTCGATCAGATTGCTCGCCACCCGCGAGACCGCCGCCGGCTTGATGCGGACGAGCGCGGGCGCGCCGACTTGGAGATGGACGTCGCGCCCGGCGCGCGTATAGCGCTCGACGCAGGCGGCAAGCGCCTGGTTGATGTCGATCGGCTCGGTGGCGGTCGCCGCGTCCTGTCGCGCGAAGTCGAGGAACTGGTCGATGATGCGATCCATCTCCTCGATGTCGGCCGCCATGCTCACGCGCGTCGCCTCGTCCGCATGCGTCATCTCGATGCCGAGGCGCAGCCGCGCAAGCGGGGTGCGCAGGTCGTGCGACACGCCCGCGAGCAGGATCGCGCGGTCGCGCTCGATCTGGCGCAGGTTGCCGAGCATGGCGTTGAAGCCGCGGTTCACCGCGGCGATTTCCGACGTGCCCGACTCGGGAAGCGGCGGCGGGGTCTCGCCGCGGCCGACACTCTCGACCGCCGACCGTAGCGCGCCGAGCGGGCGCGCGAGGTAGCGCGCGAACGCGAACGCGGCGAGCAGGAGCAGCACCAGGATCATGATCGCCCACGCGAGAGCGCGTGTCGGAAGCTCCTGCGCCGGGCGCGGCGGCAGCGGAAAGCCGATCCAGTAGCCGGCATCGCCCGCCTGCAGGCGCACGAACAGCTGGCGCGCGCGCGGCGCGATGCGCACTTCGGTGCCGCTGCCGAGGTCCTCGCGCAGGCGGTCCTCCAGGCCCTGCATTGTCGGGCCGATCGGCGCGAGCCCGACCGTCGGCCGCTCGCTCTCCGGGATGATGCCCACGCCGTATTCGCGTCCGAGCCGCGCGAGGACCTCGCGGCGCTGCGGCCCGTCGGCGCCTTCCAGCGAGGCGCGCAGCGCCTTCATCTGCACGACCTTCGTGTCGTTGAACTGATGCGCGAGGAGCGCGGCGCGATCGCGGTTGAAGACGACGATGGTCGTGAGCGCCGCGAGGGCGACTACCGTAACGAGCAGCAGGATCAGGCGCCCGAAGAGCGAGCGCGGCCAGAGCGTCATCCGGCGTCGCCGGCCGCCGCGTCGTCCGCGGGCGGGGCCGCTTCGTTCGCGGCCGGCGCCGCTTCGCTCGCGCTCGTGCCCTCGGGCACGTAGACGTACCCGAAGCCCCAAACGGTCTGGATGTAGCGCGGCGCGGCGGGATCGGTCTCGACGAGCTTGCGCAGCCGCGACACCTGTACGTCGATCGCGCGGTCGAACACCTCGTGGTCGCGCCCCCGCGCAAGCAGCATCAGTTTTTCCCGCGCCAGCGGCTGCCGCGGATGCCCCGCGAACACCTTAATGAGCGAGAACTCGCCCGTGGTCAGCATCTTGACCTCGCCGTTGCGTTCGAGCGTGCGCGCGGCGAGATCGAGCGTGTGACCGCCGAACGGTATGCGGCCCTCGGTCGTCGGCGCGCCGGGCGTGGGACGCTCGCCGTGACGGCGCAGCACCGCGTGGATGCGCGCGACCAGCTCGCGCGGATTGAAGGGCTTGGGCAGGTAGTCGTCGGCGCCCATCTCGAGCCCGACGATGCGATCGACGTCCTCGCCCTTGGCGGTCAGCATGATGATCGGCACGGTCTCGCCCGCGCCACGGAGCCGCCGGCACGCGGCGAGCCCGTCCTCGCCCGGCAGCATCAGGTCGAGCACGAGGAGATGCGGCGGGTCGCGCTGAAGCTTGCGATCGAGTTGCGACGTGTCGGGGAGGGTGGCGACCTGGAACCCCTGTTCCGTGAGATAGCGGGAGAGGAGGTCGCGCAGGCGCACGTCGTCGTCGACGATGAGGATGCGCGGTGCATTGGGCTTCATGGCGAGGATTAGACGGGCGCGAGCGCGCGGCGTCCGGGCGGCGGTGTAACGAATTGTATCGCCCGAGCGGACGCGCAACGTCCCGTTGCAATCGCGCACGCTTCGCTTCGGAACGCCGACGCGACAATCGGGCCCAAGCCGTCATGTTCGACGCGCCGGAACGGCCGGTCGCGCGAGCGGATCGACTTCAATGGAGAACGTCTCGATCATGAAAACGCGCATTACCACACGGCTCGCCGCCGTATTCGCAGCAGCGCTGGTCGGACTCGCCGGCACGGCGCTCGCGCTACCTTTCGGCCATGGTCACCGCGGCGGCGGGGACGTCGTGATGGCGATCGCCCACCTCAAGGACCAGTTGAACCTCAACACGGCGCAGCAGGCGATGTGGGACAACGCGGTTGCCGCGGGGAAGGCGGCGCGCGAAACCGCTCGCACGAACACGCAGAACGTGCGGCAAACGCTCAGCGCGGAACTGGCGAAGCCCGAGCCCGATCTCGCCGCCGTTGCGGCGGCCGCCGACACTGCCCGCGACGCGAACGCTGCCTTGCATACGCAGGTGCGCGCGGCGTGGCTCAACCTCTACGGCACGTTCACACCGGAGCAGAAGACCGTCGTGAAGAACGTATTGCTCGAGCGCATGTCGCGGATGGAGCAGTTCCGCGAAAAGATGCGCGCGCGTCATTCGCAGGGCGGTTGAGCGAAAAAGGTTGGATACTCGTCGCCGGCGCCGCAGGTGCCGATGACGAGTGTCCGATCCCGCTGTTGCGGATCAAGAATGCGGATGCGATGTCGACGATCGGGATATCGGCGATATCCGGAGTGGGCGCCGGATCTTCCATCCGGGCAAGGTTGCCCGATTGGGTCTGATTCGCGATAGCGGGATCAGACACTCATCATCTCCGCCCGCGGCTCCGATGATGAGAATCCGGCCCCTTCCGCCTAACCGCAGGAGACGACGGCACCGCCCGGTGCCATCAGCGCCATCGCCGCTGCACGTAGCGACGCCGCGACCACCGGCTTCGGCAGCAGCATGAGCCCCGCGACGCGCGCCTCGCGATCGGCGCGCGTTCCGGTGTCGCCGGAAACGATGATGGCGGGGATCGGCGCGCCGAGTTCGTGGCGCAGCCTTCGCACCGCATCGATCCCCGATCGCCCTTCGGCGAGCCGCAGGTCCGCGACGACGAGGTCGGGATATTGCGCAAGCTCGCCGATCGCCGCGATCAGCGACTCCACGGTTTCGCCGCACGCGACCGTCGCGCCCCAGGTTTCGAAGAGCGTCTGCATCGCATCGAGCGTCGCCGTGTCGTCGTCGAGCACGGCGACGACGCGATTCGCGCAGGACGCTGGCATGCCCGCGAGCGATGGAGCGGCCTCGCGGGTGCGCGAGAGGCGCCGCGAGGGCGGCGCGACGCGCGGCACGAGCACGCGAAAGCGTGATCCGGCGCCTTCCTCCGAGTCGAGCACGATCTCGTGTCCGAGCAGGTCGGCGAATCGGCGCACGATCGCGAGGCCGAGTCCCATTCCCCGCGGCGCGGGTGACGAGGCGGCATCTTCCTTGACCCGGTAGAACTCCTCGAAGATGCGTTGCCGGTGGGCCGCCGCAATCCCGATGCCGCTGTCGACGACGTCGATCGCGACCCGGTTGCCGCGGCGGCGCGCCCCGACCAGCACACCCCCGCGATGCGTATAGCGGATGCCGTTGGCGACCAGGTTGCCGACGATGCGCTCGAGCAGCGCGGGATCGCTTTGCGCGACGAGCCGCGTCGGCAGCACGCGTAGCGAGAGCCCCCGCGCCGCCGCCTGCGGTGCGAACTCGGCGCGAATGCGCGCGAAGAGCGCGTCGAGCGGAACGTCGGCGCGTTCCGGCACCAGTACGCCGGCGTCGAGCCGCGACAGGTCGATGAGCTGCGCGAACTGGATCTCGAGCGCGTTCGCGGCGGCTTCCACATGGGCCACGAGCGGCCGCCACTCCGCGTCGCGCGCACGCGCGGCGAGCGCGGCGACGTAGAGCCCGAGCGCGTGCAATGGCTGCCGCAGATCGTGGCTTGCCGCGGCGAGCAACTGGCTCTTCGCGCGGTTGGCCGCTTCCGCGGACGCGCGGGCGTCGAGCGCGCTCCGCGTTCGCTCCTTGAGCTCGCCGATCAGGTCGATGTTCTCGTAGCGGATGACGAGCGAGCGGGTCAGCACGTCGTTCAGCCGATGCCCGAAGCCGACGATGAACGCGAGCACGACGCTCATCACGCCGGCGATGAACCAGTGGACCTGGTCGCCGACCCACGCCACCCGCACGATGAGCGGCACGAGCGCCGGCAGCACGAATCCGTAGAACGACGGCTTGTATACCGCCGTCAGGTTGAGACCGCCGAGCACCGCTCCGAACACGCAAACGATGAGAAGCGACTGGTACGCGGGCGAATCCGGAAACATCGCGATCGCTGCGCCGCCCCACAGCGCGCCGGCGAGCGCCGAGCCGATGGCCCAGTAGCGACCCCAGCGAGGCGCGGCCGCCGGGCCGGGACGCATGCGCTGGAAGCCGCGCACGAGCGCCGCGCGCCAGAGCTGATTGAGCGCGATCAATGCGCCCCACGCGGCCATCGACGTCGCGGCGATCTCGGTCCACATCGCGCCGCAGAGAATCAGCGCGCCGAGGCCCATCGCCACCGACGTCAAATGGCCCTTCGCATACAGCGTCGCGACCTGGTCGGCATGCGCGCGGGCGATGAGCGCGGGCGGAATGGCGGCGAGCGGCGACATCGCGCGCCTCGCCTCGACCTTCAGTACCGCTCGGAAGTCGCGCCGTCCTCGACCACGACGCCGCGCCGCGAGAGCTCGGCGATCGCCTGCGCACGCGAGCGCACGTTCAGCGCCTTCAGGATGGCGCTCACGTGGACCTTGACCGTGCCTTCGGAGAGGCGCAGGTCGCGGCAGATGAGCTTGTTGGGCTTGCCCTGGATGAGCAGGCGCAGGACGTCGGCCTGGCGGTGCGTCAAGCCGAGCACGTGCCCCGGCAGGCTGCCGATCATCGGCGAGGGTGGCGCGAGATCGGTCGTCACGCTGCGCCCGCCGTGCAGCACGGTGCGCACCGCATCGAGAAGGGCTTCGGGCGTCGACGTCTTCGCGATGTAGCCGCGCGCACCGGCCGCGAGCGCCGCGCCGACCGTCGCGCGGTCGTGCGTGGCGGACAGCACGACGATCGGCACGCGCGGATAGGCGTAACGCATCTCCGTAAGCAGGTCGAGGCCGTGTGCGCCGGGCAACGTGAGGTCGAGGAGCACGAGCGCGCAGTCGGGATGCCGCGCCAGGGCGGTCATCGCCTCCTCGCGGTCGATCGCGGGGACCACATCGAGCCCGCGGTGCAATTGCGGCAGCGACCGCTCGAGCGCCTGCAGGATCAGCGGGTGATCGTCGACGACGAGTATCTTCACGGTGCCCCCCTCACGCGATGCGCGCCACGGCGCCAATCTACGGAGTGCCTGACCGGGGCAAACCTGTCAAAAGCGGCAGGCCGCGCACGCGCTACGCGAGCGCGAGGGAGATGTCGACGCGGTTCGCGGCGCTGCAGGATCGCGCGCGGTGCGCGTGCAGGTCAGCCGGGACGTCCGAACGCCGACTTGCTCTGGTCGGCGACCTCGCGCCGCAGCGCACGCAGCCGCGTGTCGACGACCGATGCCTGGTAGAAATCGCCGTCACCCGCCTTCGCGGCGATCTCGAGCTGGTCGATCGCGCCCTTCAGGTTGCCTTGCCACGCGTAGTACTCGGCCTGGTAGCGGTGCGAGAGCATCTGCTTGTTCTGCGCGGCGTACGCGCGCGCCGCGAGGAGCTGCAGCGGGCCGTCGCGCGGGAAGCGTGCGAGCTGCTGCTCGACGAACTTCGCAGCGTCGGCGTTGCGCCCCGCCTTGAGCAGCGCGTCCGGGTAGTCGTAGACGAGCTGCATCTTGTTCGGATAGCGCGCGACGGCGGTCCCGAAGCGCTTGATCGCGCCGTCGACGTCGCCCGACTCCAGCAGCACGTGTCCGGCGATGGCGTCGATCATCGGATGCTCGGGCGCGATCTTCTCGAGCTTCGCGAGCTCCTTCCTGGCGCGCGCCATATCGTTCGTGCGCAAGAGCGACGCGACGAGACCGTACTGGACGGCGATGGCATTGTTGTACTTGTGCTCGGCGATCGCGTCGTCGAACCATTTCACGGCCGCGCGCGGCTCGCCCTGGTAGCTCTGCAAAAGCGCGCGCACGAGGTGGTAGTCGAGCGAGTCGACCACTTGCCGGTAAGGATGCCCGTAGGCGCGCGCCTGCGCCTCGGCAATGCGCTCGTAGGTGATCGGGTGATCGCGCAGGTACGTCGGCACGCTGCCTTCGACGAAGCGCATCGACGTCTGCAGGCGCTGCATGAACGTCGCCATCGCCGTGTCGTCGAAGCCGGCCGCATCGAGCCGCTGGAAGCCGAGGCGGTCGGCCTCGTATTCGTTCTCGCGCGTGAAGTTGATCTCGTGCTGGATCGCGAGCGCCTGCGCCGCGGCGATCGCCGCCGACGTGGCGTCACCGCTCGACGCGCCGCCGCCTCGTGCCGCGAGGATCGCGACCGCGAGCCCGGCGAGCGACATCAGCATCGAATCCTTCTTCGACGCGAGCGCGCGCGCCAGGTGGTGCTGCGTCACGTGCGAGATTTCGTGCGCCAGCACGCTCGCGAGCTCGGACTCCGATTGCGTGAGCAGGATGAGGCCGGTATTGACGCCGATGTAGCCGCCCGGGAGCGCGAAGGCGTTGATCTGCGCATCGGGCACCGCGAAGAACTCGAAGTCCTGCTTGACGTCCGTCGATGCCGCGATCAGCCGGTGCCCGAGCTCGTTCAGGTAATCGTTGACCTCCGGATCGTTCATGTACCCGCCGTTCGCCCGTAGCTGCCGGATGATCGTCTCCCCGAGCTTGCGCTCCTGCATCGGCGAGAAGTCGGCTTGCGAGGCGTCGCCGAGATCGGGCAGGCGCTGCGGATAGGCCTGCGGCGTGGCGTCGGCGGCGTTGGCAGTGGTGGCGGTGGCCGGCGCCGCATTCCCGTAGAGCGGCGCGCAGGCGAGCGCCACCGCCGTCGCGGCGGCGATCAGGCGGCGGTCGATGCGCGAAGGGGAACGGGCGAACATGCGAAAAGTGCGATGCGATGGTGCTAAGATGCCGCCCTCGCGACGGAGTTCAAGCGAGTCCCGTCCTCATGCCGCGCGCCGGAACCTCATCCAGACCTGCACCACCGGGAGAACGCGGCGAATCCGTATCCGAGCCGCATTTTACCCACTTCGACGCTGCCGGGCGGGCGCACATGGTGGACGTGGGCGCCAAGGATGTAACCAGGCGTGTCGCCCGCGCCGGCGGTCGGATCGCCATGCAGGAAGCGACGCTCGAGATGGTGCGCGGCGGGTCGGCGGCGAAGGGTGACGTGCTCGGCGTGGCACGCATCGCCGCGATTCAGGCGGCGAAACGCACCTCGGACCTGATTCCCCTCGCGCATCCGCTCATGCTGACGCGCGTCGCGGTGGAATTCGAACTTGAAGCCGACGCGATCGCGATCGAGGTGACGGTCGAGACGCGCGATCGGACGGGCGTCGAGATGGAGGCGCTTGCCGGTGTCGCGGTCGGCCTCCTCACCATCTACGACATGTGCAAGGCCGTCGATCGCGGCATGCGCATCGAGAACGTGCGGCTGCTCGAGAAGAGCGGGGGACGCTCGGGGCATTACGTCGCCGGTTGACAACGGCTCCTACCAATCCCACATCGTCCCGTCCTCGAGACGATTGACGGGCAGCGCGCTCGGCCGATACGGATAACGCGCCGCGAGCGCCTCGTCGATGTCGACGCCGTGCCCCGGCGCGCCGCCGGGATGCAGATACCCGTCGGCGAAGTAATACGCATGGGGGAACACGGCGTCGGCTTCCGGCGTATGGCGCATGTATTCCTGAATGCCGAAGTTGTGCACCCAGGTGTCGAAGTGCAGCGCCGCGCCCATGCACACCGGCGACAGGTCCGTCGCACCGTGCGATCCGGTGCGCACCTGATAGAGCTCGGCGAGATGCGCGATGCGGCGCAGGTGTGTGATGCCGCCGCCGTGCACGACGGTGGTGCGGATGAAGTCGATCAACTGCTCGGTGATGAGCGACTGGCAGTCGAAGATCGTGTTGAACACTTCGCCGACGGCGATCGGCGTGACCGTATGGCGGCGGATCAGGCGAAACGCCTCCTGGTTCTCCGCCGGCGTCGGGTCTTCCATCCAGAAGAGCCGATGGTCCTCGAGCGCACGCCCGAGGCGCGCGGCCTCGATCGGCGTCAAGCGGTGATGGACGTCGTGCAGCAGGTGCGGCGCGAAGCCGACGCGTGCGCGCAGCGCATCGAAGAGCTTCGGCACGTGGTCGAGGTACCTGCTCGTCGACCACGCGTTCTCGGTCGGGATCGCGGCATCGGCCGGCTCGTAGAAGAGCTTGTCCTTGGCGACGCCGTACGTCGACGACAGTCCGGGGATGCCGCACTGCGCGCGTATCGCCTTGTAGCCGAGCCCGATGTAGCGCTCGACTTCGTCGATCGTCTCCGCGATGTCGTTGCCGTTCGCGTGGCCGTAGACCATCACGCCGTCGCGGCTCGCCCCGCCGAGCAGCTCGTAGAGCGGCAAGCCGGCAACCTTGCCCTTGATGTCCCACAGCGCGGTGTCGACGGCGGCGATCGCGCTCATCGTCACCGGCCCCCGCCGCCAGTAGGCGCCGCGGTAGAGGTACTGCCACGTGTCCTCGATGCGCGCGGGGTCGCGCCCGATAAGGAGCGGCGCGACGTGTTCGGTGAGGTACGCGGCGACCGCCAGCTCCCGCCCGTTCAGCGTCGCGTCCCCGAGGCCATGGATGCCGGCGTCCGTCTCGATCTTCAGGGTGACGAAGTTGCGTCCGGGACAGGTGACGACGACGCGCGCGGCGGAGATTTTCATGATCGGGATCCCGTCCGGTCCGTGTCGTGCCCAACGGGTATGGTCGGGTGGCCGGACCACTTGACCACAGTATAAGGGCGCCGCTACCATGCCGTCGACACGGTGCCGATCACCGTCGTCGCCGTGCGCCGCAAACCACGCTGCGCGTTCCCCGGAGCTTCCACCGTTGCCTCTCCAGGTCGTCGAGCCGAAGCGCCTCTATCGCCAGATCGCGGATCAGCTCGCCCAGCTCATCGCGCGGGGTGAATTTCCGCCGGGCGCGCGCCTGCCCGCCGAGCGCGACCTGGCGGTGTCGCTCGGCGTCAGCCGTACGTCGGTGCGCGAGGCGATCATCTCGCTCGAGATGAGCGGCCTCGTCGAAGTCCGCGTCGGCACGGGGATCTTCGTCACCGCGCCTCCCGAGGGCCGTGCGCGTGCCGGCGGTGATGCCGGTCCCGGTCCGTTCGAGCTCCTTTCGGCGCGCAAACTCGTCGAGGGCGAGATCGCCGCGCTCGCCGCACGCAACGCCACCGCCGACGACGCCGCCGCGCTGCGGCAAAGCGTCGAGCGCCTGGAGGCCAAGGTCGACGACTTCGCCGCGCGCGAGGCGGAGGACCGCGATTTCCACCTCCTGATCGCCAAGGCGACCGGCAACGGATCGCTCGAGCTCGTCGTGGAGGGACTGTGGAACCAGCGCGCCGAGCTGTGGGGACGGCTGCAGCAGCATTTCCACACCGAGGAGCTCGCGCAGCGCACGATCCATGACCACGCCGCCATCGCCGCGGCGATCGCGGCGCACGATCCTTCGGCCGCGCGTTCGGCGATGCACCGGCATCTCGCGCGCGTGACGCGCGAGTTCCAGCGGGGTGTCGACACGGCGACGCAGGACGAGCGCACGGGCGCGGCTGCCGTTGCGGAAGCCAAGCCCCGGGCGGGCGGGTCGAAGAAGTGAACCAATGTAGGGGTGAGCACGTAATCGCCGTCGCTGCCCGCCGGACTCGAGCGTATCGAAATCCGCGGGCCGAGGGCCCAACCCGAGGAGGACGTTCATGAAGCGCAGCATCTCGCATTCGCAGGAACGACGGACGGCGTGCAGGGTGGTGGCCGGCGCGCTCGCGGCCGGCGCACTCGTAGCGCTCGGCGTGCCCGCGGCCAGCGCGCAGTCGCCGGTCACGATCAACGTCGTCGACGTCGCAGGCAACCTCGCACTCACGCAGGACGCGATCCAGAACTTCGCGACGAAGAACCCGAAGCTCGTCGCCAAGATCAACTTCACGAAGGCGCCGGCACCCGAGCTGCCGGGGAAGCTCAAGGCGATGCAGGGGGCGGGGCGCAGCGACATCGACCTCGTGCTGACCGGCACCGATTTCCTCGCCGCCGGCATCGAGCAGGGCCTGCTGCTCAAGATCCTGCCCGACCACGCGGCGAAGTTTCCCCACCTGAAGGAAAACTATCAGCCCGCCGCCGCGAAGATGCAGGAGCTCGCCGGCGACTACGGCATCGAGGTCGCGTTCATGCCCGCGGGCCCGCTCGTCGAATACAACCCCGACAAGGTGAATCCGGTGCCGACGACGCCGCAGGAGCTGCTCGCGTGGTGCAAGGCGCATCCGAACCGGTTCATCTACGCGCGGCCGGCGAACTCGGGCCCGGGACGCACGTTCGTGATGGGGCTGCCGTACCTCCTCGGCGACAAGGACCCGAAGAACCCGGCGAGCTGGGACAAGACGTGGGCGTACCTCAAGGACCTGAACAGCTGCATCGAATACTACCCGTCGGGCACGGGCGCGGTGATGAAGGAGCTCGGCGAGGGCTCGCGCGACATGACGGTGACGATGACCGGGTGGGACCTGAACCCGCGCATCCTCGGCATCGTGCCGAAGTCGTACAAGGTCGCGCCATTCAAGGGCATGACCTGGGTGAACGACGCGCACTACATGGTGATCCCGAAGGGCGTCCCGAAGGACAAGCTCGACGTCGTCCTCGACCTCATGGCGTACATGCTGAAGCCCGAGGCGCAGGCGCTCACCTACGACAAGGGCTACTTCTACCCGGGACCGGCGGTGAAGAACGTTTCTCTGTCGATGGCGCCCAAGGAGAGCCAGGACGCGATCAAGGAGTACGGCCGCCCCGAGTACGACAAGTGGCTGAAGGAATTCCCGCACACGCAGTCGCTCGAAGCGAAGGGGCAGGTGGAGATGTTCCGGCTTTGGGATGAAAGGGTGGGGGCTGCGAAGACCAAATAGGGTTATCCCGTCGCGCCGGGCTTGCGGTGGCTTCGAGCGCAGCAGCCCTCCCGACGGGATGACTCGACGCGTTGACCGTCGGCGTTGCCGACGTTCAACGCGACGCCCCCGGGATTTGTCCGCCTTCTGTGGCTGCGGTGTGATCGTGACGTGCACGCGCTTCGATTTTCGTTCGCGGCGAATTCACGCATTGCGGCGTCGCCGTGGCCTGTCGAGTCCTTTCGCATGAAGCACGATTTCAACGAGCTGCGTCTCGACCGCGTGACCCGGCGCTTCGCCGGCAGCGGCGGTGGCACGTTCAACGCCCTCTCGGAGCTCACGCTGACGATTCGCCGGGGCGAGTTCATCGCGCTTCTCGGGCCCTCCGGCTGCGGCAAGTCGACCGCGCTCAATTGCATCGCGGGGCTCCTGCCGCTCTCCGGCGGCACGATCAGGCTCGACGACACGCGGATCGATACGCTGCCGCCGGAGCGCCGCGGCTTCGGCATGGTGTTCCAGAACTACGCGCTCTTCCCGCACATGAGCGTCGCGCGGAACATCGGCTTCGGACTGCGCATGCGCGGCGTTCCGCAATCGGAGGTCGGGCAGCGCGTCGCGCGCGCGCTCACGCTCGTGCAGCTCACGGGGCAGGAGCACAAGCTCCCCGGCCAGCTTTCCGGCGGACAGCAGCAGCGCGTCGCGATCGCGCGCGCGATCGTCATCGAGCCGCCGCTGATCCTGATGGACGAGCCGCTGTCGAACCTCGACGCGAAGCTGCGCCTCGAGACCCGGTCGGAGATCCGCCGCATTCACCGCGAGCTCGGTCGTGCGACGATCTACGTGACGCACGACCAGGACGAGGCGCTGTCGCTCGCCGACCGCATCGTCGTGATGAAGGACGGCGTCGTGCAGCAGATCGCCGCGCCGCCCGAGGTGTACGCGCAGCCCTCGAACATCCATGTCGCGCGCTTCATGGGTTACCGCAACGTGCTCGAGCTGCCGCTGACCGGCGCCCGGAACGGCCGGGTGACGCTCGAAGGTCCGGACATCCGGCTGACCGGCGTCTCCAAGGCGCCGCTCCCGGGGACGCGCGCCCTTGCGGCGATCCGTCCCGAGGAAATCAGCATCGCCACCGGCCCGGCGGCGGAGAACGTCATCGCGGGGCGCGTCGACAACGTCGAGTACGGCGGCCGTGATTCGCTCGTCGACATCGTGACCGCCTCGGGCACGCGGCTGCACCTGCGCGCGGCCGGTGCCGTGAGCGTGGGCGCGAACGTGCACGTGCACGTACCGCCCGAGCGCGTGCTCGTCTATCCGGCGCAGGAAGCATGAAGCGCAAGGTGCCCGCTCGAGGACGCCTGCGGCGCGAGGCACGCGCATGAATGCTGCGGTCGCGCCGCGCTTCGACCGTGCGCTGCTGCTCGTCGTGCCGGCGACGCTTTTCATGCTGCTCTTGTTCATCTATCCGTTCTTGTACGGGCTCGTGCTGTCGTTCGAGCCGCCGAAGGGCGGGTGGCTCGCCAACTACCGCACGTTCTTCGAGAACACGCGCCTGTGGCCGACGGTAGGCACGACGCTCAAGCTCGCGTTGCCGGCGACGCTGATCAACGTCGGCCTCGCACTGCCGATCGCCTACCGGCTGCGCGCGCGATCGCGGTGGCAGCGTACGGTGACGACGCTCCTCGTCGTGCCGATCACGCTCGGGACGGTGCTGATTGCCGAGGGGATGCTGACCTATTTCGGGCCGCGGGGCTGGCTCGCGCAGTTCCTGCAGTTCACGCATCTCTACGACGGCACGATCCGGCTCACGCACAATTACTGGGGCGTGCTGATCTCGCTCGTCATCTCGGGCTTTCCGTTCGCGTTCCTGCTGATCCTCTCGTACATCACCGGCATCGATCCGGTGCTCGCCCGCGCGGCTTCGACGCTCGGCGCCGATCCCAAGGCGCAGTTTCGCCACATCTACCTGCCGTTGCTCGCGCCCGGCCTCGCCATGTGCTTCTGCCTCGCCTTCGTGCAGGCGTTTTCGGTGTTCCCCTCGGCGGTGCTGCTCGGCGCGCCGGCGGGCCCGACGCGCGTCATCTCGATCGCCGCGTACGAGGCGGCGTTCGAGCAGTACGACTATTCGCTCGCGTCCGCGATTGCGATGATCATGGGGTTCGTGCAGCTTCTGATCGTCGCCTTCGTGTTGTGGCTGCGCAACTGGTTCTACAAGGGGCCGGTGAGCGGCGGCAAGGGATAGCCGGATATCGCGATGGCACGCGTCGGCGAGGAAACGCTCCCCATCGAAGCGCCGCCTGCATTGCGCGCGGCCTCCACGCCCTGGCGCGAGCGCGCATGGGGCGGCTTCATGTGGGGGCTCGTCGCGCTCTTCATCGTCAACGTCGCGTTGATGATCGCGGCGGTCGCGACGAACTCGTTCGCGCGCCGCTGGCTCGGCACGTGGTTGCCGCTGGGTTGGACGACGTCGTGGTACGTCGACGCCTGGAAGGAGTTCCAGCTCGCGTCCGTGCTGTGGGTCACCGTCGAGGTCGTGTTCGCCGTCGTGGTGCTCGCGCTGCTGATCGGCGTCCCCGCCGCGTACACCCTCGCGCGCCGGAATTTCCCCGGCAAGCGCGCATTGATGCTGCTGTTCCTGCTGCCGCTGATGGTGCCCCCGATCACGTACGGCATACCGCTCGCGACGGTGCTCTACCAGACGCACGTCGGCGGCACGCTCGCCGGCGTGATCCTCGCGAACCTGATCCCCGCCGCGCCGTTCGTCATCCTCGTCATGACGCCGTTCATCGAGCAGATCGATCCGAACCTCGAATCTGCGGCCCGCGTGTTCGGTGCGAACACGGCGCGGATGTTCCTGCACGTGCTGGTCCCGCTGCTCGCGCCGGGGATTCTCGCAGCGTCGCTGCTGGTGCTCGTGCGCACCATCGCGCTCTTCGAGCTCACGTTCCTGACCGCGGGGCCCGATTCGCAGACGCTCGTCGTCGCGCTCTACTACGCGGTGTTCGCCGCCGGCGTGCGCGCGACCCAATCGGTGGACGCGATGGCGATGGTCTACATGGTCGTCACGCTCGTGTGGCTCCTGATCGCGCTGCGCTTCGTCAATCCGACGCAGCTCGTCTCGCGTGTGAAGGAGGCGCCGCGATGAAAATCGAGGCGCTGGGATCTGGGACCTGGGATCGAGGGAGCGGCGGTGGCGTGCGGATCTCGCGGGCTTTCGATCCCTGTTCCGAATCGCCGGCCGTGACGTCCGCGACTCGCGTTCCCCCTCGACCCTAAATCCCAGATCCTGGATCCCGAGTCCTTGCAGCATCCATGAACCGCCTCTCGCTCCAAGCCCTCGACCGCCTGCCCCGCAATGTCGCGCGACCCGCGTACGCCGTGCGCGACGTGCCGATCGGCATCGTTCATCTCGGCATCGGCGCGTTCCACCGCGCGCACCAGGCGATCTACACCGACGACGCGCTCGCAAGCCTTGGCGGGCCGTGGGGCATTTGCGGCGTGAGCCTGCGCTCGCCCGGGGTCCGCGACCGTCTCATGGCGCAGGACGGTCTCTACACGGCCATCGAGAAGAGTCCCCAGGGGACGCGCCGGCGCGTCGTCGGCAGCGTACGCGAGGTGCTGTTCCACGGCGATTCGCGCGACGACGTGTGGCGGCGTCTGACGTCGCCGGCCACGCGCATCGTCTCGTTGACCGTCACCGAGAAGGGCTATTGCCACGCACCGGCGACGGGGCGGCTCGACGTCACGCATCCGGACGTGGCGCACGACCTTCGTTCGCTCGCGGCACCGCGCAGCGTACCGGGGCTCCTCGTCGCGGCGCTCGCCGAGCGGCGGCGCACGCACGGCACCCCGCTCACGGTCGTCTGTTGCGACAACCTGAATCAGAACGGCGCGCTCGTGTGCGGTGTCGTCGTTGCGTTCGCCAATCTCGTCGATCCGTCGCTTGGCGAGTGGATCGGCCGCGAGATCGCGTTCCCATCGACGATGGTCGACCGCATCGTGCCCGCGACGACCGAGCGCGACATGGCCGACAACGACCGTGCGCTCGGCATGGAAGACACGGCGCCGGTCGTGCACGAGCCGTTCATCCAATGGGTGATCGAGGATCGGTTCGCGACCGAACGCCCGGCGTGGGAGGTCGGCGGCGCGCTCTTCGTCGACGACGTCGAGCCGTTCGAGGCCATGAAGCTCCGCCTGCTGAACGGGAGCCACTCGGCGCTCGCGTACCTCGGCTTCCTCGCCGGCTACGAGTTCGTCTACGAAGTTGCGGCGCAACCGGATTTCGCCGCGTACATGCGTCGCTTCACCGCGGACGAAGTGGCGCCGGCGCTCGCCAGGCCGCCCGGCATCGATCTCGCAGCGTATCGGGAGGCGCTCGTGCGGCGCTTCGCCAACCCGGCGCTTCCGCACCGCACGCAGCAGATCGCGATGGACGGATCGCAAAAGCTGCCGCAGCGCCTGCTCGCGACCATTCGCGACAACCTCGCGGCGAACCGCCCGATTGCGCTCGCGACGCTGGCGGTTGCCGCGTGGATGCGCTACGTGTACGGCGAGGACGAGCAGGGGCGGCCGATCGAAGTCTCCGATCCGTTGGCCGCGACGTTCGCGTCGCTTGCCGCGAAAAATCGCGGCGACCCGGCCGCGTACGCCCAATCGCTCCTTTCGCTGCCGGCGATCTTCGGCGAGGACCTGCACAACGAGCCGCGCTTCGCCTCGCCGGTGACCCGCTGGCTCACCGAGCTTTTCAGCGTCGGCGCGGCGCGCACCGTCGCGTACGCGGTCGCCGGCGACCATCGCGCATGATCCCTCTAGACCTCGATCCCGATCGCCTGTTTCCCGCCGAGCCCGCGACGCGGCGCCTCGCGCGCACGTTGTACGAGACGGTGCGCGACCTGCCGATCGTGAGCCCGCACGGGCACACCGATCCGCGGTGGTTCGCCGACAACGCGCCGTTTCGCGATCCTGCGTCGCTCTTCATCGTGCCGGACCATTACGTGTTCCGGATGCTGCACAGCCAGGGCATTCCGCTCGAGGCGCTCGGCGTCCGCCGCCTCGACGATCCCGGCGCGATGCCTCCGTACGATCCGCGCGCGATCTGGCGGCGGTTCGCTACGCACTATCACCTTTTTCGCGCGACGCCGACGCGCGTGTGGCTCGATCACGCGTTCCACACCGTGTTCGGCATCGACGAGCGTCTGACCGCGGAAAGCGCGGATCGCTACTACGATCGCATCGACGCGTGCCTGCGCGAGGACGCGTTCCGGCCGCGCGCCCTTTTCGAGCGCTTCGACATCGAGGTGATCGCGACCACCGAGTCGCCGCTCGATCCGCTCACGCATCATCGGGCGATCCGCGCGAGCGGCTGGGGCGGTCGCGTCGTGACGACGTATCGGCCCGACCCGGTCGTCGACCCGGCGTTCGACGGCTTCGCGACGAACGTGGCGAAGCTCGGCGAGCTCACGCACGAGGACACCGCGACGTGGCCGGGCTACCTCGCCGCACACCGAGCGCGGCGTGCGTTCTTCCGCTCGATGGGCGCGACGGCGACCGATCACGGCCATCCCACAGCGCGGACGGCGGACCTCGATCCGGCGCAATGCCAGCGGCTGCTCGATGCCGCGCTGCGCGGGACGATCACCGCGGACGAAGCGGAATCGTTCCGCGCGCAGATGCTGACCGAGATGGCGCGGATGAGCCTCGACGACGGCCTCGCCATGCAGATTCATCCGGGCGCGTACCGCAACCACAATCCGGAGGTGTTCGCGCGCTTCGGGCGCGACAAGGGCGCCGACATCCCGATGCGCACGGACTACGTGCACGCACTGAAGCCGCTCCTCGATCGGTTTGGCAATGCGCCGGGGCTCACGATCATCCTGTTCACGCTCGACGAAACGACCTACGCACGCGAGCTCGCGCCGCTGGCCGGCCACTATCCGGCGCTGCGCCTCGGCCCGCCGTGGTGGTTCCACGACAGCTTCCACGGGATGCTGCGCTTTCTCGAGCAGACGATCGAGACGGCCGGCTTCGCGAACACCGTCGGCTTCAACGACGACACGCGCGCGTTCCTCTCGATTCCCGCGCGGCACGACGTGTGGCGCCGCGTCGCGTGCCGATTCCTGGCCACCGCCGTCGTCGAGCATCGGCTCGCCGGGGACGAGGCGGCGGAGCTCGCGGGCGCGCTGGCGCGCGGTCTCGCGAAGGACGCTTATCGGCTGTAGTCTCGAAGGAGGGTTCCATGGACACGCAGAAGGACTGGGCGGCACTCGTCGGGCGGATGCTCTTCGCGCTGACGTTCATCGTGGCGGGCTGGCAGAAGATCCCCGGCTGGTCGGGCAACCTGAGCTACATCGCGAGCCATGGGTTGCCGTTTCCGGAGCTTGCGCTGATCGCTTCGATCGTCATCGAGCTCGGCGGCGGCATCGCCATCCTGATCGGCTGGAAGACGCGCTGGGTTGCGATCGTGTACATCGTCTACCTCATCGTCCTGACGCTCGTCTTCCATCCGTTCTGGTCGGTGCCGGCCGAACAGGCCATGACGCAGCAAATCAACTTCCTGAAGAACTTGGCGATCCTCGGCGCCGCATTCCTGCTCTTCGCCTTCGGCCCGGGCCGCATCAGCGTCGACAAGGCGTGAGCGATCGGAGCCTACCCCGAGCCCCGGGCTAGGCGGACCGCTCGCCTGCAGCGCGCTCGCGAAGGGCGATAGAGCGACCGCTCCCGCTGGCGTGAATGGCGGGAACGGGTCGGTCGCGACATCCAATGACCGTTTACGGCGTCTTCGTTGTACGACGGCTCATGGCCGGTCAGCGACCGTCGCGTGAGGCGGCCGCTGCCAGCCCAGCACGATGGCGAGATTGAAGAGCGCGAGTTCGCGGACTTCCATCCCAGCTCACACGTAGGGCAGCGCGGTTCTCGTCCGCCGATGAACCGCCATGCGCTGTCAGGGCTGCTCTGGGGATGCCCATATCCGGCGGTCCAATATGCATCGAGCAATCGACGGCGGCTAGATCGGCGAATGGCGAACGACCGCCTTGTGGTGTTTCTACGTACGCCCGCTTCTGGCCGGTCAGCGACCTTCCCCCACCGCTTGCGTAATGCAGATGCAGTGGAGTTGTGCCATCATCAGCAATACCATAACGTCCGCGCATAAGTATGGCCGCTCCGGCACAATGCTCACGGTCGACTGAACCTAAGGGGAGAACATCATGATTCCGAGCGTGCGGGCTCGCAGGCGCCCATTCCTCATTCTTGCGACGGCCGCCACAGTGCTCGCGGCAGGATCAGCCCTTGCCGAGGGCAAATCCGCGACGTACGAAGGCAAGGCGGCGCGCATCGGCAACGGTACAGCGCACACCGTAGTCCGCACTGACGCCGGCGGCAAGCCAGCGTCGATCAGCGTCGTCTTTACGCCGGGTATGCTCGACGGCCTTCCAAAAGCGGCCAAGGGCGCCGACCCAGACTTCCCCTATGTCCTGGCAATGCCGAAGAAGGGGCCCAAGACGGTCGTCGATCACGTCGTTATCAACTGGGAGTCGGCTGGTCATCCGCCCTCGCACGTCTACGACGTGCCACATTTCGATTTCCATTTCTACCTGGTCAGCCGCGCGGCGCAGATGCAAGTCGCCTTCAAGGACGAGAATGATTCGGGCGACCCGAGTCAGCAGCCGCCCGCTGAACTGGTGCCCGTCGGCTACATCGTGCCGCCCGGTACGGCAGTTCCTCGAATGGGCGTGCATGCGATCAATCCATCGGCGTCCGAATTCAACAAACAGCCCTTCACCGCGACCTTCATTTACGGCTATTACAACAGGCAGCAGACCTTCATTGAACCGATGGCGTCGCTGGCATACCTCAAGTCGAAGCCATCGTTCTCCGCTTCGGTGGCGCGACCCGCCTCCTACAGCAAGCCGGGTGCCTATCCTTCGGCCTACAGCGTCAAGTATGACGCTGCCCATAAGGTGTACGAGGTGACGCTGGAGGAGTTGAAGTAGGCGCGGCTTGCTCAACGAGGCGCCTTGGTAACGGCTCCTCTCCACCGTCAGCATTCCGTCCGCCCTGGCCGCACTTGGCCTGACCGTCGACGGTCGCGATTCGACCCGAAGCAGCCCGTTCCTTGGAACACCGGACGCAACAAACTGAGACGGTCCGGCGTCCAAAAATAAGGGCGGTGAAACGACTAGTCGATGGCATTTCGTCATTGGGTGCTTTTGACCGTTACGGGAGAGCGAAATGGGACACAAGAACACGATCTGCCTGTGGTACGACGGCACCGCCCTGGACGCCGCGCGGTTCTATGCCGAAACCTTCCCCGACAGCGCCGTGGGCGCAGTGATGCGCGCGCCTGGCGACTTTCCCGACGGCAAGCAGGGCGATGTCCTGACGGTGGACTTCACCGTGGCTGGCATTCCGTGCGTCGGGCTCAACGGCGGGTCGGCGTTCAAGCACAACGAGGCTTTCTCCTTCCAGATCGCGACGGACGACCAGGCCGAAACCGACCGGTTGTGGAACGCGATCGTCGGAAACGGCGGCGAGGAGAGCGCGTGCGGCTGGTGCAAGGACAAGTGGGGCGTGTCGTGGCAGATCACGCCGCGCGCCCTTCTCGA
>JBLMWW010000154.1:0-14028 GCA_050257435.1 Rudaea sp.
ACAACGTCGTCGTCTCGCGGCGCGCGGTGCTCGAGGAGAGCCTCGGCGAGGAGCGCGAGAAGCTGCTCGCGACGCTCGCCGAAGGCGCGATCGTCAAGGGCATCGTCAAGAACATCACCGATTACGGCGCGTTCGTCGACCTGGGCGGCATCGACGGGCTGCTGCACATCACCGATCTCGCATGGCGCCGCGTCAAGCATCCGTCCGAAGTGCTCGCGGTCGGCGACGAGGTCACCGCCAAGGTCCTGAAGTTCGACCAGGAGAAGAACCGCGTCTCGCTGGGGCTGAAGCAGCTGGGCGACGACCCGTGGGTCGGCCTGTCGCGGCGCTACCCGCCCGGCACGCGCCTGTTCGGCAAGGTCACGAACATCACCGACTACGGCGCGTTCGTCGAGATCGAGTCGGGGATCGAGGGTCTGGTGCACGTCTCGGAGATGGACTGGACGAACAAGAACATCCATCCGACCAAGGTCGTGCAGCTCGGCGACGAGGTCGAGGTCATGATCCTCGAGATCGACGAGGACCGCCGGCGCATCTCGCTCGGGATGAAGCAGTGCATGCCCAACCCGTGGGACGAGTTCGCAATGAACCACAAGAAGGGCGACCGTGTCTCGGGGCAGATCAAGTCGATCACCGATTTCGGCGTGTTCGTCGGCCTGCCGGGCGGCATCGACGGGCTCGTGCATCTGTCGGACCTGTCGTGGGCGACGCCCGGCGAGGCCGCGGTGCGCGACTACAAGAAGGGCCAGGAGGTCGATGCGGTGGTGCTCGCGATCGACGTCGAGCGCGAGCGCATCTCGCTCGGCATCAAGCAGCTCGAGGGCGATCCGTTCAGCAACTTCGTGGCCACGCACGACAAGGGCAGCATCGTATCCGGCACCGTGAAGAGCCTCGACGCGAAAGGGGCGGTGATCTCGCTCGGCGGCGAAATCGAGGGCTACCTGCGCGCGTCGGAAGTCTCGCGTGACCGTGTCGAGGACATCCGTACGCGCCTCAAGGAAGGCGATGCGGTGAACGCGATGATCATCAACATCGACCGCAAGAACCGCGGCATCAACCTCTCGATCAAGGCGAAGGACAACGCCGACGAATCGGAGGCGATGCAGCGGATGACGGCGGAGAACGCCGGCACGAGCACGGGCACGACGAACCTCGGCGCGCTCCTCAAGGCGAAGCTCGACAACAAGGCCAACGGCTGACCGCGGGGCGACCGACATGAAACGACCCCCACGCTCGCTCCGCTCGCTGCCCCCCGAGGGGGCACGGTCAGTAGCTTGGGGCGGCCCGGCGCTACTGACATGACCAAATCGGAGCTGATCGACCGCCTGGCCGCGCAGTTTCCGCAACTGGTTGCCAAGGACGCCGAACTGGCGGTCAAGATGGTCCTCGACGCGATGGCGGAGAGCCTCGCGAAGGGCGAGCGCATCGAGATCCGCGGGTTCGGCAGCTTTGGCCTGAACTACCGGCCGCCGCGCACCGGACGCAATCCGAAGTCGGGCGAGAAGGTGCAGGTGCCGGAGAAGTACGTGCCGCATTTCAAGGCCGGGAAGGAACTGCGGGAGCGCGTCGATTTCAACGGTTCGCAACAGGACTGATCCGATGCACGCAGCACGGGCGGCCGCGGCGCGTTGCGCGGGCCGCTTTTCTTTTGCCGGGGAGACGCTGAATCAGGAACCCGCGATGACGGCCGCGACGCACGGGGCGCCACGCATCGGCAGTCCGCGCCACGCCTTGCTCGCTGTTACACGCCCGTTCGTCGGGCATTGCGGGCTGGGGTGGGATCGGCCGAACGGATCATGAGCGTCGTACGCTGGATCATCGCGGCGGTGATCTTCGTCGCGCTGCTGTTCATCTCGCTGCAGAACGCGGATCCGGTCACGCTGCGCTTCTTCACGCTCTATGCGTGGCAGGCGCCGCTCGTGTTCGTCGTGCTGATCGCGTTTGCCGCCGGCGTCGCGCTCGGCCTGCTCGTGAGCGCGATCAAGGTGGTGCGTCTCAAGCGCCAGGTCCAGCGCCTGCATCGCGAACAGCGCGCCCGGGCGGCGCCGACGCACATGCCCGCTCCGGCAAAGGCGCCTGCCTCCGGACCCGGCTTCGAGCCGCCCACCACGCTCGGCTGACCCGGCGATGGACTTCGAGCTGTGGTGGCTGCTGCCGATTCCGGCACTGTTCTTCGCGCTCGGCTGGATCGCGGCGCGCATCGACATCAAGCACCTGCTGCACGAGTCGCGCGCCTTGCCGCTGTCGTATTTCCGCGGCCTCAACTTCCTGCTGAACGAGCAGCCCGACAAGGCGATCGAGTCGTTCATCGAGGTCGTGAAGGTCGACCCGCAGACGATCGACCTGCACTTCGCGCTCGGCTCGCTGTTCCGCCGCCAGGGCGAGACCGATCGCGCGATCCGCATGCACCAGAACCTGCTCGATCGGCCGACGCTCCCCGCCGACAAGCGCACGATGGCGACCTACGAGCTCGCGCAGGACTTCCATCGCGCGGGCTTGCTCGACCGCGCGGAGAACCTCTTTCGACGGCTCGACGACACGCCGTTCGAGCACTCGGCCCTTTCGCACCTGATCGAGATCTACGAGACGGAGAAGGACTGGCCGAAGGCGATCGCCGCCACGCAGCGCATGGAGGTGCTCGCCAAGCAGCCTTACTACAAGGAGATCGCCGAGTATCGCTGCGAGCTCGCGCAGGCGGCGCTGCTGCGCTCGGACACCGCGACGGCGCAGGCCGCGATCGAGCAGGCGCTCGCGATGCATCGGGGCTGCGCGCGCGCGAACCTGATCCAGGGCGACCTGTGCGCGCAAGCGGGCGATTGGCACGCCGCCGTCCTCGCGTGGCAGCGCATCGAATCCCAGAACCCCGCGTTCCTCGCGCTGGCCGCCGACCGCTTTGCGGATGCCTACCGGCGCCTCCAGGACCTGCCGACCGGCATACGGCTGCTGCGCAACTACCAGGGCCAGTACCCGTCGCTCGACCTGCTCAACGCGCTTTTCACGCTCACGCTCGAGCAGGAGGGCCCCGAGGCCGCTGCGACACTCGTCAAGGACGAGCTCGCGCGCAACCCGACGCTGATCGGCCTCGACCGGCTGCTCGAGGCGCAACTGCTCGCGGCACCGCCGGAGCGCCGCCACGATCTCGAGCTCGTCAAGGCGCTCGTCTCGCAGCACATCAAGCGGCTCGGGCTCTACAAGTGCGACAACTGCGGGTTTCGCGCGCGGCAATACTATTGGCGCTGTCCCGGTTGCCAGAAATGGGAAACGTATTCCCCGAAGCGCACCGAAACTCCCGACGGCTACGCATGATGCCCACCCACGCCTCGCACCCGGCCATGCGCGACGCACGACGCCCGCGCGTCGTCGTCGCGCTCGACTTCGCGAACCCCATGCGCGCGCTCGCTTTGGCCGATCGACTCGACCCCGCGCGCTGCGCGCTCAAGGTCGGCAAGGAGATGTTCGTCGTCGCCGGGCCCGAGCCGGTGCGCTGGATGGTCGCGCGCGGGTTCAACGTCTTTCTCGATCTCAAGTTCCACGACATTCCGAACACGGTCGCGCAGGCCTGCGCCGCCGCGACGCGCCTCGGCGTGTGGATGCTGAACGTGCATGCCGCAGGCGGACGGGCGATGCTCGAGGCGGCGCGTGACGCCGTGCGGTCGACCGCAGAGCAGGCGGGCGTCGCGCGGCCGCTGCTGATCGCCGTCACCGTCCTGACGAGCCTCGACGAGCCGGCGTTGCGCGAGACGGGTGTCGACGCCGATCCCGCGGCGCATTCGCAAAAGCTCGCCGCGCTCGCACACGCCAGCGGCCTCGACGGCGTCGTGTGTTCCGCGCGCGAAGCGCCCGCGTTGCGCCTGGCATTCGGCGCGGATTTTGCACTTGTCACGCCGGGCATCCGGCCCGCGGGAAGCCGCGCGGACGATCAGTCGCGCATCGTCACGCCCGAAGACGCGGCGCAAAGCGGTGCCGACTACCTGGTCATCGGGCGCCCGATCACCGGCGCCGGCGATCCCGTCGCCGCGCTCGCCGCCATCAACCGCTCGCTGGGGTACGAAGCATGAGAATCACGATGATCGGCACGGGCTACGTCGGGCTCGTCACCGGCACCTGCCTGGCCGAGGTCGGCAACGAGGTGCTGTGCCTCGACG
The DNA here is from genome assembly GCA_050257435.1 of Rudaea sp. GTDB lineage: Bacteria > Pseudomonadota > Gammaproteobacteria > Burkholderiales > Casimicrobiaceae > VBCG01. Next base: position 4,146 of record JBLMWW010000154.1, read on the forward strand.
TCGACGCGCGCAAGATCGACATCCTCGAAATGGGCGGCGTGCCGATCCACGAGCCCGGGCTCGAGCCGATGATCCGGCGCAACGTCGCCGCGGGGCGCCTGCGCTTCACGACGGACGTCGACGCCGCGGTCGGCCATGCCAGCGTGCAGTTCATCGCGGTCGGCACGCCGCCGGACGAGGACGGCAGCGCCGACATGCAGTACGTGATCCAGGCCGCGCGCAACATCGGCCGGCGCATGACGCAATGGACGCTCGTCGTCGACAAGTCGACGGTGCCGGTCGGCACTGCCGATCGCGTGCGCGCCGCGATCGCGGACGAGCTCGCGGCGCGCGGCGTGCAGGTGCCGTTCGCCGTGGCGTCGAACCCGGAATTCCTCAAGGAGGGCGCGGCGATCGAGGACTTCATGAAGCCCGATCGCATCGTCGTCGGCGCGGACGACGAGCAGGCGATCGCGATCCTGCGCAACATCTACGCGCCCTTCCAGCGCAGCCACGAGCGCCTGCTCGTGATGGACGTGCGCTCCGCCGAGCTCACCAAGTACGCGGCGAACGCGATGCTCGCGACGCGCATCTCGTTCATGAACGAGCTCGCGAACCTCGCGGAGCGGCTCGGCGCCGACATCGAGGCGGTGCGCCAGGGGATCGGCTCGGATCCGCGCATCGGCTGGCAGTTCCTCTACCCGGGGGTCGGGTACGGCGGGAGCTGCTTTCCCAAGGACGTGCGCGCGCTAAAGCACACGGCGCAGCGAGCCGGTACACCCTTGCGCGTGCTCGCGGCGGTCGACGCGGCCAACGAGGCGCAGAAGAGGGTGCTGGTCGACAAGATCGTCGCGCGCTTCGGCGAGGATCTCTCCGGGCGGCGGTTCGCGATCTGGGGCCTCGCGTTCAAGCCGAACACCGACGACATGCGCGAGGCGCCGTCGCGCGTCGTGATCGACGCGCTCGCGCGTCGCGGTGCGGCGATCGCCGCGTACGACCCGGTCGCGATGGACGAGGCGCGCCGCCTGCTGGGCGAAATGCCGCATCTCACCTTCGCGAGCAATCCGATCGCCGCGTGCGAGGGGGCGGATGCGCTCGTCATCGTGACCGAATGGAAGGAGTTCCGCAGCCCCGACTTCGAGGGTTTGAAGCGTCGCATGAAGCAACCCCTGATCTTCGACGGGCGCAATCTCTACGAGCCCGGCGTCGTGCGCGCCGCGGGTTTCGAGCACGTCTCGATCGGGCGCCGATGAGTGGACAACATACAGGCGCCGCAGGGCCTCCCCGACGCGCGAATCGCGCCCCCTCGGGGCCAGCGCAGCGCGTGAGCCCGCACGGCCGCCCCAAGAAGGGCGAACACGTGAGTGCGAAGCACGAACGGCGTTCGTCGAGCCGCAAGCGTGGGGGGGCCATATGAGCGCGCGCTTCTCGCAATGGCAATCACGCGTCGCGCAGGCGAACGTCCTGATCGTCGGCGACGTCATGCTCGACCGCTACTGGTTCGGCGACGTCGAGCGCATCTCGCCGGAGGCGCCGGTGCCCGTGGTGAAGATCGCGCGCGCCGAGGAACGCCCCGGTGGGGCGGCGAACGTCGCGCGCAACGTCGCCGCGCTCGGCGCACGCGCGATGCTGCTGTCGGCGACCGGCGACGACGAGCCCGCCGACGCGCTGCTGCGCCTGCTCGACGACGCGCGCATCGGCGTTTCATTCCTGCGCGACGGTGCGCTCAGGACGACGGTGAAGCTGCGCGTCATCGGGCGCCAGCAGCAGCTGCTGCGCATCGACTTCGAGACCGCGCCGCCGCACGAGCTTCTCGCCTCGCACCTCGCCGAGTTCGACCGGCTGCTCGCGAAGGCCGACGCGCTGGTGCTCTCCAACTACGGCAAGGGCGGGCTGGCGCACATCGCCACGATGATCGAGCGCGCTCGCGCGGCCGGCAAGCCCGTGCTCGTCGATCCGAAGGGCGACGAGTGGGAGCGCTATCGCGGCGCAAGCGTCATCACGCCCAATCTTGTGGAATTCCGCCAGGTCGCGGGCCGCGCACGCGACGAGGAGGACCTCGCGCGACGAGCCGAGAAGCTGCGGCGGGAGCTCGATCTCGATGCGCTGCTGATCACGCGCTCCGAAGAGGGCATGTCCCTCTACACCGCGGGCGGCGCACTCACGGTTCCCGCCCAGGCGCGCGAGGTGTTCGACGTCTCCGGCGCCGGCGACACGGTCATCGCGACGCTCGGCGCCTTGCTGGCCGCGCGCGCGCCGTTGCCCGACGCGATGCAGATCGCCAACGAGGCGGCGGGCGTCGTCGTCGGCAAGCTCGGGACGGCGGTCGCGCACCCAGCCGAGCTGTCGTGATGCAAGCGCGCGCGGGCGCGCTATTTCCAGAGGTCGACGCTGCCGCCCTCTTCGCGGATGCGCTCGGCGCGCTGCTGGATGAAGCGCTGGAACGACGGCTCTTCGCGATACGCGCCGCTCGCCACGTAGTCGAACGCCGACGCGAGATGGAACGGACGCACGTACGCGCGCACCCGGAACACTTCGGCGCCGTGCGCCCCGAAGAAGACGACGCTCGGCGTATACGTGATGCCGAGCTCGCGCGCCCAGGCGCCGGCGGTCGACGCGCGGCCATCGGGCGTGAGCAGCGGCGTCGGCGCGCCGAGCGCCAAGCGCACGACGTCGAAATGCGCGACCTGTGCGAGCACTTCCGGCCGCGTGAACGCGTCGCGATGCATCTCGTCGCACGCGGCGCAGTCGGTGGTCTCGAAGATGACCGCGAGCGGCTTCGCGTCCGCCTTGCGCCGCAGATCGTAAGGCGGCGGCAGGAAGAACGATTGGTCGTTTTGGCGCGGGCTCGCCGGCGCCTGCGCCGCCTGGCGCACGTAATCGGCGAGCGGCACCTTGTTCTCCATGCGGTTGGCGACGTAGTCCAGCACCGCCTCGAATTTCTGCGGCGGATAGTAGCCGTCGAGGCGCGCCACCACCTTCGCATGCTCGTCGAGGAACAGGAGCGTCGGCGTGAACTGGACGTCGAGGAAGCGCGCGAGCTCCTTCTCGGTGCGCGAGCGGCCGTCGATCCAGTGCGTTTCGCGGTCGCCCCAGATGTTGAGCGCGATCGCTACGAAATTCTTGCGCGTCTTCTCGACGATCGAGCGCTGCGAGAAGTTGACCACCATCAACTGCTTGCAGTACGGGCACCCGTCCTGCCCGAAGTAGAGCATCAAGCGCTTGCCTTCGCGCGCCGCGTCGGCGACGTCCTCGCGAAAGTCGAGGAACGTCTCGGTGAACCACGCCGGAATGTCGATCGCGTAAGGGGAGGGCTGCTGCGCGTGCGCAAGCGGCGCGAGCACGAGGGCGAGCACGGCGACGAGCATGCGCATGATGCGATGATACGCGGGCTGCGCGCGGCCCGAATCCGCGCGGCGCCGCCCGCCGGGCATTCGCCGCGTCCCTAAGCCCCTCGCCGATGGCAAAGCCCAAGACGCTCCACACCTGCACCGAGTGCGGCGGCCAGGCGCCGAAATGGCAGGGCCAGTGCCCGCACTGCGGCGCCTGGAATACGCTCGTCGAAACGCTCGCCACGCCCGCGCCGGCGCGCTTCGAGGGGGTCGCGGGCGCGCGCTCGCGGGTGACGCCCCTTGCGGCGGTGACGCCGCGCGCCTCCTTGCGCATTCCCACCGGCCTCGAGGAGTTCGATCGGGTGCTCGGCGACGGCCTGGTCCCCGGCGGCGTGATCCTGCTCGGCGGCGATCCCGGGATCGGCAAGTCGACGCTGCTCCTCCAGGCGGGCGCCGCGCTCGGCGCCGCGCATCGCACGCTCTACGTGACCGGAGAGGAGTCCGCCGAGCAGATCGCGCTTCGCGCGCGCCGGCTCGGCCTCGTCAACGCGCCGCTCGAGTTGCTCGCCGAAGTGCAGCTCGAGGCGATCGTCGCGGCGATCGACGCGACGGCGCCCGAGGTCGTCGTCATCGACTCGATCCAGACGATCTACACCGAGGCGCTCGCCTCGGCGCCGGGGAGCGTGGCGCAGGTGCGCGAGTGCGCGGCGCAGCTGACGCGACTCGCCAAGCAGCGCGGCGTCGTGGTGCTCTTCGTGGGTCACGTCACGAAGGAGGGCGCGATCGCCGGCCCGCGCGTGCTCGAGCACATCGTCGACACCGTGCTCTATTTCGAGGGCGATCCGCATTCGAGCTTCCGGCTGGTGCGGGCGATCAAGAACCGCTTCGGTGCGGCGAACGAGCTGGGTGTCTTCGCGATGACCGAGCGCGGACTGCGCGGAGTCTCCAATCCGTCCGCGCTGTTCCTGTCCCAGCACGCCGAGGGCGTCCCGGGGTCGGCGGTCGTCGCCACGCTGGAGGGCTCACGGCCGCTGCTCGTCGAGGTGCAGGCGCTCGTCGATCCGGCGTCCGGCGGCGTCGCGCGCCGCCTCGCCGTGGGCCTCGACCCGCAGCGTCTTGCACTGCTGCTCGCGGTTCTGCACCGTCACGGCGGGGTCGATACGAGCGCTTTCGACGTGTTCGTGAACGCGGTCGGGGGGGTGCGCATCCTCGAGCCGGCGGCCGATCTGGCCGTGATGCTCGCGGTCTGTTCTTCGTTGAAGAACAAGCCATTAGCGGCAAAATCTCTGATTTTTGGTGAGGTCGGGCTCGCAGGCGAGATCCGACCGGTTCAACGGGGGCAGGAACGAATTCGCGAGGCAGCCAAGCTCGGCTTCGAAACCGTCGTGATACCAAACCTGAACAAGCCGCGGCAAGTCATTGAAAAAGTGACCGTCGTGGGAGTCGATCGCGTCGGGCAGGCGATCGGCTGGCTGCGCGACTGACGACCTCGGAATCGTCGCGGTCGCCTCGTCGTCAATCGGGGTCAGACTCGTCAATCGGGGTCAGACTCGAATCTCCGCTGCGGGAGCTTCGAGTCTGACTCCGGGGAGATTCGAGTCTGACCCCCGATCAGGCCCCGATTGCGATTACGTCCCGACCGGACGCACGCGTATCGGCTCGCGCACCTGCCGCCGATACTGGTCCGCCATCGCCAGGTACGCCGCTTCCAGTGCGCGCGTCGTCGCCGACGTATCGAACAGGCTGCTCGCCCGCCCGGGGCCATCGAGATGGGCGCGCAACCGCGCTCGCTCGTCCGCGTTGCGTGCGAGCGCGACGATCTTCGCGACGTACGCATCGACGTCGTCGCAGATCAAGTCGGGCAGGCCGACGGCGGTGAGCAGGCTCGCCGCGACGCGCGAGGCGAAGGTCTCGCCACGCAGCGTCACGAGCGGGCAACCCGCCCACAGCGCATCGCTCGCCGTCGTGTGCGCGTTGTACGGCCACGTGTCGACGAAGAGGTCGGCGGCCCGGTAGAGCGCGAGATATTCGGGATTCGGACGCGCGTGCGCGAACACGAGGCGCCGCGCGTCGAGGCCGCGGCGCACGGTTTCGCGCCGCAGGTTGCTCACCCAACGCGCGTCGCTCGGGCGGGAAAGCAGCCACAGCACGGCGTCCGGGACCGCCGCGAGGACGTGCGCCCACGCGTCGAGCACCTCGGGATTGAACTTGTAGGCGCTGTTGAAGCAGCACAGGACGACGGCGTTGCGGGGCAGGCCGAGCGCGTCGCGCCCCGGCGTCTCGCCGATCGGCCGCTCGCGATCGTTGACCTGATAGCTTCCGGGCAACAGTGCGAGCGTCTCGCTGTAGTCGCCGCAGTCGGATAGCGGCGTCACGATTTCGTCGCCGATCAGGTAGTCGACGAGATTGCCGCCGAGCGTGCCCGGATAGCCGAGGTAATGCGCCTGGATCGGCGCGGGACGCAGCGCGAGGACGCCCGGCGGCGCGTCTTCCGTATGCCCCTTGAGGTCGACGAGGATGTCGATCGCATCGCTGCGAATCGCATCCGCCAGCCGCAGCGCGGGCCAGCCCGCGGCGTCGACGAAGCGGTCGAACGCGCGCACGAGCCGCGCGCGCATCGGGCTGCGATCGTCGCGTCCCGTCGAATACGCGATCACCTCGAAGCGCTCGCGGTCGTGCCGCTCGAAGAGCCCCGCCGCGAGGTGGGCAGTCGCGTGCGTATGGAAATCCGCCGACAGATAGCCGATACGCAGCCGCCCGCTGTTCAGCTTCGGCAGCGCGGCGGCCGCACGGCTTGGCGCGACCGCCGCGGCCCACGCCTCGGCACAGCAACGCTGCTCGGCGCGCGTCGACGGCTGCGACAGCAGCACGAACGGCGACAGGAGCGGCAGCCGCTGCGCGACGCCGTCGCGAAAGCGCGCGCGCAGCGTCGCGAGATCGTGATAGTCGCCGCTTCGCTGCCGCAGGAACAGCAGCTGCGACAGCGCGGCCCCGTGCGAGGGCTCGAGCCGCACGACGTTTTCGTAGGCCTGCATCGCGCGCTCGGTCTCGTTCTCGCGCTCGAGGAGGCCGGCGAGCTCGAACTGCAGCGCCGCGGAATCGGGATGGCGCGCGAGCGCGGCATCGAGCGTGGCGCGCGCCTTCTTGTGCATGCCGGCGGTGGCCTCGAGCTGTGCCTTGAAGCCCGCGTACGCCGGCTCGTCCGGCTTCGACGCGCAAGCGCGCGACGCCGCGTCCATCGCTTCCAACAGCCGGCCCTGCGGCTCGAGCGCGAGCGCCAGGTTGTGCCACGCGGCCGGGTGCCTGGCATCGGCCGCGATCGCGCGGCGGGCCGAGGCCTCCGCATCGACGACGCGACCGAGCGCGAACTCGCTCGCGGCGAGGTTCGACAGGATCTCCGCGGAGTTCGGCGCGAGCTTCGCCGCTTCCTTGAGGGCGTTGACGGCGGCTTCGCGACGACCCGCCGATTCGAGCACCAGCGCGAGGTTCGACCATGCGTCCGGCGAGCCCGGCTCGAGCTTCAGCGACGCGCGGATGCGCTCGGCCGCCTCGGGAATCTTTCCCGCCTGGAAAAGCACGACACCCGAGTAATGGAGCGCGGGAGCGAAGGCCGGGTCGGCGGCGAGGACGGCGTCGTAGCGCAGGAATGCCTCCCGCAGCTTGCCCTGCTGATGCAGCCGGTAGGCCCGGTCGAATTCGCTGGCGATGCTCATCACGCGGTCGCGGCGGATGCGACCGCCTACGGACTTTCACTGCGACGCCGAAGGTTATCAGAAACGCCCGCGGGTCATTGACCTGCCTCGGAGCTGGCCGCTTCGCGGTCCTCCAGCAGAGGGGGCGAGTGCCTTGGGGGCGGCCCCGACGGCACTCAGGCGTCGAGCTCGGGATAGTGCCGGAAGATGCCGTGCTCGTTGAACGCGATGCGCTGCGGCGACGCTAGATAGCTCGCGATGCGCGGCCGCTCGCGCACGCGGTCGTGCAGCGCGGTGAGTCGCGGGCAGCGTCTTTCGGCGCCGGCCATGGCGTTCGGAAACGCGTAGCGCAGGCCGGCGACGACCTGGAACAGCGACAGGTCGGCATACGTGACCGAGCGGCCGACGAGGAAGCGGGCGGCACCCGCGTTACGCGCCAGCACGCCCTCGAAGTAGCCGAGGAATTTGGGCAGCCGCTCTCGCACGAAGCCTGCGGCGCGCCGTTTCGCCTCGGCCCGCTGGTCCTCGTAGTAGAGGCTGCCTGCGACGGGATGATGCGTGTCGTGCACCTCGCTCACGAGATCGGAGATCGTCAACTGGAGCTGGTGCGTCCAGAGGCGGCCGGCCTCGTCGGCGGGTGCGAGCGCGTGGCGCGTGCCGAGGAAGAACAGGATGTTGGCCGTCTGGCCGATGAGCTGCCGCCTCGCTTTCAGGAAGGGCGGCGCGAACGGCGGGCGGCGCTCGCCCTGCGCGCTCATCAGCGCGACCATCGCGTCCTCGCCACCCGCGCGCCGGCATACGTCGACGTATCGGGCCGCCGCCTCCTCGAGCGCGAGCCGGACGAACTCGCCGCGGCCCTGGATGCCCGCCCAGTAGTAGAGCTCGTAGCGCATCGCCGCCTCCTGCCGGCCGATTCTACTGCGGTCATCGATTCCTACGCCCGATCCAGACCGCAACCGACAGGATCGCGCGCGCGTTCACCGTAGAGTCTCACTCGCGTTACGACACGGGAGACGTTCATGTTCGGCATGATGACGAAGGACAACGGGAGCGCGAACGCGCTCGACCTCTTGAAGCGCGACCACGAGGCGGTCGACGCGATGTTCAGGCAATACGAGGAAATCAAGGACGACGCCGGCGACGCGGAGAAAATGCAGCTCGTCGCGCAGATCTGCGAGGCGCTCACGGTGCACGCGCAGATCGAGGAGCAGATCTTCTATCCGGCGGCGCGCAGGGCGCTGCAGGGAGAGGAGGACAAGGATCTGCTGGACGAGGCGGCCGTCGAGCACCAGACGCTGAAGGACATCATCGGTCGCCTCGAGGCCGCGCCGGCGAAGGACCCCCTCTACGACGCCGGCGTCAAGGTGCTCTCCGAGTACGTCAAGCACCACGTGAAGGAGGAGGAGAACGAGCTCTTTCCGAAGGTGCGCGGCAGCGGACTCGACCTGCAGGCAATCGGCCAGGAGCTCGCGGCACGCAAGGAGCAGCTCGAGGCGCGGGGATCGCGCGCGAGCAGCGGCGGGACGGGCCGCGGCAGCCGGCGCGGGAGCGAGAGCCGGGCGGTGCGCGGCACGCACTGAGGCGGGACGAGCGCCCGCATCCAGGCGCTGTCGGGCGTCGCTACTTCGACGGCGTCGTTACGCCGACGATCGCGGCTGCGGCATCGACTCCCGAGCGTGACGCCCGGCCCGCGGCGGCAGGGGCCGGAGCAGCAAGGCCAGCAGCAGCCCGAACGCAGCGCTCCATCCGAGCGATGCCGCGAGGAGGAGCGCGCGCGGATCGGCGACCGCGTAGCCCGCGAGCACCCGCAAGACCGTCGCGGCGGCGAGCAGGAGCGTCGCCACGACGGACAGCGCCGTGCTGGCCGGGCCGCGGCGCGCCTTCAACAGGCGCGTCATCGCCATGACGTTCAGCGTGAGCGTGCCCAGGCTGCCGATCGTGATCACGTGCAGTGCGACGGTTGACGAGGATGCGCCGGGCGCGAGGCCCGCATGCGCCGCGCCGAGCAGCACGAGGCCGAGGGCGAGCCAGGCGTAACCCGCGGCGAGGCAAAGCAGGTCCGGCCGCCCGCGCAGGCGCCACAGGCGCCAGCGGGCGATGCGAACCGCGGCCAGCATGCCCGCGGCGGCCAGCGCGAGGGCGGCGATCGCCTCGGGCAGGCGCACGACACCTTCCAGCGCGAGCGCGAGCGCGGCGAGCGCCATCGAGACGATCAGCGCACCTTCGATCCGCGGCTGCACCCGTGCGGCGAGGTCTTCGCCCTGACGGTACAAGGCACCGGCGACCGCGGGCGCGATCAGGCGCCCGCCCATGAACAGCAACAGCAGCGCGAAGAGCGCGATGGCGACGAGCAGGAGGCGCCAGGCCACCACCGGCCCGAGCGCCTCGCCGACGGTCAACGGATACGCGACTGCGCTCGCGCAGATCGCCGTCACGACGGCCGGCAACGCCTGGTTGCGCCATTTCTTGGCGCTCGTGAAGAGACGCGGCGCGAGATGCCACGCGAGGAGCGCCGGAAACGCCGCGTTCGCAACGGCGGCGAGCGGCGTGTGCGGCACGAACAGAAACGTCAGGCGCGCCAACAGCCACGTGGCGAACAGCAGCGCGAGCGTGCGCGGTGTGCGCGGACCCAGTTGATTGCCGGCGACGACGGCGAGCGCGAAGCCGAACAACATTTCGTGCGCGTGACCGGCCGGACTCAGGAGTCCCGCGAACGCGTGAAGCGATCCAAGCATCGACAGCACGGAAAACGGCAGCACGACGATCGCGTACGCCGCCGCGGCCGGAAAGAAGATCGCGTTGCCGGCAACGCGTCGCGGTGTTGGCGCGGCGGTGCTCGGAAGCTCCGGGGTGGCCATCCAGCCATTTTCGACTGACGGC
>JBLMWW010000155.1:0-16490 GCA_050257435.1 Rudaea sp.
ATCACGCGCGCGTGAAGGAACATTCGCTTCAAGCCTTCACCCGCAAGCTCTCGGTTCCACGCGAAATCGCCGTACTTGTCGTCGCCCGCGAGCGCGTGGCCGAGGTGCGCGAGGTGCACCCGGATTTGATGCGTGCGCCCCGTCTTCAATTCGGCCTCCAATAACGCGAGGGGCGGGTCGTGGGAAGGCCACCCACGCTCCAGCCTGAATATCGTGGTCGCCTGCCGCCCGCTCGCCTCGACACGTACGCGCCGCTCTCCCTCGCGGGTAGAGAACTTGTGCAGCGGCACATCGACGATCCGCTTGGCGTCGCGCCAACGACCGCGAACGAGCACCAGGTAGCGCTTGTCGATCTCCCCTCGTCGAAGTTGCGCGTGTAGCGATGTGAGCGCCGACCGCTTCTTGGCAACCAGCAGGACGCCCGACGTATCCCGGTCCAGCCGATGGACGAGCTCGAGGAACGGCGCCCGCGGCCGCGACACGCGTAACTGCTCGATCAGGCCAAGCGCGATGCCGCTGCCTCCATGGACGGCGAGCCCGGCGGGCTTGTCCACGGCGATCAGCCAGTCGTCCTCGAACAGAATCGCCGGCATGAACGGCCGCACAGGGGACGTGCGCGGCGGCCCCGCTCCGACCGCGACGACCCGCTCAGCGGTGCGGATGGGAGGAATCCGGACGACGTCGTCGGTCGCGAGCCGGGCCTCCGGCCCCACCCGGCCCTTGTTGACCCTGACTTCGCCGCTTCGAAGGATCCGATAGACGTGGCTCTTGGGAACGCCCTTCAAGAGTCGCAACAGGAAATTGTCGATGCGCTGCCCTGCTGCCTCCTCGTCGACGGTGATCCACGAGACGCCGTCCTTGCGTAACTCGTTCATTCCTCTATAATTGTCGGCAAGTCGTGCGAATGTGCACACGGCTCGCAAACGGACGAGGTGCCGCGTTGCGAGCGCGCAAACGCCCGGCGGCCTCGCCATGTCGCGGGGCGAAGAGATCGGCTAAGTCGCTCGCCGAGCGTGTAGAAACGCAAAAAAGTAGCGATGGTAAAGGAACAGCGCAGCTCCCGCACCCGGCAACGGCCGGTTCGAAGCGATCGCTGCGCGGCGCCAAAGCGAATCATTCTGCCCCGTCCGCGGCCGCCACGAGCGCCAGCCGCGGGCGATCGGATACTCCGCTAGTCTGCGAACAAGAAGACCGCACGACGAGAGTCCGGCCCCGGTGCCGGCATAGCGAACTCATGTTCAAGCCGCCTCGCTCAACTCGCATCGTCCGGCACCTGCCGGCCGATGGCCCGTCTTCGCCCGCGACCGCCGCGTAAGCACTGCGCGGCCGGTCGTCCGGCCAGCGCCCGCCTTCGTACCGCCCCTGCCCTTGCGCGCTGCGCCGGGGAATACATCCATGAAACGTATGCTGTTCAACGCCACCCAGGCGGAGGAACTCCGGGTGGCGATCGTCGACGGTCAGAAGCTTATCGACCTCGACATCGAGTCCGCCGCCAAGGAACAACGCAAGAGCAATATCTACAAGGGCGTGGTCACGCGCGTCGAGCCATCGCTCGAAGCGTGCTTCGTCGACTACGGCACCGACCGCCACGGCTTTCTGCCGTTCAAAGAGATCTCGCGCCAATATCTCAAGCCCGCGCGCCGCGCCGCCGAAGGCAACGGCGACGATACGGAGGGTGAATCGCGCGGTCGCATCCAGGACCAGTTGCGCGAAGGCCAGGAGCTGATCGTCCAGGTCGACAAGGACGAGCGGGGCAGCAAGGGCGCGGCGCTCACGACCTACATCTCCCTCGCCGGCCGTTACCTGGTATTGATGCCGAACAACCCGCGGGGTGGCGGCGTCTCCCGGCGGGTCGAAGGCGAGGAACGCAACGAGCTGCGCGACGCGGTCGCGTCACTCGACGTGCCGGCGGGCATGAGCGTCATCGCGCGCACCGCGGGGATCGGACGCTCGTCGGAAGAATTGCAGTGGGATCTCAACTACCTGCTTCAGCTGTGGCGGGCGATCGAGGACGCCGCGAACCTGCAATCGGGCGCGTACCTGATTTACCAGGAATCGAGCCTGGTCATTCGCGCGATCCGCGACTACTTCCACCCCGACATCGGCGAGCTATTGATCGACACGGAAGCTATCCACGAGCAGGCGCAGCAATTCATGGGACACGTGATGCCGAACAACGTGTCCCGCGTCAAGCTCTACAAGGACGACGTTCCGCTCTTCTCACGCTTCCAGATCGAGCACCAGATCGAGACTGCGTATTCGCGGCAGGTGGCACTTCCGTCCGGCGGCGCCATCGTCATCGACCATACGGAGGCGCTCGTCGCCGTCGACGTCAATTCCGCCCGCGCGACGCGGGGCGGCGACATCGAGACGACGGCCTTCAACACCAACCTCGAGGCCGCCGAGGAGATCGCGCGGCAGCTGCGATTGCGTGACCTCGGTGGCCTGATCGTCATCGACTTCATCGACATGGAGAGCGCCAAGAACCAGCGCGAGGTCGAGAATCGATTGCGCGATGCGCTCAAGTACGACCGTGCGCGCGTTCAGCTCGGCAAGATCTCGCGCTTCGGGCTGATGGAGCTCTCGCGGCAACGCCTGCGTCCCGCGCTCGCCGAATCGGCGTACATCCCGTGCCCCCGATGCCATGGCATCGGCCACATTCGCGGCACCGAATCGACGGCGTTGCACATCCTCCGCATCATCCAGGAGGAGGCGATGAAGGAAAACACCGCGCAGATCGTCGCGCAGGTTCCGGTCGACGTCGCGACGTTTCTCCTGAACGAAAAGCGTGCCGACGTCCTCAATATCGAGACGCGCTTCAAGGTCAACGTCCTGCTCGTCCCGAATCGACACCTCGAGACGCCGAACTACAGCGTCCAGCGGATGCGCCACGACGAGCTGAACCAGGGTGAGCCGCTGCCCGCCTCGTTCCAGATGGTGGAGCAACCGGAAGAGGTCGATGCCTCGGGGCGCAAGGAGGAAGGGAAGGAGCCGCGTCAGGAAGCGGTCGTCAAGGGCATCACGCCGCCCCAACCTGCGCCCGTCGCCGCCGCGCCGCGACGGCCGACCGAGTCGCCGGCGCCGCGTCCGCCCGATTCATGGCTGTCGCGGATGCTGCATTGGTTCCGCGCACAACCGACGAAGCCAGCCGAGGCGGCCGCGGCCGCTGCCGCTGCGCCGGCACCCGAACGCACTCGCGAAAGCCGGCCTCCACGGGGCCGCGAGGCTCGACCGCGTTCCGAGGGACGACGCGAGGACCAACCGCGGCGCGAGGAGCGACGTCCCGAACGCGAGGCTCGCGCGCCGCGACCTGCGGAAGAAGCGCGGCGCACCGAGGCGCAAGGCGTGATCGAAGGTTCGCGCCCTCCGCGGCGAGAAGGCGAGCGTCGCGAGGGTCGCCGCGAGGCACGTGAAGGCAAGGGACAGCCGCCCGGCGGTCGCGCACCACGCGAGAATGGACGCTCCGCACGGGAAGGCGGTCGCCCCGAGGGTCGCGAAGGCGCGCGTGCAGAGATACGCGAAAGCGAACGCTCCGAGGCGCGCGAAAGTGCACGCGCCGAGAAGCGCGAAAGCGGGCGACTCGAAGCGCAACGCGGGGAATCGCCTCGACCGGCCCAGCCGATGGATGCCGCTGCCGCCGTGCTGACCGCGGAACCCCCCGGCGCACCCATCGCGGCGGACGAGCATCGCGAAGGCGGCAGCCGGCGGCGTCGCGGCCGCCGAGGACGCGGCGGCGATCGGTCCGAGCGCGGGGAACGAGCACCACGTCAGGAGACCGGAGTGCCGGCGCTCTCCGAAACCGTTTCGTCCCCCGCCGAATCCTCGGCCATAGCACCCGTGATCACCGTCGAAGCCGTCCGGCGCGAGGCGATTGCGGAGCCGTTCCAGGAGGCTTCGGTGCGCCCTGCCCCGTCTGCACCAAGCGAGTCATTCGTCGAGGTGGCGCCTCCGCCGAGCACTCCCAGCGTGCCTGCGGTCGACGAGTTGCCGCTTCCGAGCCTCACGCTGCCAGCGGATTCCGACCTCGTTCTGGTCGAAACGCGCTTTCCCGCGCAGCCGGTCGAAGAAACCGAGGCGGAAACCCAGCGTCCTGCCCGCGTGCGCCCACCGCGCGTCGTCGTTCCCGAGGAGCCGCTGCAGATGATCGAAACGCGCAAGCACGACGGCGCATAGCGCCCCTGCCAAGCAACCAGGGACGGCAGCAGCACACCCGTCCCTGGTCTCGACTAGCGTGATCGAAGTCTCGCCTGCACGTGCGCAAGGAGCGCCGCACACGCGCGCTCGGTCAATTCGAGAACGGTTTCGAACCCCTCCGGCGCGCCAAAATAAGGATCGGGCACCTCCCGAACGCCGAGTTCCGGCGCAAAGTCCAGCAGCAGGCCGAGATATCCGGTGTAGCCCGGGGGCTGGAGAGCTTTGAGGTCGCGCAGATTGCGCACGTCCATCCCGAGGATCCAGTCGAAGCGCGCGAAGTCCTCGCGCCGCACCTGTCGCGCCCGCAACGCTTCGAGATCGTAGCCGCGCCGGCGCGCGTGCAGGATCGCTCGCCGGTCCGGCGGCTGGCCGACATGCCAGTCGCCCGTGCCGGCCGACTCGACCAGGATGTCGTCGAGCAGACCGGCGCGCTTGACGTGCTCGCGAAATACGCTCTCGGCGGTCGGCGAGCGACAGATGTTGCCCATGCAAACGAACAGGACGCCGGTGCGCCAACGGTCCGGGACGGGGTCGGTTTTAGCCTTCTTGAGCGCCATTGGGTCCGCGACGTCGTGGAAATCGGCTGAAGGGCAACGATACGTCGCGCGCCGAAGCCGTCAAGTGCAGCCACCACGTCTTCCGGTAGATCTTCAGGTCATGCCTTGTCGGTGGCGTCGCGCATGATGTAGGACTGGCACGGATTTAGCCTCGCCGCCGGGCTCGTTAGAATCCGTCGCTGCCGGCATTCCCGGCATATCGCGCGGAACAATCAATGGACACGAGCCCGATCGTTTCGTCCGATCTCGTGGCGGTCGGAATTCCCGGCCTCGACAACGTGCTGTTCGGCGGCATCCCCGCCGACCGCGTTTATCTCGTCGAAGGCGACCCGGGCGCCGGCAAGACGACGCTCGCGCTGCAATTTCTGCTCGAGGGCCGCGCGCGCGGGGAGCAGGGTCTCTATGTCACGCTGTCGGAGACTGCCGACGAACTGCGCGCGGTCGCGCATTCGCATGGGTGGGATCTGAACGGCATCCACCTGACCGAGCTCGCCACGGCGGAAGCGAGCCTCACCTCGGACGCCGAGAACACCATGTTCTACCCGTCGGAGGTCGAGCTCTCCGAAGTGACCGAGCGGGTGCTGCGGGACGTGGACGTCATGCGGCCGTCGCGCGTCGTGCTCGATTCGCTGTCCGAGCTGAGGCTGATGGCGCAAAGCGCGCTGCGCTATCGCCGGCAGATCCTAGCGCTCAAGCAGTTCTTCGTCGGGCGTCGCTGCACGGTTCTGTTGCTGGACGACCGCTCCGCCGACGCGCATGACATTCAGGTGCAGAGCATCGTCCATGGAGTCATAAGCCTCGAGCTTCGCACGCCCGACTACGGCGTCATGCAGCGGCGCTTGCAAATCGTCAAGATGCGCGGCCGGGCTTACCGTCCCGGGTTCCACGACTTCGTCATCGTCACCGGCGGCCTTCGCATCTTCCCGCGGCTCGTCGCCGCGGAGCATTCGTTGAACTTCGCGCCCAGCCTCGTATCGAGCGGCCTGCCCGAGCTCGACGCGCTCCTGGGCGGCGGCACCGACCGCGGGACAAGCACGCTGATCATCGGTCCGGCGGGCGCGGGCAAGTCCACCTTCGCGACGCAGTACGCGATCGAGATGGCACGCAACGGCGAGCGCGTCGGGATGTTCCTGTTCGACGAGAGCGACCGCACGTTGCGCGAGCGGGCCGAGGGTCTCGACATGCCGATCGACGAGCTGATCGACAGCGGCCGCGTGGGCCTGCGCCAGGTCGATCCGGGCGAGCTCTCCGTCGGCGAGCTCGTGCAGCTCGTGCGCGACGAAGTCGAGAAGCGGGCGGCGCGGCTCATCGTCATCGACAGCCTCAACGGCTACCTCAACGCGATCCCGGACGAACGTTTCCTGACGCTGCAGCTTCACGAGCTGCTGTCCTACCTCGGGATGCGCGGCGTCACCAGCATCCTGGTGCTGGCCCAGAGCGGCATGGTGGGTCAAATGGCGACACCGGTCGACGCCAGCTACCTGGCCGACTCGGTGATCCTTCTGCGCTATTTCGAAGCCTTCGGCGAGGTGCGCCAGGCGATTTCCGTCCTCAAGCGTCGTGGCGGGCGGCACGAGCGGACGATCCGAGAGTTCGGGTTCGGGCCGCGCGGCATCCTCATCGGCGCTCCGCTCACGGAATTCAACGGCGTCCTCACCGGAACGCCGACCTATACGGGCGGCGAATCGCCCCTGCTGCGCACGGCGCAATGAGCACGACGGCGGATCTCGAGCACCGCCTGCTGGTGCTGGCGCCTACGCTTCGCGATGGTCTCAATACCAGCCGGATCCTCGGCCGCGCAGGCATCACGACACACGCATGCAACGACATCGAATCGCTGTGCCGGGAGATTGCCAACGGCGCAGGTGCGCTCGTGATCACCGAGGAAGCCATCACGGGCGAGCGCGCCGCCCAGCTGGTGGCGCGCCTCAGCGCCCAGCCGCAATGGTCCGATCTCCCCGTGATTGCCGTCACGCGCGGCGGACCCGACTCTGCCGCGGCCGTTCAGGCGATGGAAACGCTCGCCAACGTCATCTTGCTCGAGCGGCCGGTGCGCATCGGAACGTTCATCACGGCTGCACGCACGGCGCTGCGGGGGCGCGACCGGCAGTACGAGCTGCGGCGTCTCCTGGCCAGGCTGCATGACGCCGACCGGCGCAAGGACGTGTTCCTCGCCATGCTTGCGCACGAGCTGCGCAATCCGCTTGCGCCGATCCAGAATGCCAGCGAGCTCTTTCGTCGCGCGTCGCGTGACGACCCCATGCTCGGGCGTGCCGCCGACATCGTCGGCCGCCAGGTGGCGCTCCTCGCGCGCCTCGTCGACGACCTCCTCGACGTTTCGCGCATCACGCAGGGGAAGGTCCAGCTCCAGCGGCAACGCTACGACCTGCGCACATCCGTCGGGCAGGCGGTGGAGACAACGGAGCCGATCATGCAGGACAAGCGGCAGAAGCTTGTCGTTCGCCTGCCCTCTGTGCCCGCCATGGTGAACGCCGACCCGGCCCGCATCACGCAGGTGGTCGGCAACCTGCTCAACAACGCTGCCAAGTACACGCCCGAGGATCACCGCATTTGGCTGTCGGTGCGGCGCCGACGCGACATGGTCGCCGTGCGCGTGCGCGACGACGGCATCGGAATCGCGCAAGACATCCTCCCATCCGTGTTCGATCTCTTTACGCAAGGCGACGACTCGCTCGATCACCGTCACGGAGGACTCGGAATCGGTCTTACGCTGGTTCGCGGCATCGTCGAGATGCACGGCGGGCGCGTACGCGCACGAAGCCGCGGGCGCGGCTGCGGGAGCTGCTTCGCGTTCTGCCTGCCGGCTGCAGACGCCGCGGACGATGTCGGACCCGCGAAAGCGGCTGGCGAAACAACGCACCATCGACGGCTTCTCCTGGTCGATGACAACATCGACGCCGTGGAGAGTCTCGCGATGCTGCTGAGAGACGCCGGCCATGACGTCGCCGTCGCGTACGAGGGACGTTCCGCCCTGCGAATGATCGACGAACGACGGCCCGACCTCGCGTTCCTGGATATCGGGCTGCCGGGGATGGACGGCTACGCGCTCGCGCGTGAGATCCGGTCACGGCCCCAATTGCGAGACATCGTCCTGATCGCCCTCACCGGCTACGGCAAGCCCGAGGACCGGGAACGCGCGAAGGAGGCCGGGTTCGACCATCACCTCATCAAGCCCACGGCCATGACCGAGCTCAATCGCGTCCTCGGCCAGGCGGCATGACCGCCCGCTCTATTGCATGTACCAGCCGTGGCTCACGACGAGCGACTGCCCGGTCAGCGCGCTGCTCGGAAACGCCGCGAAGAGCAATGCCACCTCGGCGACGTCATCGAGCGTCGTGAACTCGCCGTCGACCGTGTCCCTGAGCATCACGTTGCGAACGACGTCCTCTTCGGAGATGCCGAGCTTGCGAGCCTGCTCGGGAATCTGCTTGTCCACGAGCGGCGTGCGAACGAATCCCGGGCAGATGACGTTCGCGCGAACGCCGTGCGCGGCGCCTTCCTTCGCCATGGTTTTCGCGAGCCCGATCAAGCCGTGCTTGGCCGTGACGTAAGGCGCCTTGAAGACCGACGCGAGCTTCGAATGAACGGAGCCCATGTAGATCAGGCATCCCCGCCCGGCCCTGTACATGTGCGGCAGGCACGCGCGCGTCGTCAGGAAGGCACCATCGAGGTGGATGGCGAGCATCCTCTTCCATTCGGCATACGAGAATTCCTCGAGCGGGTGCACGATCTGGATGCCTGCGTTGCTGACGAGGATGTCGACGCCGCCATATTTTGCGACCACTTCGGCAACGCCCGACTCGACCGCGCGCTCGTCGGTGACGTCCATCGCGAGCCCCATGGCGCGGGCGGGATCGGTGTCGATCTCGCGCGCCGCCGACGCGGCGGCGCTTGCATCGAGGTCGGCGATGACGACGCGCGCGCCGGCACGCGCGAAACGAGTGGCGATCGCCCGGCCGATGCCGCTTGCCGCGCCGGTGACGATCGCGACCTGGTTGGCAAGCTCCATGTCCGCTCCTGGCTGTCGAATCGAAGAACAGGGTCGCGAGTCGTGCGATCATCCGGGGTGTCGTTCGTCGGCCGCCTGCATCCGTGACACCCGCGGTACACGGCAGTATAAGGCTCGCGCTACGCTGGCGGGCAGCCTTCGCCTTCGCCTTCGCCTGCCCATGTCGAAGATCGCACTTCACCGCCAACTGACTGCGCTGCTCTGCGCCCTGCTGCTCGTATGCCTTGCGCCCGCACCTCATGCCGCGGACATGCGCAAGGTGTTGCGCATCGCGTCGTCCGACATCACGAGCCTCGATCCGCAGCAGGGCACCGATCTCTACTCGACGCGAGTCGCGTCGGGGATCTTCGAGGCCCTGTACGAATTCGAGTACCTGTCGACGGGATCGAAAGTCGTACCGTGCACCGCCTCGTCGATGCCGGTCGTCACCGACGACGGCAAGACATGGACGATCCGCTTGAAGACGGGGATACGGTTTGCCGATGATCCGGCATTCAAAGGGAAGCCGCGCGAACTCGTTGCCGAGGATTACGCCTACTCGATCAGACGCTCGCTCGATCCCAACCTGCGCGGAGGCGGCGACCCGGCGTTGACCGACCTCATCATCGGGGCGCGACCCGTCGTCGACGCCGCGCGCAAGCCCGGGGGGAAATTCGATTACGACGCGCCGATCGAAGGCCTGCGCGCCACCGACCGCCACACGCTCGTCATCCGGCTTGCACATGCCGACTACACGATGCTCGAGCGGCTCGCCGGCCTGCCGATGATGGCCGTCGCGCGCGAGGTCGTCGAAGCGGCGGGCGCCGACGTCATGCGCCACCCGGTCGGCACCGGTCCCTATCGCCTCAAGGAATGGAAAGCCGCTTCCCGGGTCGTTCTGGAAGCCAATCCCGATTATCGAAAAACGGTCTTTCCCGAGAACGCCAGCGCACCCCAACAGAACCTCGTGCGCAGCATGCGCGGCAAGACGTTGCCGCAAATCGGCCGCATCGAGATCAGCATCATCGAGGAGTCCCAGCCCGAAATCCTCGCTTTCACGCAGGGCGACCTCGACTACGTGGCGCTCGGCGGCGACGACACCAAGCGCGTCATGGAGAACGGCAAGCTGCGGCCCGATCTCGTGCGACGTGGCATACGTCACCTGCGCTTCGGCGTGCCGAGCGTGACGTTCACCTATTTCAACCTGGAGGATCCGACCGTCGGCGGCTATGCGAAGGCGCAGATCGCGCTGCGGCGCGCGATCGGGATGGGCTTCGACGTGGACGAAATGATCCGCGTGCTCTTCGCCGGCAATGCGTTGCCGGCGAACCAGCTGTTGCCGCCGGGCGTGAGCGGGCACGACCCGAGCCTGCCGGCCAAGTCGATCTACGACCCCGCCGGGGCGCGTGCCCTGCTCGACCGCTTTGGCTTCAGGGACCGGGACGGCGACGGCTACCGCGAAACACCCGACGGCAAGCCGCTCACGGTCGTGCGGGGAACGCTTCCCGAGTCGTGGTATCGCGAAGCCGATACGCTGTGGAAGAAGAACATGGACGCGATCGGGATCCGCATGCGGGTCGTGCAACAGACCTTCGCCGAGCTATTGAACCTAAGTCGCGCCGGCAAGCTGCCGATGTTCAATCTCGGCTACCGCTCGCTCGAGCCGTCGGGATACCAGATCCTCCAGACGCTCTGGGGCAAGTCGCCGCGCGACACGAATCCGTCGCAGTTCCGGCAAGCCGATTACGACGCGGCGTACGAAGCCTTTCTCCGCACCCCGGCCGGCCCCGAGCGGATCGCGCTGGCGCGGAAGATGTCGGAGATCTCGCAGGCCTACATGCCGATGCTGCTCCACACGTTCGGTGTCGGCAACGTCCTGTATCACCCGTGGGTGCAAGGCTACTGGCCCTCGCCCTTCGGCTTTTCCTGGAAGTACCTCGACGTCGACGTCGCGATGCGCGATCGGATGCTGCGGGAGGCGGGGAAGTAAGGGCCGCGGCGTCCTACGTCTCCGTCGGCAGCGCCACACCGAAGAGCGTCTCGCGCAACCTGTAGAGCCGGTCACGCAGCTCGGCCGCGCGCTCGAACTCGAGGTTCTTCGCCGCGTCGATCATCTGCTTCTCGATCTGGCGCAGCTCCTTTTCGAGGTCCTTCTCGGGCATGGCCGCGTACCTGGCCTTGGCCTGGGCCGCCTTCTGCTCCCTGCGCTCCTCGTCGATGTCGTACACGCCGTCGATCATGTCCTTGATGCGCTTCTCGACGCCCTTCGGCGTGATGCCCATCGTCGCGTTGTACGCCATCTGCTTCGCGCGGCGACGCTCCGTCTCCGAGATCGCCGCCCGCATCGAATCGGTCATCCGGTCGCCGTAAAGGATTGCCGTGCCGTTGATGTGGCGTGCCGCGCGGCCGATCGTCTGGATCAGCGAGCGCTCCGCGCGCAGGAACCCTTCCTTGTCCGCGTCGAGGACGGCGACGAGCGATACCTCGGGAATGTCGAGGCCCTCGCGCAGCAGGTTGATGCCGACCAGGACGTCGAACTCGCCGAGGCGCAGGTCGCGAATGATCTCGACCCGCTCCACCGTGTCGATGTCGCTGTGCAGGTAGCGCACCTTCACGCCGTGCTCGCCGAGGTAGTCGGTGAGGTCCTCGGCCATGCGCTTCGTCAGCGTCGTGACCAGCACACGCTCGTTTTGCGCCACGCGTAGGTTGATCTCCGACAGCAGGTCGTCGACCTGCGTGGCCGCCGGACGCACCTCGAGCCTCGGGTCGACGAGCCCCGTCGGCCGCACGACCTGCTCGACGACCTGTCCCGCATGCTTCTGCTCGTAGTCGGCCGGCGTTGCCGAGACGAAGACCGTCTGCGGCAAAAGACGCTCGAACTCGTCGAAGCGCAGTGGCCGATTGTCGAGCGCCGACGGGAGCCGGAAGCCGAAATTGACGAGATTCTCCTTCCGCGCCCGATCGCCGCGGTACATGCCGCCGACCTGCGGAATCGTCACATGGCTCTCGTCGATGAACATCAAGGCGCGCGGCGGCAGGTAGTCGATGAGCGTCGGCGGCGGCTCGCCCGCGTTGCGGCCGGACAGGTGGCGCGAATAGTTCTCGATGCCTTTGCAAAACCCGATCTCGGCCATCATCTCGAGGTCGAAGCGCGTGCGCTGCTCGATCCGCTGCGCCTCGATCAGCTTCATCTGGGAGACGAAGTGCTCCTTCTGCTCGGCGAGCTCGTGCTTGATGCCCTCGATCGCGTCGAGCACCTTCTGGCGCCCCGTGACGTAGTGGGACGATGGAAAGACCGTGTAGCGCGCCATCTTGTGGCGCAAGTGCCCGGTCAGCGGGTCGAAGAGCTGGAGCGTCTCGACCTCGTCGTCGAAGAGCGATACGCGAACCGCGTTCTCCGCGTTTTCCGCCGGAAAGATGTCGAGCACGTCGCCGCGCACGCGGAACGTGCCGCGCCGGAAATCGAGCTCGGCGCGCTGGTACTGCATCTCGGTCAGCCGCTTGATCGCCTCGCGCTGCGTGAGCCGGTCGCCCTGGCGCAGGTGCAGGATCATGCTGTGGTATTCGGTCGGGTCGCCGATGCCGTAGATCGCCGACACGGTGCCGACGATGATGCAGTCGGGGCGCTCGAGGATCGCCTTCGTCGCCGACAGACGCATCTGCTCGATGTGCTCGTTGATCGAGCTGTCCTTCTCGATGTAGAGATCGCGCGACGGTACGTAGGCCTCGGGCTGGTAGTAGTCGTAGTACGAGACGAAGTACTCGACGGCGTTGCTCGGGAAGAACTCGCGGAACTCCGAGTAGAGCTGCGCGGCAAGCGTCTTGTTCGGCGCGAGCACGAGCGCCGGCCGGCCGCTGCGCGCGATCACGTTGGCCATCGTGTACGTCTTGCCCGAGCCGGTGACGCCGAGAAGCGTCTGGAACGAGAGCCCGTCGGCGAGGCCTTCCGTGAGCTTCGCGATGGCCTCCGGCTGGTCGCCCGAGGGCTCGAAGGGCTGGTGGAGCTCGTAGGGACTGTCGGGATACCGGACGATCATTGCGAATGGCGGGGAAGGGGCGAACCGATCATTTTAGTTCCGAAAGCGTTTCAGCAGCAGGTGCCCGCTCGACCGGACTTCCGAACTGCAGCGCGGCCAGCCGCGCATACAGCGGGTTGTCGCGCACGAGCACGTCGTGCGTTCCGACCGCGACGATGCGTCCCCTATCCATCACGACGATGCGGTCGGCATGGCGGACGGTGGCGAGCCGATGCGCGATCATCAGCACGGTACGCCCGGCCATCAGGTGCGCCAGCGCGCGTTGCACGATGCGCTCGCTTTCGGCGTCGAGGGCGCTCGTGGCCTCGTCGAGGAGCAGGATCGGACGGTCGGCGAGGATCGCACGCGCGATCGCGAGACGTTGCCGCTGTCCCCCCGAGAGGCGGACGCCTCGCTCGCCCAGCGGACTGGCGAGGCCCTGCGGCAACGCCTCGATGAATTCGGTCGCGTAGGCTGCATCGCACGCCGCCCGCACCTCTGCCTCGGTGGCGTCCGGCCGCCCATAACGCACGTTGTCGAGCACCGAACCGGCGAAGATCACCGGGTCCTGGGGCACCAGCGCCACCCGGCGGCGCGCCTCGCGCGGATCCGCGGTTTGCAGATCGACCCCGTCGATCCGAATATGTCCCGCCTCCGGGTCGTAGAAGCGCAACAGCAGCTGGAACACCGTGCTCTTGCCTGCACCGGAGGGGCCGACCAGCGCGACCTTCTCGCTCCCGCGCACGTCCAGTGCGAGGCGATCGAGCGCCGGCGCATCCGGCCGCGACGGATAGCGAAAGGTGACGTTCTCGAAGGCGATGCGCCCCTCCCCGTCCGCCGGCATCGCCACCGCATGCAACGGCGCGCGAACGACCGGTTCGACCGACAGCAGCTCGAAGAGCCGCTCCGTTGCGCCGGCAGCCCGCTGCAAATCGCCGACGACTTCGCTAAGCGAGCCGACCGCGCCGGCCACGACGACGGCGTAGAACACGAACGCGGACAACTGACCGGCGGACAACCGTCCCTCGACGACGTCATGGCCGCCGATCCACAGGATCACGCCGACCGCGCCGAAGACGAGCACGATCACCGCGGCCACGAGCAGCGCGCGCTGACGGATGCGGCGCACGCCGGTTGCGAACGCCTCCTCCACGCGCTCAGCGAAATTGCGGCGATCGTGCGGCTCGTGCCCATACGCCTGCATCGTGCGGATCTCGTGCAGCGATTCATCGAGATACGCGCCCACGTCGCCGACGCGATCCTGGGTCGCGCGCGCCAGCCTGCGCACCCTGCGGCCGAACAGGATGATCGGAAAGACCACGAGCGGCACGCCGGCCAGGACGAGCAGCGTGAGCTTCGGGCTCGTGAGCATCAACATCACGACGCCGCCGATCATCAGCAGTGAATTGCGAATCGCCACGGAGGCGCTCGACCCGATGACCGTCTCCAGCATCGTCGTGTCGTTGATGAGGCGGGATATCACTTCGCCGGTGCGTGCCGCCTCGAAGTAGGACGGCGGCAGATCCACCAGGTGATCGAATACCGTGCGGCGAAGATCGGCGGTCACGCGCTCCCCGAGCCACGACACGTGGTAGAAGCGCATGTACGTCGCCGCCGCCATGGCGACGATGACGACCAGGGTGAGCGCGAGCATGCGGTCGAGCTCGTGGGCATTCGCGGCCGCGAAGCCGCGGTCGACGACGAAGCGGAGTCCCTGTCCGATCGCGAGGACCGCCGTGGCCGCAACGACCAGGCCGATGCCGGCGAGCGTGATCTGCCGCCGGTAGGGGCGCAGGAAGCGGGCCGCGCGGGCGAGCGTCCGCAGCGCCGTGGCCGGCGGGATCTTGGGCGGCGGTTCGAGTCGGGTATCGGCGCGTGCCATCGGATCAGGTCGCGGCGGCGAAAAGTGCAGATGGGGCCGATGCTGTGCCGACTCAAGCGATTGCCGTTCGGGCGGTACAATATAGCGTTTAGCGCGCGGTCACCTCGCGCAATCTCCCAACGGACTCGAGAAATGAACGCTCCGCTTGCCGCATCGCTGTTCGGCGCCGTCGACCTTGCGCCGCGTGATCCCATTCTCGGCATCACGGAGGCCTTCAATGCCGATGCCAATCCACGCAAGGTGAACCTGGGCGTGGGCGTCTACTGCGACGACAACGGCAAGGTGCCGTTGCTGGAATGCGTGAAGCGCGCGGAGCGCGAGATCACCGACAAGGCGGCGCCCCGCGTCTACCTGCCGATCGACGGGATCCCGGCGTACGACAAGGCCGTCCAGCACTTGCTCCTCGGGGGCGACAGCGCGCTGATCGCGCAAGGTCGGGTGGTGACGGTCCAGGCGCTCGGCGGCACCGGCGGACTCAAGATCGGTGCAGACTTCCTGCGGCGGTTTGCGCCCGGCGCGCAGGTCTTCATCAGCAATCCGAGCTGGGAGAACCATCGAGCGCTTTTCGAAGCCGCCGGCTTCACCGTCAACGCTTATCCGTATTACGAGGCCGCGACGCATGGCCTCGACTTCGCCGCGATGCGCGCGGCGTTCGAAGCGATGGCGCCGGGAACGGTCGTCGTCCTGCACGCCTGCTGTCACAACCCGACCGGCGTCGATCCGACCGCCGAGCAATGGGATGCGATACTCGCCGTCGTTCGTGCGCGCGGCCTCGTGCCGTTCCTCGACATCGCGTACCAAGGCTTCGGCGAGGGCATCGATGCGGACGCGGCGGTGGTCCGAAAGTTCGCCGCGAGCGCGGGGCCGCTCTTCGTTTCGAGCTCGTTCTCCAAGTCGTTCTCGCTCTACGGTGAGCGCGTGGGCGCGCTGACGGTCGTGACCGCCGGGAAGGAAGAGGCGACGCGCGTCCTCTCGCAGCTCAAGCGCGTCGTGCGCGCGAACTACTCCAATCCTCCGACCCACGGCGGGCAGATCGTGGCGCTCGTGCTGACGAATCCCGAGCTGCGGGCGCTGTGGGAAAGGGAACTAGGTGGCATGCGCGAGCGCATCCGGGAGATGCGCGACTCGCTCGTCCGGAAGCTCGCCGAGCGGGCGCCGGGCCACGACTTCGAGTTCGTGCGGCGCCAGCGCGGAATGTTCTCGTATTCGGGCCTCACCAAGGCGCAGGTACAGCGGCTGCGTGAAGAGTTTTCGATCTATGCGATCGATACCGGGCGCATCTGCGTCGCGGCGCTCAACGCGAAGAACATCGACTACGTGGCGGACGCGGTCGCAGCAGTTCTCGGCGCACCGGCGCGCTGACCGGCGGGGAACGCGGTTGAGACGGCACTGCGCGATGCTATAATTTCGAGCCTCCGCGGGAATAGCTCAGTTGGTAGAGCGCAACCTTGCCAAGGTTGAGGTCG
Organism: Rudaea sp.; assembly: GCA_050257435.1. Classification (GTDB taxonomy): domain Bacteria; phylum Pseudomonadota; class Gammaproteobacteria; order Burkholderiales; family Casimicrobiaceae; genus VBCG01. Next base: position 16,125 of record JBLMWW010000155.1, read on the forward strand.
CGAGTTCGAGACTCGTATCCCGCTCCAGTTTCCCCGGGGAGAGCCGTGACACGCTCTCCCTTTTCATTGGCCGGCCGCGCGTATACATGCGCCAGCGCGCGGTGGCACCCACTCCTGGCGGGGTGGCAGAGTGGTCATGCAGCGGCCTGCAAAGCCGTGGACGCCGGTTCGATTCCGACCCCCGCCTCCACCTGCATTCGGCGATATCGGCGAAGCGCCCACCCGCGGCTTTTACGCCGTAAACCACGCGCTTGGTTGCGCCGGAACGTCCGACTTTTGTCAAGCGCGACGGCGACTGTCGCGAGGTCGCATGCCCGGTGCGAACCTGCAAGCGCTCGCTTGCCCCCGTCCACGAAGATGGAATAG
>JBLMWW010000156.1:0-2789 GCA_050257435.1 Rudaea sp.
CCGAAGGCGGAGCCCCCGGGATTCTTCGCCGACCTGCTGTCGAGCACGCCGAACTGGGCGCTCGGCGTTGCAGCGCTCGCGATCCTCGGCGGCATCGCCGGCATCGTCGCCGCGCGCCGCCGCAAGGGGACGAAGTTCGAGGACAGCATCATCTCGGGCACCGACATCAAGACGAACACCGTCTTCGGATCGACCGGCGGCGGCGTCGTCAACACCGGCGAGAATTCGCTCGCGAGCGATTTCAGCCGCGAGGGCCTCGGCAACATCGACACCGACGAGGTCGATCCGATCGCGGAGGCCGAGGTGTATCTGGCCTACGGCCGCGACGCGCAGGCCGAGGAGATCCTGAAGGACGCGCTCAAGAAGGATCCGCAGCGGCAGGAGATCTACCTCAAGCTCCTGGAGATCCATTCGCAGCACAACAAGCCGCAGGCGTTCGAGACGGTCGCCTCCGAGCTTTTCGCGGTGAGCCACGGGCAGGGCGACGTCTGGCACAAGGCGGTCACCCTCGGGCGCCAGCTCGATCCGAGCAACCCGATGTTCCAGGACGCGGCGAGCGCGAAGCCGGCCACGCCCGCGACGCCCGAGCCCGCCGCCCCGGCGCGCTCGCCGCTGCACGCCACGCCGGCGTTCAACGACGGCGACATCTCGATCTCGCCCGCCTCCGAGCCGGTCGCGAAGTCGCCGGCCGACATCCTCGCCGGTGCGCAGGACGCGCTCGCGCGCAGTTCGCCGCAGTCCACTCCGGTGGCCGCCGTCGCCGCGGCCGCGCAAACCGCCCGCGTGTCGGAGGAGTCCGAGGGCTCCCTTACCAGCGCGCTTGCCGCACGCGAAGCGGAGCGGGCCGCGCCACTGTTCGAGAAGCCGCACCTCGTCGATGTCGCGAACGAGCTCACGACGCGCGTCGATACGCCCGCCGAGCAGCCGCGCTTCGACCTCGACTTTCACCTCGACGACGACGAGCGCCCGGCGCCGCTCAAGCGTTCCGAGCCGGCTCCCGCGCCGTCGCTCGCCGCCGCCGCGCCGGCGACCTCGCCGTTCGGCCACCCCGGCGCGTCGCTCGACCTCGACAAGCTGGATCTGTCGTTCGATCCCGAGCGGCCGGCGGTCGACGATCCGACGCCATCGGTTCTCGACGGCCAATGGCACGATGCGGCGACGAAGCTCGATCTGGCCAAGGCGTACCAGGAGATGGGCGACGTCGACGGCGCGCGGGAGATCCTCCAGGAAGTGCTGCACGAAGGCGACGACAGCCAGAAGTCGGAGGCGCAGTCGCTGCTCCAGCGGCTCAGCGCCTGACGCGTAAGTAACCTATGGGGACGGCGGGTGCTTTCCGGCCCGCCGTTTTTTTATCCCTCCGTGCGGTAACGTACGTCGATGCGCCGCGCGCTCGCCCTCGAATACGACGGACGCGATTTCTGCGGGTTCCAATCGCAGCCTTCGGGTTGCAGCGTGCAGGATGCGCTGGAGCGCGCGCTCGCCGCCATCGCGGGCGCGCCGGTGCGCGTAGTCGCAGCGGGGCGCACCGACGCCGGCGTGCACGCCACGTCGCAGATCGTGCATTTCGACGCGCCGGTCGCGCGGCCGCCGCCGGCCTGGGTGCGCGGTGTCAACGCGCACTTGCCGGCCGCGGCGGCCGTGCTCTGGTGCATGGGCGTGCCGGAGGACTTCCACGCGCGCTTCGCAGCGCATGCGCGCCATTACACCTACCTGATCCAGAATCGCCCCGAGCGTCCGGGACTTGCGGCCGGGCACGTCGGCTGGCATCACGCGCCGCTCGACGCGGCGGCGATGCAGGCAGCGGCACGGCGGCTCCTCGGCACGCACGACTTCTCGTCGTTTCGCGCGGCCCAGTGCCAGGCGAAGTCGCCGGTGAAGACGATCTCCGAACTGCGCGTCGTGCGTGCTGGATCGATCGTTCGCATCGATTTGAGCGCCGATGCGTTCCTCCATCACATGGTCCGCAACATCGTCGGGGCGCTGGTCGAGGTGGGGGCCGGCAAGCGGCCGCCGGAGTGGATGACGGAGCTGCTGGAGGCGGCGGATCGCACGCGCGGCGCGCCGACCTTCGCATCCGACGGATTGTATTTCCTCGGAGCGAGCTACGATGCGCGCTTCGCGCTGCCGCCGACGCGACGCGACCTCCCGCTCACGCTCGCCTGACGCCGCACGCCGCACGACGATGACCTTCGACGACTCGCGCTCCAGGACGCGCGTCAAGATCTGCGGCATCACACGCATCCCGGACGCGCTCGCCGCGGCGCAGGCCGGCGCGGACGCCATCGGCCTCATCTTCTGGTCGGGCACGCCGCGCGTGGTCTCGCATGCGCAGGCACGCGCGATCGTCGGCGCGCTGCCGCCCTACGTGACCGTCGTCGGCCTGTTCGTCGACCCCGAGCCGCCTGCGGTGCGCGCCGCGCTCGACGCGGTGCCGCTCGATCTTCTGCAGTTCCACGGCAGCGAGCCGGCGGAGCTCTGCCGTGCGTTCGGGCGCCGGTACGTGAAGGCGATCGCCGTCAAGGACGGCGTCGATTTGCTAGAATCGACGTCGCCATACGACGACGCCGCGGGGCTGCTGTTCGACGCGTTTTGCACCGGCGACCTGCCGGGCGGCACGGGCCGCGCGTTTGATTGGGGACGGCTGACCGCGGACGTGCGCGCGCGGCTGGCGCGGCCGCTGATTCTCTCCGGCGGACTCGACGCGGACAACGTCGCCCCGGCGATCGCCGAGGTGCGCCCGTGGGGCGTGGACGTATCGTCCGGGGTCGAGGAGCGCGACGCAAACGGCG
>JBLMWW010000157.1:0-8127 GCA_050257435.1 Rudaea sp.
CTGGGCTTCGGGACGTTCTCGCAACCGAATCCGACGATCACGTTCATCGTCGCCGACACGTTCTTCGGCGACAACGGCGGCCAGTTCGTGCTGACGCAGGCCGCGCCGACACCACCGCCGATCGCGGTGGCCGTGCCGACGCTCGGCCAAGGGGCGCTGATCGCGCTCGCCGCGCTGCTCGGCGTGGCCGGAATCGTCCTGCGCGGCCGGCCCCGCGCCTGACGCATCGTAGGCCGGCCCGGCCGGCGGGCGCTACAGCGGTGCGCCGATCCGCCGGCCGACCTCGCGGTAGTGCTCGATGACCTCGCCCAGGTCGCGGCGGAACCGATCCTTGTCGAGCTTCTCGCCGGTCCTCGCGTCCCACAACCGACAGCCGTCGGGCGTGAACTCGTCGCCGAGCACGAGCTCGCCCTGCGGGTCGTCGAGCGGATGGCCGAACTCGAGCTTGTAGTCGACGAGGTCGATGCCCGCGTCGGCGAAGAGCGGCTTCAACACCGCGTTGACCCGATGCGTCAGCGCCTTCATTTGCGCGATCTCGCCGGCGGTCGCCCACTTCAGCACGCGGATGTGATCGTCGTTGACGAGCGGGTCGTGCAGCGCGTCGCTCTTGAGGAAGAACTCGAAGATCGGCTCGGGCAGGCGCAGACCCTCCTCGAGCCCGTAGCGCTTGGCCATCGACCCGGCGCAGACGTTGCGCACGACGCATTCGACCGGAATCATCTTCATCGCCTTGACGAGCGACTCGCGCTCGTTCAGGAGCTGCACGAAGTGGGTCCGAATGCCGGCGTCGGCGAGCCGGCCCATGACGAACGCGTTGATGCGGTTGTTCGTCTCGCCCTTGCGGTCGAGCTTCGCGAGCTTCGCGCCGTCGAATGCCGACACGTCGTCGCGGTAGTGCATCACGAGCCGCTTCGGATCGTCGGTCGCGTAGACCGTCTTCGCCTTGCCGCGGTAGATCTCCTGCCGCTTTTCCATGGGGATTCTCCGTGAAGGATGCTACAGATCGCGCCACGCAAAGCCGTCGTGCTGATCGGCGATGCCGATCCAGTCGGGCGTGCAATTGAGCGCGCCGGCGAGTGCGCCGCGCGCCTTGTCCGGCGTGTTGTTGTGCTGCGAGAGGTGCGCGGCGACGACATGGCGCAGCCGCGACGTGTCGAGCGCGGCGAGGAGCGCGGCCGCCGCCTCGTTGTGCAGGTGCCCGTAGCGCCCCGCGATCCGCTGCTTGAGCGGCCAGGGGTAGTCGCCGTCTTCGAGCATCGTGCGATCGTGATTGCACTCGAGCACGAGTGCATCGCAGCCGGACAGGCTCGCCTCGACGTGCGGCGTCGAGACTCCGATGTCGGTCAGCACGCCGAGGCGGTGCGCGCCGTCGCCGACCACGAACTGGACGGGCTCGCGCGCATCGTGCGGCACCGGAAACGGGCGCACCTCGATCATCCCGACCGCGAACAGGTCGTGGCTGTCGAAGCAGTAGATGCGTTCGACACGCGCGAAGCGTTCCCCGGCCATCTCGAGCGTTCCGAACGTAAGCCAGACGGGCGTCCCGTAGCGCACGGCGAACGCGGCGACCCCGCCGATGTGGTCGGCATGCTCGTGGGTGACGAGGATCGCCGACAGCGCTTCCGGCGCGACGCCCAATCGACGCAACCGCGCCGCGGCGTCGCGTACGCGGAAGCCGCAATCGATCAGGATCCGCGTGTCACCGACTTCGACTACGAGAGCGTTGCCTTCGCTGCCGCTGCCCAGGGACGCGAAGCGCATGCTCGCCCGCGCAGCGCCGCTACTTCAGCTGATCGCGCAACAGCGCCAGGATGCGATCGCTCGCCTGCGAGCGGTCCGGTTTGCCCGTCGGATCCTCGACGCTCACCGTGCTGCTGGGCGCCGTCTCGACGATCTTGATCCGGTATTGCTCGGGCTTGTCCTTTTCGTCGTCCTTCTTCCAGAACGTCATCAGCTTGGAGAGGAAACCCTTCTCGCGATCCTTGCGCGCCATGTCGGCGTCCGGGTCGGCGTAGCGTACGAAGTACGTGCCGCTCGAGCGATCGCGGTCGACCACCGTGAAGCCGGTGCGGTCGAGTGCGAGGCCGACGCGGCGCCAGGCGCGATCGAATGGGTCGTCGACGACGAGCTTCGACAGGCCGTCGCTGCCCTTTTCGAGCCGCGCATGGACCGGCACGTTGGCGCCCGCGGCCCCCGCGACCGCGGCCTGCGCCACGGCCTCGGGCGCGCCGAAACGCATCATCAGCCGCGTCAGCATCTCCGCTTCGAGATCGGGGTTGGGCGGCATCAGCGCCCACGCGAAGCCGGCAGGCGACGCCTTGTCGATCGTCGTGGTCGGCACCTGCTCCATGCCGCGGTGAGAGACGAAGATCTCGACGGTTCCCGGCTCGGTGCCGCGCTCGATGCGCGTGCGGAACTTGTCGCGCTTGTACGTCGTGTAGAACGCGTCGATGTACTTCCCGATGTACTTGCGCAGCACGTCCTGCGGGATTTCGGCGCGGTTCTCGGCCCAGTCCGTTTCCATCGTGCCGAGCGCCGGCTGCTCGCTCGCGATGGCAAAGCCGGTGTCCGTCCAGAAGTTGCGCACCGTGGTCCACGCCTGGTCCGGCGTGGCCTTGACGACGAGCCACCGCTCGTTGCCTTCCTTCGCGATGTGCGCCTCGCTGTTCGTCGGCAGGAGATCCGTCTGCTTCGGCCGCGATGCGTTCTGCGCGGCGAGCCCCGAAGCGGTCGTCACGGCGAAGCGATCGTCGTACTGCGGCGTGGAGAGATCGGGAGGCAACTCGAGCGAAGGCGCGCTGCTCGCCGACTTGTAATCGATCCGCTTGCCGAGCGAGGGCATCGACTCGCAGCCCGCGAGCGACACGAGGACGAACACCGCGAGCGCGGCTGCGCGCGCGCAGAAAACCGGAATGCCATTCATCAGGAAGAAGCCCTTATCGCGAAGCCTTGCCGATGCACCCGACGTCGCGCAGGGCGGCGCGCAGCACATCGTGGTATTGCGGCGACAACCGCGTGAGCGGCAGCCGCAATTCGTTGTGGATCAGCCCCATCTCGGCGAGCGCCCACTTGACCGGAATGGGATTCGCCTCGACGAACAGGCGCGCGTGCAGGTTCGCGAGCGCCGCGTTGCGGCGGCGCGCCGTCGCGACATCGCCCTCGAGCGCCGCCGCACAGACCTCCGCCACCTGCTTCGGCGCGACGTTCGCGGTGACCGATACGACGCCGTTGCCGCCGAGCAGCATGAACGCGAGCGCCGTGTCGTCGTTGCCGGAATAGAGCGCGAACTCGCGGTTCGCCGGCAGGCGGTTACGCAGGTCCACCAGGCGCACGAGATCGGACGTCGCGTCCTTGATGCCGACGATCCCGGGAACCTCGGCGAGCCGCACCACGGTCTCGTTGCCGAGATCGGCCACCGTGCGGCTCGGCACGTTGTACAGGATGAGCGGCAGGTCGACCGCCTCGGCGATCGACCGGAAATGGCGGTAGAGCCCCTCCTGCGTCGGCTTGTTGTAATACGGCACGACCGACAGCGACGCATGTGCGCCGGCGCCTTTCGCGAAGCGCGTGAGCGCGATCGCCTCGGACGTCGAGTTGCCGCCCGCGCCGGCGATGACCGGGATGCGCCCGGCCGCATGGCGAATGGCCGCTTCGATCAGCTTGCAGTGCTCGTCGACGTCGACCGTCGGCGACTCGCCCGTCGTGCCGACGACGACGATGCCCGCCGTTCCGTTCTCGACGTGAAAATCGATGAGCCGTGCGAGCGCCGGAAAATCGAGCGCGCCGCCCGGAAGCATCGGCGTCACGATCGCGACGAGACTGCCTGAAAGCATGAACGCGGCTTCTATGCGAAAACGCGGATTCTACCCGATTCCCCTCTCGCGCCTGCGCCGTCGACGCCCCGGCTCGGCGCGTCAACCGCCCCGCTGCGGCAGCGGCGGCGGCCAGGCGCGCGCGCGGCCGACCGCAGCAACGCGCTGCACGACCGCAAAGCGCTCGCCCTCGACGAGCCCCTGCTCGAACGCGACGAGCGTGAGCCGGCCGCGCACGAGATCGAGCAACTCGTCGGGCGCGAGCAGGAATGCGGGATTCGACGGGCGTCCGAAGCGTTCGTTCCCGATGGCGAACGTCTCGTACAGGAACGCACCATCGAGTGCGAGCGACGCGAGGAGGTGCGGGAACAGCGGGCGGTGCAGATAGTTGGCGACGACGATCGCATCGAAGACCTCGCCCCCGAACGGCCATGGCGCGCCTTCGAGATCGGCGACTCGAATCGTGACCCCGGCGATACCGTCGAGCCCGGCGAGAGCGCCGGCATCGCGGTCCACGGCGAGCACGTGCGCCCCTTGCGCTGCGAAGAGGCGCGCATGGCGCCCGCCTCCCGCGGCGAGGTCGAGCACGCGCGCGCCCGAAGGTACGAGCGGCGCGAAGCGTCGCATCCACGCCGACGGTGCGGCGGTGTCGGAATGATCGCCCGCGGTCGCGGCAGACATGAAGACGAGGCGAGAGCGAACGGTTCAGGTCGAGACGGCCCGCTTCGCCTCGCGCGCGCCATTGCGACGCCCGCGCGACGGCGACTCGCGTCGCTCGAGCCGGCTCGCCGTCGCCTCGCGCGCCGCTTCCTCGGCGAGCCAGGCGAGAAACGCCGCGACGTCCTCCCGCGCCGCCGCGCGCGGCGCTGCAACCGCGAAGTAACCGCGTGCCGAATCGAACTTGCGCGAGAAGGGCGCCACGAGCCGCCCGTCGCGCAGATGCTCGGCGAGGATCGGCAGTCGGCCGAGCGCCACGCCCTGGCCGCCGACCGCCGCCTGCACGACCTGGTCGTAGAGCCGGAAGCGGAGCGCGCCGGCCGGCTTGAGGCCCGGCTGGCCGTTGGACGTGAGCCAGCTGCGCCAGTCGAGCCACGACATGCGGCCCTCGGGATCGTCCAGATGCAGCAGGACATGCTTGGTGAGATCGGCGGGACTGCGTAGCGGCGACGCTTGGCGCAGGATGCGCGGGCTCGCGACCGGCGTCATGCGCTCGCCGAAAAGCCGCACCGCGCCCTCGGGCGCGCGCGACTCCGGCAGATAGCGCACCGCGACGTCCACGTCGCCGCGCGCGAGGTCGACCAGCCGGTCGTCGGCGGAAACGTACACCTCGACCTCCGGGTGGCGCTCGCGAAACGTCGCGAGCCGCGGAATGATCCACAGCGACGCGAAGGACACCGTCGTCGACACGGTGAGCGCCGGCGTGCGCGTGCCACCCCGCATGCGGTCCACGGCGCCCGCAAACGACTCCAGCGCATCGGCGACCTCGCGATGAAACGTCGCGCCGGCACGCGTCAGCGCGAGCGCGCGATGCCTGCGCTCGAACAGCGCGACGCCGAGCGCATCCTCGAGCGCCTTGATCTGCCGCGACAGCGCCGACTGCGTGAGGAACAGCTCCTGCGCGGCCAGGGTGAACGACAGCCGGCGTCCCGCGGCCTCGAAGCCGCGCAGGAAGTCGAGCGACGGCAGCGCCCGCAAGGTTCTATGCATGCGTTCCATGCATGCGATCCATGCGCAATGTTCGTTTGAGCCGGCGCGCCATCGCTCGGACAATTCCCTCTGACGCGGCGCCCTTGCGCCAGGGCCGCAGCGCATCGCGTCGAATGAGTTTCACGCATTTTACCGGAGATTCGTCATGGCCTGCTTCGAAACCGGCACCGTCGTCACGCTCGCGGATCGCGAAGCGATCGCGCTTCCCGACATCCGGGGCGCAACGTTGCGCGTGGCGCAGGGCACCGTGTGGCTGACCGAGGAGCGCCAGCCGCACGACGTCGTCCTGCGCCCGGGCGACAACTGGGTGGTCGAGCACGACGGCAAGACCGTCGTCGAGGCGCAGAACGACGCGGTGTTCTGCATCGTGGGGCGGCGCGGCATGCCGCTCGGATTCCGGACGACGCCGCATCCGGACTCGACCGGCATCCTCGCCGCGCTCGCGAGCTTCTTCGCGGCGCCGCCACGTCACCTGCCATACGTCTGATCTCGCAAAGGAGAAGGACCATGCCCCTGGTGACCGTCACGTTGCGCGCCGCGCGTCCCGCCACGTTCAAATCCGCGCTCCTCGATGCCATCCATCGCTCGCTGGTCGCGAACGGGGTTCCCGAAAGCGATCGCTTCCAGCGCGTCCTGACGCTGGGTCCGGAAGACGCGCGCGTCGATCCGCGCTATCCGGACGCCGGGACCGCGCGCGGCGCGGACTTCGTGCTGATCGAGATCCTCTGGTCGGTGGGGCGCAGCGTGAAGATCAAGCGCAAGGTCGTCGCCGATATCGTCGCCGCGCTCGCGCGCGACCCCGGGCTCGATCCCGAGCAGGTCATGATCGTGTTCGTCGAGACGGCGTGGGAGAACTGGGCGTTCGCGGGCGGACGGCTGTTGCATGCCGCGTGACCGGAGCGTCGATCGGCGTCGATCCCTATGCGAAAAAAGAGGCGCGCGAGGCATGCGCCCCGCGCGCCTTGCTTGAGCCAGGCGAGAGAGGTCAGGCTTCGACCACCTCCGCTACGGCGCTCTTGTCGAACGCGATCTTGCCGTCCTTCGCGCGCACGCGAATCGTGTCGCCCGACGCGAACGCGCCGGAGAGGATCTCCTTCGCGAGCGGATTCTCGATCTCCTGCTGAATCTCGCGCTTGAGCGGCCGCGCGCCGTAGACCGGGTCGAAACCCGCCAGCGCGACGAGTTCGAGGGCGTCCTCGTCGACTTCGAGGCGCATGTCGAGCTTGGCGAGCCGCTGCTCGAGCGCGCGCAACTGGATGCGCGCGATGCTCGCGATCTGCTCCTGCGCGAGCGGATGGAACACGACTATCTCGTCGATCCGGTTCACGAATTCGGGCCGGAACGTTGCCTTCACCTCGGCCATGACCGCGATCTTGATGAGCTCCGGATTGTCGCCGTTGTCCGTCATCTGCTGGATCTTGTGCGACGCGAGGTTCGACGTCATCACGATGACGGTGTTGCGGAAATCGACGGTGCGGCCCTGGCCGTCGGTCAGGCGGCCGTCGTCCAGCACCTGCAGCAGCACGTTGAAGACGTCGGGGTGCGCCTTCTCGATCTCGTCGAACAGGATCACCGAATACGGCTTGCGGCGCACCGCTTCCGTCAGGTAGCCGCCCTCCTCGTAGCCGACGTAGCCGGGCGGCGCGCCGATCAGCCGCGCGACCGAGTGCTTCTCCATGAACTCGGACATGTCGATGCGCACCATCGCCTGGTCGCTGTCGAACAGGAATTCCGCGAGCGCCTTCGTGAGCTCGGTCTTGCCGACGCCCGTCGGTCCGAGGAACAGGAACGAGCCGTACGGCCGGTTCGGATCCGACAGGCCGGAGCGCGAGCGGCGGATCGCGTCGGACACGAGGCGCACCGCCTCGTTCTGCCCGATCACGCGCTGGTGCAGCCGCTCCTCCATGTGCAGGAGCTTCTCGCGCTCGCCCTGCATCATCTTGGAGACCGGAATGCCCGTGGCACGCGACACGACCTCGGCGATCTCCTCGGCGCCGACCTGCGTGCGCAACAGTTGCGGCCGCTTCGCTTCCTCGGCCGCGAGCTTGGTGTCGACCTTGCGAAGCTGCGCCTCGAGCTGCGGCAGCTGGCCGTACTGGAGCTCCGACATCGTCTGCCAGTCGCCCTTGCGCTTGGCCTCATCCATCTGGAGCTTGACCTTGTCGATCGCCTCCTTGATGTGCTGGCTGCCGGCGACCTGCGCCTTCTCCGCCTGCCACACCTCGTCGAGATCGGCGTACTCGCGCTCGAGGCGACCGATCTCGTCCTCGATCGAGGCGAGCCGCTTGCGCGACGCCTCGTCGGTTTCCTTGCGCACCGCCTCGCGCTCGATCTTCAGCTGGATGAGGCGCCGGTCGAGCCGGTCCATCGCCTCGGGCTTGGAGTCGATCTCCATCTTGATGCGCGCCGCCGCCTCGTCGATCAGGTCGATCGCCTTGTCGGGCAGGAAGCGGTCGGTGATGTAGCGATGCGAAAGCTCGGCCGCCGCGACGATCGCCGGGTCGGTGATGTCGACGCCGTGATGGATCTCGTAGCGCTCCTGCAGGCCACGCAGGATCGCGATCGTGGATTCGACCGACGGCTCGTCGACCAGCACCTTCTGGAAGCG
>JBLMWW010000158.1:0-31207 GCA_050257435.1 Rudaea sp.
GGTGGCGAGCCGTTCCCCCGGCACTTGCATTGAATCGCTGTGGCTGCTTCCTTCCGGACCTGACCAGGTTCACGACCGTGCAATGCGGGGCGACCCGCCGTTGATCGGGCGCTTTGTCGCGTCCCGGCATTATAGCCGCTCACACTGCGCCGCGGGCGAACGGTCGAGACGCGCCCCCGAGGCGGTCGCCGCCCTGCCAAGCGGCGGTTTGCCCATTACCATCAACGGGTTATAATGCGCCCGTCGCCGGCCGCTGATGCGCCGCGACATCAGGAGCGGAGACTTCGCAGCCCACGGCAAGGCTGCGCCAGATACGGCGGCACGAGATCGCCGCAAACCTTCGAAGGCGCCCCGGTAACCGGGCGCAGGAGTGTCATGGGCGATCGAGCGTTTGCACGTCGGTTCGCAATTCTCTACCGCCGGTCTTTCCTCGGGCTCGCGGCGGTCGCGCTGCTGGCCTTCAGCGGCTGCGACCAGCCGCTTTCCCCGCCGCAACGCGGCAACCCCGGCATCAGCGTCGTCGTCCTTCCGGGCCCGGCCACCTGGTTCGTCGCCTCGAACGGGCAGATCACCGGGCTCGACCACGACCTCCTCACCCGCTTCGCGCGCGAGCGCGGGGTGCCGCTCAACGTCGTCTTCGCCAACGGCCCGGCGCAGCTTCTGGCCAAGATCGCGCACGGCGAGGCGCAAATTGGCGCGGGCGGGCTGTTCCGGGCCGCGGCGAAGGCCGATCCGGAAGTCCCGGGCAAGCCGGTACTCGCCTGGAGCACGGGATACCACGCGGTCGAGCCGGTCCTGATCTATAACGTCGACGGCTTCCGCCCGCGCCGCTGGGACGACCTCGAGCGGGCCACCGTGGCCTACGCCGCGCACACCGGCATGGAAGCGCAGCTCGCCGCGGTGCGGGCCGCCCATCCCGAGGTGCGCTGGCAGCCGCTCGACGTACCGTCGGCCGACGCGCTGATCTCCCAAGTCGCGGACGGCACGATCAGCTACGCGGTCGTCGCGTCGAGCGATGCGACGCTCGCCCGCAACATCTACCTCGATTTCGACGTCGCCTTCGCCGCCGGCCCCCCGCGCAAGCTGGCCTGGGCGGTCGCACCCGGCTATCCGGAATTGCGCGACGCGCTCGACGCGTTCGTTGCGCGGTTGCGCCGGGACGGCACGCTCGCGCGGCTCGCGGACCGGTACTTCGCCGGCTCGCCCGACGTCGAGCGGGTCGACGCCGGCGTGTTCCAGGAACGGATCCGCAAGGCGCTGCCGCAATGGCGCAGCACGTTCGTCGAAGCGCAGGCGCAAAGCGGCATCGAATGGCGCCTGCTCGCCGCGGTCGCCTACCAGGAATCCCAATGGGACGCGGCCGCGACGAGCGAGACCGGCGTGCGGGGACTGATGCAGCTCACCGAGGACACCGCCCGCGCGGTCGGCGTCGCGGATCGCCTGAATCCGCGGGCGTCCGCAATCGGCGCCGCCCGCTACCTCGCCGACCTCAAGCGCAAGCTGCCTGCGCGCATTGCCGAGCCCGACCGCACCTGGCTTGCGCTCGCCGCGTTCAACATCGGGATCGGTCACCTCGAGGATGCGCGCGTTCTCGCGCAACGCCAGAAGCTCGATCCCGACCTGTGGAGCGACGTCCAGAAGGTGCTCCCGCTTCTCGCCGAGCCCGAGTACTACATGACGCTCAAGAACGGCTACGCACGCGGCGGCATGCCGGTCGCGTTCGTGGGCCGCGTACGCGGCTACTACGACATCCTGCTGCGCACGCAGGCGGCGGGACAGCCGCGCCTGCACGCTGACGTCGCGCTGCGCTGAACGCACGGCCGTGGCGCATCGCATACCGCGCGCGCTCGGCGCTGGCCGCGCGTCAACCGCGGCTCGACGCTGCGCGTTGTGCAAGGCCGCACGAACCTCGCATGCCGCCGATCACCTACCCTGCACACCCATGATTCGATCGGCGCTTCGCGTTGCCGCCGCCTGCGCGCTCGCGATGCTCGCCTCGCTCGCGCACGCGCAGGGCAGCGTATTCCTGGAAGAGCTGACGTGGGTCGAGCTGCAGGCACAGGTGAAGGCGGGCAAGACGACGATCCTGGTCCCGATTGGCGGCACGGAGCAGAACGGGCCGCATATGGTGCTCGGCAAGCACAACGTGCGCGTCAAGGCGCTCGCCGGCGCGATCGCAAGCGAGCTCGGCAACGCCCTCGTCGCGCCGGTCATCGCGTACGTTCCCGAGGGCAGCGTCGAGCCGCCTTCCGCGCATATGCGGTTCCCGGGAACGATCACGGTCACGCCGGCGGCGTTCGAGAGCGTGCTCGAGTCGACCGCCCGCAGCCTGCGTGCGCACGGCTTCCGCGACATCGTCTTCCTGGGCGACCACGGCGGCTACCAGCGCAACGAGGAGGCGGTCGCAACGAGGCTCGACCGGGAATGGGCGAAGTCGCCCGCGCGCGTTCATGCGCTCGTCGATTACTATCGCGCCGCCGCTGCCGAGTACCCGGCGGCCCTTGCCGCGCGCGGTTACCCGAGGGCGGCGATCGGCACGCACGCGGGGCTCGCCGACACCTCGCTCGCGCTCGCGGTCGATCCTGCGCTGGTGCGCACCGGCGAGCTCGCTTCGAGCCGATCGCTCGATCCCGCGCACGGCGTCCATGGCGACCCACGCGCCGCCTCCCCCGAGCTCGGCCGCCTCGGCGTCGAGACGATCGTGCGCCGCTCGGTGGAATCCATCCGGCGCGCCACGGCGCGACGATGACCCGACACCCTTTCCGTCACTTCGGAATCCCTGCGTGAAGCCACCGATCCTCGCTCGCTCCACGCTCGCGCTCGTCGTCCTCGGCGTCGCGAGCCTCTCCTGCTTCGCGCAGGGCACGACCCCGGGAAGCCCACCGGCTGCGCACGCGGTCGCCACGGTGCCCGGCATGCCGCCGGTCGTCGATCCGTCGAATCTCTACAGCGAAGCAACGGCCGGGCATTTGAGCGCAGCAGCGCGCGACGCGCTGCCGCGCGTCTACGTTCCGAACGTCGGCTCGAACGACGTGTACGTGATCGACCCGGCAACGTTCAAGGTCGTCGACCGTTTCAAGGTGGGCATCAATCCGCAGCACATCGTGCCGGCGTGGGACCTGTCCACGCTATGGGTCGCGAACAATGCAGAGGGAACGGCCAAGGGGAGCCTCACCCCGATCGATCCGAAGACCGGAAAGCCCGGCGCGCCGCTCGCCGTCGACGATCCCTACAACATGTATTTCACGCCGGACGGCCGCTTTGCGATCGTCGTCGCCGAAGCGCACAAGCGACTCGACCTGCGCGATCCGAAGACCATGGTGCTGCAGTCGTCGATCGACGTGCCCGAGTGCGGCGGCATCAATCATGCCGATTTCTCGATCGACGGACGCTACGCGATCTTCACCTGCGAGTTCGCGAAGGGCCTCGCGAAGATCGACTTCGTCGATCACAAGGTGCTGGGCTACCTAACGCTCTCGCGGGGCGGCATGCCGCAGGACATTCGCGTGAGTCCCGATGGCAAGGTGTTCTACGTCGCCGACATGATGGCGAACGGCGTGTTCGTCATCGACGGCGACGCGTTCAAGGAGATCGGCTTCATTGCCACGGGCAAGGGGACGCATGGGCTCTATCCGAGCCGCGACGGACGCAAGCTCTACGTCACCAATCGCGGCTCGAACCGGATCCACGGACCGCCGCACGGCAAGGGCAGTGTTTCGGTGGTCGATTTCGCGACGCGGAAGGTCGACGCGACGTGGCCCATCCCGGGCGGCGGCAGTCCCGACATGGGCAACGTCAGCGCCGACGGCAGGCAACTCTGGATCTCGGGACGCTACGACGACGTCGTCTACGTGTTCGACACGACCACCGGTGCGGTGCGGGAGATTCCCGTCGGGAAGGAGCCGCACGGGCTCGCCGTATGGCCCCAGCCGGGGCGCTACTCGCTCGGGCACACCGGCAACATGCGTTAGACGCCATGGCCGCGTCATGCGACGCGGCCATGGTGATCTAGGCAGGCATCGGCGCGATGTTCTGATTCGCTCGGAACAGGTTCGCCGGATCGAACCTGGCCTTCAACGCGGCGAGCCGCTCGAGCTTCGCGCCGTACGCCGCGCGCAATCCCTCGACGCCCTCGTCGCCCCCGAGATAGTTCACGTACGCGCCGGGCGCCACGAACGGACGCATGGCGTCGAACAGCTCGCGCGTCCAGGCGATATTGCGCTCCGTATCCCGTGGATCCTTCCACGCCGCGGTGACGACGAAGTTGTAGGGCCAGTGGCGATGCCCGAACGCCGTCGCGGAATCCGCCACGCGGTCCCACGCGCTGTCACCGTTGTGCTCGAGGACGATCACCGTATGCGGCGACGGCACGCGCGCGAAGAACTCGACGATCACGTCGATCGCAGCATCGGAAAGCGCCGGCAGGTAGCTCGATTTCCAGTAGGCGTGCAGGCCGGGGGGCCAGAGAAAGTCGGCCATGCGCTGCGCCGCGTTGTAGGGCATCGCCGCGAACTTGTCGGCCAGCGGGGGTCCGTATTCGCGCAGGGGCCTGAGGACCCGCTCGCCTTCGGCGATCGGTCCCGCGTAGACACCCCCGAGTCCGACCAGCGCCGCGCCGCGCAGGGGCGCCGGCGCGGAAGGATCGTCGGGAAGGTGGAACAGCAGCGCGCCCTGCGTGGACGCGTCCGGCGCGTCGCGTTCCAGATCGCGCCAGCGCCGGATGGGCGCGGCACCGGCCGGGTGCAGAACGATTCCCGCGAGCACCTCGCCGACGGGATGTGCCTTGAACAGGAACGACGTCACGACGCCGAAGTTGCCGCCGCCGCCGCGGATCGCCCAGAACAGGTCCACGTTCTCCTGTTCGCTCGCGACGACGCGCCGGCCGTCGGCGAGCACGACGTCCGCGGCGAGCAGGTTGTCGAGCGCGAGGCCGTGCTTGCGGACGAGCCAGCCGAGACCGCCGCCGAGCGTCAGGCCCGCGACGCCGGTGACCGACACGAAGCCGCCGGTCGCGGCAAGGCCATGCGGCTGCAGCGCGTCGTTCACCTCGCCCCAGTTGCACCCGCCCTCGGCGCGCACCGTCCCGGCGGCGGGGTCGACCGAGAGCGCCTTCATGCGCGAAAGATCGATCACGACGCCGTCGTCGCAAACCGCGAAGCCGGCAACGTTGTGGCCCGTTCCGCGCACGGCGAGCGGCACCTGCGCCTCGCGGTCGAAATCGATTGCGCGAGCGACGTCGTCCGCCCCGGCGCAGCGCGCAATCAAGGCGGGACGGCGGTCGATCGAGACGTTGAATACGGCACGCGCAGCGTCGTATTGCGGATGATCCGGACCGATCAGTTCGCCCCGGAATCCCGACTTCAATACCTCGGTTGCAGCAGCAGCGATCATGGCGAAAACCTCCCAGGCAACGGGTCGGCCGGCGCCGGCGATCACTCCCGGCGGCGAATGATCTCCCGGCCGTTCATGTACGGGCGCAGGGCGGCGGGGACCTCGATCGAGCCGTCCGCGCGCTGGTAGTTCTCCATGACCGCGACGAGCGTGCGGCCGACGGCGAGGCCCGAGCCGTTCAGCGTATGCACGAGCTCGATCCTACCCTTTTCGTTGCGAAAGCGCGCCTGCATCCGCCGCGCCTGGAACGCCTCGCAGTTCGAGCACGAGGAGATCTCGCGATATGCGTTCTGCCCCGGCAGCCATACCTCGAGGTCGTACGTCTTCGCCGAGGCGAAGCCGATGTCGCCCGTGCAAAGCGCCATCACGCGGTACGGCAGCTCGAGCATCCGAAGGATGGCTTCCGCGTGGCGCGTGATCTCCTCGAGCGCGTCGTACGAAGCTTCGGGCCGCACGATCTGCACCAGCTCGACCTTGTCGAACTGGTGCTGCCGGATCATGCCGCGGGTGTCCTTGCCGTAGCTCCCCGCTTCCGAGCGAAAGCACGGGGTGTGCGCGGTAAGCTTGATCGGCAACGCTTCGGCCGGCAGGATCTCGTCGCGCACCGTGTTGGCGAGCGTGATCTCGGACGTCGAGATCAGGTAGAGGCGCGACGCGTCTCCCTCGCCGGCGGCCTCGGCGCCCTTCGCCACCGCGAACATGTCGGCCTCGAACTTCGGCAATTGCGTCGTGCCGATCAGCGTCTCGGCATTGACGATGTACGGCGTGTAGCACTCGGTGTAGCCGTGCTCCTGCGTATGCGTATCGAGCATGAGGTGCGCGAGCGCACGATGCAGGTGCGCGAGATCGCCGCGCAGCAACGTGAAGCGCGCGCCGGAGAGCTTCGCCGCGGTCGCGAAGTCCAGCATGCCGAGCGCTTCGCCGAGGTCGGTGTGGTCCTTCACCGGAAAGTCGAAGGTCCGCGCGGTGCCGAAGCGCCGAACCTCCACGTTGTCGTCCGCGGAGCGGCCGACCGGCGTCGAGGCGCTGGTGATGTTCGGGAGGTCGAGCAGGAAGTCGCGCAGCTTCGCCTGCACGCTCGCGAGCTCGCGCTCGACGTCGTCGAGCGATGCGCCGATTCCCGCGACCTCGCGCAACAACGGCTGCGCATCCTCGCCCTTGCCCTTGGCGATGCCGACCTGCTTCGACAATGCGTTGCGCTTCGCCTGCAGCTCCTGCGTCAGCGTCTGGATGCGCTTGCGCTCGGCTTCGAGCGTCCCGAAGCGCGCGGTGTCGAGCGTCACGCCCCGCTTAGCGAGCGCCGCCGCCACGCCCGGCAGATCGTTTCGCAGTGCATTGATGTCGAGCATCGATCGATTCTAGCAGCCGGTCACTCCTCGCCCGCGGGCGGCGCGTGCCGGCCACCGGCGGCGGCATCGCGCGAGCGCAGCGCTTCGAGCCGCTCGCGCATACGACCCTCGACGCCGCGCTCGGTTGGCGCGTAGAAGGATACGTCGGGCATGTCGTCCGGCAGGTAACGCTCGCCGGCGGCATAGGCGTCGGCTTCGTCGTGCGCGTAGCGATAGCCTTTGCCATAGCCCAGCGTTTTCATGAGGCGCGTGGGCGCGTTGCGCAGCCGCAGCGGCACCGGCCGCGAGCCATCCTCGCGGATGAACGCGCGCGCCGCCTCGTAGGCGACGTACGCAGCGTTGCTCTTCGGCGCGCACGCGAGATACAGCACGCACTGCGCGAGGGCGAGCTCGCCTTCCGGCGAGCCGAGCCGCTCGTAGGTCGCAACCGCGTCGAGGGCGAGCCCGAGCGCGCGCGGGTCGGCGAGGCCGATGTCCTCGCTCGCCATGCGCAACAGGCGACGGCCGACGTAGAGCGGGTCGGCCCCGCCGTCGAGCATCCGGCACATCCAGTACAGCGCGGCATCGGGATCCGAGCCGCGCACCGCCTTGTGCAAGGCGGAGATCTGGTCGTAGAACGCCTCGCCGCCCTTGTCGAAACGCCGCAGGCTGCGCGCGATCGTCGCCTCGACGAACGCGAGATCGAGCGTCGTCCTCTGCGCCTCGCCCGCCGCGGTCGCCAGCTGCTCGACGAGGTTCACGAGCCGGCGACCGTCGCCGTCGGCATACGCGACGAGCGCGTCGCGCGCCGCATCGTCCACCACCGTACCGGGCATGGCGGTGGCAACGGCGCGTTGCAGCAGCAGGGAGAGGTCGTCCGCGGACAGCGGATGCAGAACGTAGACGGCGGCGCGCGACAGAAGCGCGCCGTTGACCTCGAACGATGGATTCTCCGTCGTCGCCCCGATGAACGTCAGGATGCCGCGCTCGACGAACGGCAGGAACGCGTCCTGCTGCGCCTTGTTGAACCGATGCACCTCGTCGACGAAGAGAATCGTCGCCCGACCGAACTGCTCGCGCATCTGTTCGGCGCGCGCGACCGCGTCGCGAATGTCCTTGACGCCCGCGAGCACGGCGGAGATCGCGATGAACTCGGCGTTGAACGCGTCGGCCATCAGGCGCGCGAGCGTGGTCTTGCCGACGCCTGGCGGTCCCCACAGGATCATCGAATGCGGCTTGCCGGCAGCGAACGCGACGGCCAGCGGCTTGCCGGGCGCGAGCAGATGGCGTTGGCCGACCACCTCGTCGATCGATGTCGGACGCAGGCGCTCGGCAAGCGGCGTCAGCGAGACGCTATGGTCGGCGGCGAAGAGATCGTGGACCACGATCGGAAATCGGAGACCAGGGGCCCGGGGACTAGGGGCTCGGGAGCGGCTCGTCGATGTGGACGTCCGCGCCCGCGGTTCGCCACCCGATCTTCACGGGTGCCCCACCGTCAGTCGCGTCAGTGCGCACCGCGCCGGCGCTCCCTGATCCCTAGTCCCTGGCCCTTGGTCCCTTGTCCCTCCCTATTCCCCCACCACATCCGCACCCTTGGGCGGCGAAAAGCGGAAGAGGTCGGGCGCGAGCTGCGGGTTGCGCACCACCGCGTCGAACGTCAGCGTCGTGGTTTGGCCGAACGCATCGGTCAGCTCCATCGCGCGCGGCAGCCCTTCGGCGAAACCGAGGCGAATCCGCCGGAACTGCGAGTCGGCGGCCTTCGGCGTCGCGTTCACGTACTCGAGGCCGTTCGCCTCGCCCGCCGCGACGAGCGTGAAGTTCTGCTCGAGCGCGTTGTCGCCCGCGAGCAGCGCCGCCGGCGTCGCGCCGAGCGCCGCATCGAGCCTGCGGACGATGACCTGGTTGAGGTCGCGGTCGTAGATCCACACCTTCTCGCCGTCGCCGACGATGAGCTGGTCGAACGGCTTCGCGTAGGTCCAGCGGAATTTCCCCGGCCGCAGGAACGCGAACGTGCCCGACGTCGTCTGGGTCGTGCGACCGTCGCGATTGACGACGACCTGCTTGAACGATCCCTGCGCCGTGCGCGTGCCTTCGAGGAACGCGTGCAGCTGATCGAGACCCGACGCGCGCGCAACCAGCGCGAGCGATGCGAGCGCGCAGGCGCTCAGGCCGCGACGCAAGGCGGCAGCGCACGTCATCGCGTCGCCCCCTCGGCGGTGCCGGGAATGTTCGCGTAGCAGTTGCCGCGGGGGTCGAGCACGATGTAGGTATGCATGAGCCCGCCCCAATCGCGGTCTCGGCCGCGCATCCGGTATTGATGGAAGTAGATGCGCCACGAGCCCAGAGCGTACTCCGCCAGGACGTCGCAGCCGCTCACGAACGTGCTGGGACCGCAATAGCGGGCCGGCAGCAATGCGCGCGCACGGTCGACCGCCTCCGCCTCGCTGATGACCGGCGCCGCCGTACCGCGGTCGTGCGGGCAATAACGCGGTCCTTCGCGATAGACCTCGATCGGGCCCGCATGCGCGAGCTGCGCCGCAAGGCACAGGGCGAGCCCCGTACGAATCATGCCTCGCTCTTCCCGGCCGGGACGAGCACCTCGCGGTTGCCATTCGTCTGCATCGGCGACACCATCCCGGCGCGTTCCATCTGCTCGATGAGGCGCGCCGCGCGGTTGTAACCGATGCGCAGGTGCCGCTGCACGAGCGAGATCGAGGGGCGCCGGGTCTTCAGCACGACGGCGACGGCCTGGTCGTACATCGGGTCGGATTCGGCATCGGCGCCCTCCGCGCCGCCCGCCTCGTCGCCGTCGCCCGCCGCCGGGCCGCCTTCCAGGATGCCCTCGATGTACTGCGGCTCGCCCTGCGCCTTCAGGTGCTCGACGACCCGATGCACCTCGGCATCGGACACGAAGGCGCCGTGCACGCGCAGCGGATGACCGGTGCCGGGCGGCAGATACAGCATGTCGCCCTGCCCGAGCAGCGCTTCCGCGCCCATCTGGTCGAGGATCGTGCGTGAGTCGATCTTGCTTGCGACCTGGAACGCGATCCTCGATGGGATGTTGGCCTTGATGAGCCCGGTGATCACGTCGACCGACGGCCGTTGCGTAGCGAGGATCAGGTGAATGCCCGCTGCGCGCGCCTTCTGCGCGATACGCGCGATCAGCTCCTCGAGCTTCTTCCCCGTGACCATCATCAGGTCGGCAAGCTCGTCGACGACCACCACGATCAACGGCATCTCGTCGAGCGGCTCGGGGGACTCGGGGGTGAGCGAGAACGGATGCGTCAGCGGCTTGCCGGCCTTCTTCGCCTCGATCACCTTCTGGTTGTACCCCGCGAGGTTGCGTACGCCGAGCTGCGACATCAGCTTGTAGCGCCGCTCCATCTCGCCCACGCACCAGCTGAGCGCGTTCGGCGCGAGCTTCATGTCGGTGACGACGGGCGCGAGCAGGTGCGGGATGCCGTCGTACACCGACAATTCGAGCATCTTCGGGTCGATCAGGATCAGGCGCACGTGGCGCGGCTCGGCCTTGTAGAGCAGCGACAGGATCATCGCGTTCACCGCGACCGACTTCCCCGATCCGGTCGTGCCGGCGACGAGCAGATGCGGCATACGCGACAGGTCGGCGATCGCCGGCTTGCCGGCGATGTCCTTGCCGAGCGCGAGCGTCAGCACGCCGGGCGCATCGTTGTACGTCGTCGACGCGAGCAACTCAACGAGCTTCACGACCTGGCGCCGCGGATTGGGCAGCTCGAGCGCCATGCACGACTTGCCGGGGATCGTCTCGACGACGCGAATCGACACGACGGAGAGCGCACGCGCGAGATCCTTCACGAGATTGACGATCTGCGCGCCCTTGACGCCGACGGCGGGCTCGATCTCGTAGCGCGTGATCACCGGCCCGGGGTAGGCCGCGAGCACCTTGACCGCGACACCGAAGTCCGCGAGCTTGCGCTCGATCAGGCGAGACGTGAATTCGAGCGTCTCCGCGCTCACCGTCTCGGTTGCGGGCGGCGCGTCCTCGAGGAGTGACAGCGGCGGCAGCGGCGAATCGGGCATGTCGGTGAAGAGCGGCCGCTGCTTCTCGCGCGTCGCGCGCTCCGAGCGCGGCACCGACGTCACGGCGGGCACGACGACGACCGGCTCGTGCGCCGCGGAGTCCTCGCGCAAGTGCTCGAGCACGAGTTCGCGCTCCGCGGCGTTCTCCTCGCCTATGCGCCGGTCCAGGGCGGCCTCCTTGCGCGCCCGTGCACGCGCGACGAGCGCTTCCACGGCGGCGCCGATTCGCTCCATGACGCGCAACCACGAGATGCCGAACAGGAGCGACGTCCCGACGGCGAAAAGCGCGAGCAGCAGCAGCGTGGCGCCGTTGAAGCCGACCCCGCGCTGCAGCGCGTCGCCGACGACCTCGCCGAGCGCGCCGCCGGGCCTGTTCGGCAACGACGCGGGGAGGCGCCACAGGCGAATGGATTCGAGCGCGGCGCTCGACAGCAGAACGAGCGCGAAGCCCGCAGCGCCGACGGCGAGGGGGTGATCGGTCGTGCGATCGGGATGCACGACCCGGCGATAGCCGAGCACGACCAGCACGATGCCGCCGACGACCCACCACCATGCGGAGAGCCCGAAGAGATAGAGCAGGAGATCCGAGAGCCACGCACCGATCACGCCGCCGCGATTGCCGATCGGCGCGCCCGTCCCGGAGAACGACCACGCGGGATCGGTCTTCGTGTAGGTGACGAGCGTCAGCGCGAGATAGAGGAACGCGGCGACGACGAGCAGCCACCATGATTCGCGCAGCAGCCGCGCCATGCGCGGCGACAGCGCGCGCGGAGGCGGCGCACCGCGCCTGCGTGAGTTGCCGTTCCTCTTGAAAAACATGTATTTGCGGCTAGAATCTCATGTAGCGCATTATACTGCGCCGTCACGAGCCCGCGCAATGCCGGGAATGGCTGCGAGGTCGCCGCCTGTTGCGCTCGACACGAATCGATGCGCTCGCGCGGGGCGCTTTCGCGCGCTTGCGACACGAGCCTGCGTCCCCATTTGCGTCGGGGCGACGGTCAGCGAAGCGCGCCGCATGCGGCTTGCTAAACTGCCCCGCTGGTCCAGGACGAGAACGCCATGCCCGTCAAGCACGCCCGCCTTCTGATCCTCGGTTCCGGCCCCGCCGGTTACACCGCCGCAGTATACGCTGCGCGCGCCAATCTTCGCCCTGTGCTCCTGACCGGCCTCGCGCAGGGCGGGCAGCTCATGACGACGACCGAGGTCGACAACTGGCCCGCCGACGCGGACGGCGTGATGGGGCCCGAGCTGATGGCGCGCTTCGAGAAGCACGCGCAGCGCTTCGAGACCGAGGTGATCTTCGATCACGTCAATCGCGTCGACCTCGCGCAGCGTCCGTTCCGCCTCACCGCGGATAGCGGCGAGTACACCTGCGACGCGCTCATCATCGCGACGGGCGCGTCGGCACGTTATCTCGGCCTTCCGTCGGAGCAGGCGTACATGGGCAAGGGCGTGTCCGCCTGCGCGACGTGCGACGGCTTCTTCTTCAAGGCACAGGACGTGGTCGTGGTCGGCGGCGGCAACACCGCGGTGGAGGAAGCGCTGTACCTGTCGAACATCGCGCGCAGCGTCACGCTCGTGCATCGCCGCGACCGCCTGCGCGCCGAAGCGATCCTCGTCGATCGGCTGCTGGCGAAGACCCGCGCCGGAGGCAACGTTCGAATCGTGTGGAACCACGTCCTCGACGAGGTCCTGGGCGACGCGAGCGGCGTCACGGGTGTGCGCGTGCGCGACGTACGGTCGCAGGCGACGCAGGAGCTTGCCGTGCAGGGCGTGTTCATTGCGATCGGGCACACGCCGAATACGCAGATCTTCGAAGGCCAGCTCGACATGGCGAACGGCTACATTCGCGTGCGCGGCGGCTCCGAAGGCGACGCGACCGCGACGAGCGTGCCGGGCGTGTTCGCGGCGGGCGACGTCGCCGACCATGTCTATCGGCAGGCGGTGACGTCCGCCGGCACGGGTTGCATGGCGGCGCTCGACGCCGAGTCGTTCCTCGAAACGACGGCAGCGACGGCCGAGCCCGCGACCGCGTGAGCGCGGGCCCGCTCCAGGCGCTAAGCGCGGAGGTAGTCCAATGGCCGGGCCGTCCCCACGCGAACCCGTCCCGAAGCGAAGGGTAGCCCAATGACCCGCGGGGCGAAGCTGTCGGATCTCAGGTCCCTGCTCGATGGCCCGCGCAATAGGGCGCGAGAGGCGCCGCGGCAGCCCCGTGTCGCCCGCCCTGACCCGGCACGCACGCCGGCCGCGATCGGCATCGAGCGTGCGCGAGCGAAGCGCCAGGTCGCCGCCGCCAAGCACGCGGATGCCGACATCGATCTCCACGCGGCGTTCGCCGACGTGACGCGCCTGCCGCCGCGCAATCGCGCCACGCCGACCCGCGTGCGCCCGGCGCCGCATCCGCGGTCGCGCATCGAAGACGAGCGCGTCGTGCTGGAGCTCGCGAAATACGGCGCCGAGCCCTCGCCGGATGCGTGGGACATCGGCCAGGAGATCGAGAGCGAGCAGACGTACCTGCGGCGCGGCCTCGGCGGCGATGTCCTTGGCAAGCTGCGACGCGGCCACTGGGCCGTCCAGGCCGTCATCGACCTCCATCGCATGACGAGCGACGAAGCGCACGACGCCCTCGCGGATTTCCTGCTCGACGCGCGCAACCGCGGATTCCGCTGCGTGCAGGTGATCCACGGCAAGGGCCTCGGCTCGCCCAATCGCGAGCCCGTGCTGAAGGGCAAGGTCAGACGCTGGCTCGCGCACTGGGACGAGGTCCTCGCGTACTGCGAGGCGCGCCGGCACGCGGGCGGCGGTGGCGCGGTCATCGTCCTGCTCCGCGGAAGGTAGCGCGCCGAGCGCACGCGCGGGAGCGCGATCGGTCACAATACCGCCGTCCTCGGCTGCGGCTGATCCGCCGCCTTTCTCTTGCACGACCGCTCAAGGAGACGTGTCCATGCCGCCTGCCTCGCCGTCCCGCATTTCCGATCTCGTCTCGCGGCGCGCAGGCGAGCTGCTCGCCGCGTGGCTTTCGCAGCAGAGGGCGTCGGCGGCGGCGCGCCCGGACCTGGTCGGAGACGCGGAGCTCGAGGATCAATCGAAGCGCTTCGTCGCGGTTCTCGAGAAGGGGCTGCGTTCCGGCGATATCGACGACACGTCGTCGGCGGGCTGGGTCGATGCGCGCGAATACCTGCGCGACCTTTCGCGCTCGCGCGCGATGCAGGGATTCAAGCCGAGCGAAACCGCCGCGTTCGTCTTCTCGCTGCGCCAGCCGATCTTCGACCTCCTGTGGGAAGCGCTCGCGTCCGACGCACAAAGCCTCGGCGACGAGATGCGGCGCGCCTCGCTCATCCTCGACCAGCTCGGCCTTTACACGACCGAGATGTACCAGCAGACGCGCGAGGAAATCATCGCGCGGCAGCAGCAGGAGCTGCTCGAGCTCTCGACCCCGGTGGTGCGCCTGTGGGACCGCATCCTCGCGCTGCCGCTCGTCGGCACGCTCGACAGCTCGCGCACGCAGGTCGTGATGGAGAGCCTGCTCGAGCGCATCGTCGAGACCGGCTCCGAGGTCGCGATCATCGACATCACCGGCGTGCCGACCGTCGATACGCTGGTCGCGCAGCACCTGCTGAAGACGGTGGCCGCGACGCGCCTCATGGGCGCCGACTGCATCATCAGCGGCATCCGTCCGCAGATCGCGCAAACGATCGTCCACCTCGGCGTCGACCTCGGGCCGGTGGTGACGAAGGCGACGCTCGCCGATGCGTTCGCCGTGGCGCTGAAGCGCACTGGCACGACCATCGACAAGCGCGCGAGCCGGGATTGACGGGGTCGCCGATGGACCGCATCCCGATCCTCAAGATGGGCGAGTACCTGCTCGTGACCATCCAGGTCGACATGCACGACGAGCTCGCGATGCGATTGCAGGAGGATCTCACTGCGCGCATCAGCGCCGAGTCGGCACAGGGCGTCCTGATCGACATCTCGTCGCTCGACGTCGTCGATTCGTTCATCGGCCGCATGATCGCCAACATCGCGGCGATGGCGCGGGTGCTCGATGCGCAGACGGTCGTCACCGGGATGCGCCCCGCCGTCGCGATCACGCTGGTGGAGCTCGGCCTTGGATTGGAGGGCGTGCATACCGCGCTCACCGTCGAGCGCGGCATGGCGCTCCTGCGCCGGAAGGTCGCGGACTCCGGTGTCTGACCGTGACGTCGAGCGCGGACCCTTGCGCTCGCCGGCGAGCGCGACGGATTCGGCCCACGCCGCGCCGGCCACCGAGCTTCCGCTGCGCCAGCCCGAGCACGTCGTACGATTGCGCCAGGCGGTGCGCGAACGCGCGATCGCGCTCGGTTTCGGACTCGTCGATCAGACGAAGATCGTCACGGCGGCCAGCGAGCTCGCGCGCAATGCGCTCACGCACGGCGGGGGTGGCCATGCCGAGATCACCGAAGTGATGGCGGGCATACGGCGCGGCCTGCGGCTGACGTTCGTCGACGAAGGCCCGGGCATCGAGGACATCGAACGGGCGATGCGCGACGGCTTCACGACCGGCTCCGGCCTCGGGCTGGGGCTTGGCGGCGCGCGACGCCTCGTCAACGAATTCGCCATCGAATCCGCGCGCGGCAAGGGAACGCGCGTGACGATCGTGCGCTGGCGATGAACGCGCCGCGGAACCACCCGAGCGAGGTGCTGCCCGCGGCCGGCGAACATCGCGGGACGGGTGCGAGCCGCGGCGGCGGCTCCACGCACCTGCGCATCCCGGTCGAGGAAGGCAGCCAAGTCGCGCAGGCGAGGCGCGAAGCGGTCGCGCTCGGCCGGCAGGTCGGCCTCGACGACAACGCGCGTGACCGCCTCGCGCTCGTCGTCACCGAGGCCGCGACGAATCTCCTCAAGCACGGCGGGGGCGGCGTGATGCTCGTCGCGCCGCTCGGCGAGGGCGCGAGCGTCGGCGTGGAGGTTCTCGCGCTCGACCGCGGTCCCGGCATGCGGAACGTCGCGGCCAGCATGCGCGACGGCCACTCGACGGCCGGCAGCCCCGGCGTCGGCCTCGGCACGCTGTCGCGTCTCGCGTCGGACCTCGACATTCATTCGCGGCCCGACGCCGGGACCGTCGTGCGCTTCGAGGTATGGTCGGCGGCAGCGCCTTCGCCGGGCACGCGCGCATGCTTCGGCGGCGTGTGCGTCGCGAAGCCGGGCGAATCCGTCTCGGGCGACGCCTGGCTCGTGCAGATCGCGGGTGCGCGCCAGCGTGTGATGGTGGTCGACGGACTCGGCCATGGCCCGGATGCGGCCGCGGCGGCACGTTGCGCGGTGCGCATCGCGCTCGAGCATCCATCGCTCGAACCGGTGCCGCTGCTCGAGGCGCTGCACGCGGCACTGCGGAGTACCCGCGGCGCGGCGATCGCGGTCGCGATGCTGGAGCCACACGCGTCGACCGGGCGCTTCGCAAGCATCGGCAACGTGCGCGGCGTCGTGCATACTGGTGGTGAGGGCGTGCGCAGCCTCGTGTCGCACAATGGCACGGTCGGTCACCAGGTCCGCAAGATCCAGTCGTTCGACTTCGCCTATCCCGCCCACGCACTGCTCATGCTCCACTCCGATGGCATCGACACGCATTGGAGCATCGCGGCGTATCCCGGCTTCGAGCGTCATCATCCGGCGGTGATCGCGGCGGCCATCTACCGCGACCACACCCGCGGTCGCGACGACGCGACGTTCGTCGTCGTTCGCAACGAAGCGCGGGAGCGCCGATGAGTGCCGCCCGGCCGTCCCAGCCCGCGAATGCCGCCCCCTCGGGGGGTGGCGCAGCGCGTGACCCCGCAGGACGGACCCAGGGGCGGCGAACCGGGGAGGCCGGAGCAGGAACGGCGTCCGGCACGCCGCAAGCGCCGGCGAATCAGGCGGGCCCGGCGCTCGACACCCTGTGCCTTGCGCGTGAGCAGGACGTCGTCATCGCGCGCCAGCGCGCGCGCGAGATCGCGCGTCTGCTCGGCTTCGACAAGCAGGACCAGGCACGCATCGCGACCGCCGTGTCGGAAATTGCGCGCAACGCGATCCGCTACGCGTGCGACGGCGGCGTCGAATTCCGAGTCGAGGGCGATGCGCCGGTCCAGCATCTCGCGATTCGCATCGCCGATCGCGGGCCGGGCATCCGCAACCTGCACGACGTCCTCGACGGCCGCTATCGCTCGACGAGCGGGATGGGACTCGGCATCGTCGGCGCGCGGCGCCTGATGGACCGGTTCGACATCGGCTCGGGCCCCGACGGCACCGTCGTGGTGATGGGCAAGACGTTCGAGACCGGCATGCCCGCGGCGACCGAGTCCGTACGCGAGCGGCTGCGCAGCGAGCTGCGCCGCCTCGCCGCCGCCAGTCCCTTCGAGGAATTGCAGGAGCAGCAGCGCGCGCTGCTCGAAGCTCTGGCCGAGGTGCGCGAGGCGCGCGATCAGTTGACGCGCCTGAACCGGGAGCTCGAGGACACGAACCGCGGCGTCGTGGCGCTTTATGCCGAGCTCGACGAGAGGGCCGAGTACCTGCGCCGCGCCGACGAGTCGAAGTCGCGCTTTCTCTCGAACATGAGCCACGAGTTCCGCACGCCGCTCAACTCGATCCGGGCGCTCTCGCAACTGCTCCTCGACCGCGTCGATGGCCCGCTCGCCGATGAGCAGGAGCGGCAGGTGAAGCTGATCCGCAAGGCCACCGACGACCTTTCGCACCTGGTCGAGGACCTGCTCGACCTCGCCCGCATCGAGGCCGGCAAGCTCGAAATTCGTCCCGCGGAGTTCCACGCCGACGACCTCTTCGGCGCGCTGCGCGGAATGATGCGGCCGTTGCTGGTCGACGACGCGGTGACGTTGCACTTCGTGCCGCCGGCGGGCGTTCCGCCGCTTTTCGCCGACGAGGCGCGGGTTTCGCAGGTACTGCGCAACTTCGTGTCGAACGCACTCAAGTTCACCGAGCGCGGCAGCGTGACGGTGAGCGTCGAGCATCGGACCGGCGACGAGGCAGTCGTGTTCTGCGTCGCGGACACGGGAATCGGCATCGCGCCCGAGGATCGCGAGCGCATCTTCGACGAGTTCGTGCAGGTGCGCGGTCCCTTGCAGGCGCGTGTGCGCGGCAGCGGCCTCGGCCTGCCGATTTGCCGCCGGCTCGCGCAGGCGCTCGGCGGCGCCGTGTACGTCGAGAGCGAGGTCGGCGTCGGGTCGCGGTTCTACCTTCGCCTGCCGATCCGCTACGCGCCCGGCCCGGACCCGATCGCCGACTCGCCGACCGGCGCCACCGCGAGCTCGTCGCGCATCCCGTTGGACGAAGCCACCCGAGGACGCGTCTTGATCGTCGACGACGACGCCACGACGCGCTATACGGTGCGTCGGCTGCTGCAAGCGTCCGGCTTTCTGCTGCTGGAAGCGACGAACGGGCAGGAGGCCAGACGCGCGGCCGAAATCTCCCGCCCGAACGCAATCGTGCTCGACCTCGGGCTGCCGGACATCGACGGCGGGGCCCTGCTCGAGGAATTCGCCGCGTCGGCGGCGACGCGCGCGATCCCCGTCATTATTGCCACCTCGCGCGACCTCACCGAGGCGGAGCGTCACGCGTTGGAGACGCGGGCGTTCGCGGTGCTGTCGAAGCGCGAATTGCCCGAGGCCCTCGCCGCCACGATACGGACGGCCGTGGCCGCGCCGACGCTCGCCCGGACATCATGAAGCTCGCGCTCTCCCAGGTGGTCCTGAACGTCGACGACGACGAGCCGTCGCTCTACGCGAAGTCGCGGATCCTGCGTCGCGCCGGCTTCGAGGTGCTCGAGGCGAGCGATGGCGCGACCGCGCTGCGCCTCGTCGCGGAGAAGACGCCGCAGATCGTCCTGCTCGACGTCCGTCTCCCGGACATCAGCGGGCTCGACGTGTGCCGTCGCATCAAGACCGATCCTGCGACGCGGCACATTCCCGTGTTGCAAATATCCGCCACGCACGTCAGCGAGAAAGACCAGCAGGTGGGGATGGAGAGCGGCGCCGACATCTATCTCGTCGAGCCGCTCGGCCCCGAGGAGCTCATCACCGTCGTGCGCACGCTCTTGCGGTTGCGGCGGACCGAGATGGGCCTCGCCGCGAGCGAGGAGCGGCTGCGACTCGCCACGGAGAGCGCGGGCGTCGCCACGTGGGACGTGGACCTGCGCACGGGCAATGCGGTGTGGAGCCCGGCCATGTACCACATGCTCGGCTACTCCGTCGACGCCGGCCTCGCCCATCTGACCGATTGGACGAAGCGCGTGCATCCGGACGATCTCGCCGCGACGATGGCGGCGTTCGAGGCCGCCCAGCGGACGCAAACCCAGTTCCGGCACGAGCACCGTATCCTGCGCGCGAACGACGGCGAGCAGCGCTGGCTCGCCCCGACGGGCCTCTTCCACCCGGACGAGACCGGTCGGCGCACGCGGTTCATCGGCGTCATGCTGGACGTGACGGAGCGCAAGGCGGCCGATGCCGAGCGCAACGAGCTGCTCGCGCGCGAATCGGCGGCGCGCCATGCCGCGGAGGAAGCGGTCGGGCTCAAGGACCAGTTCCTCGCGACGCTGAGCCACGAGCTGCGCACGCCGATGAGTGCCGTGCTGGGCTGGCTCCACCTGCTGCGAAGCGGCAAGCTGAAGCCCGAGCAGAGCGTCCAGGCGCTCGAGACGATCGAGCGCAACGCGCGGCTCCAGAACCAGCTCATCAACGACCTCCTCGACGTCTCGCGCATCATGACCGGGCAGCTGCACGTCGAATGCGACCGCGTGCATCCGTCTATGATCGTCGAGGCGGCGATCGACACCGTGCGCCTCGACGCCGCGGCGCGCCGGATCACCATCAATCCCGCGCTGCCCCAGGGCGTGCCGATGGTGTGGGCCGACCCGCTGCGGCTGCAGCAGGTGTTCAGCAACCTGCTGGTGAACGCCATCAAGTTCTCGCCCAATGGCTCACAGATCGACGTCACGCTGCGCTCCGATGGCGACGTCGTGGAGGCCGTGTTCGCCGATCGAGGCGAAGGCATCGCGCCCGAGATGCTTCCGCTCATCTTCGAGCGTTTTCGACAAGCCGACGGCTCGATCACGCGCAAGCACGGCGGCATGGGCCTCGGCCTCGCGATCGCGCGCCACATCATGCAGCTGCACGGTGGCGCGGTGACCGCCGCCAGCGAAGGGCCGGGCCGCGGCGCGACGTTCACCGTCCGCCTGCCGGCGCTCGTCGATCGTCGTGCTGGCGCCGGTGCCCAGACGCACGCGGACGCCGATGCGCCCGCGGCGCCCGAGTGTCCGCTCGCCGGCATGCACGTCCTCGCCGTGGACGACGACCGCAACGCGCTCGGCATGCTGGCGTCGATGCTCGAACTCGGTGGCGCCAAGGTCAGCGTCGCGCAAAGCGCGGACGCCGCGCTGGCCCGTTACGCGGAAAACCGGGATATCGAAGTACTGCTCTCGGACATCGGGATGCCGGGCCGCGACGGCTACGATCTCATCACCATGCTGCGGCGTGAATTCTCCGAGCGCGCGAAGTCACTGGCGGCAATAGCGATCTCCGGCTACGCGCGCGACGAGGATCATGCGCGCGCATTGCGTGCCGGCTTCGACGCACACGTCGCAAAGCCCTTCGGCATGCAGGCGCTATTCGACGTGATCACGCGGCTCGTGGATCGGCGCCGTTCGCAAGAGCCGGCACGCTGACCCGCCTTCCCCCATGGCGGTCCGGCGCGCCACG
Source organism: Rudaea sp. (assembly GCA_050257435.1). Taxonomy (GTDB): domain Bacteria; phylum Pseudomonadota; class Gammaproteobacteria; order Burkholderiales; family Casimicrobiaceae; genus VBCG01. The sequence continues at coordinate 20,501 of JBLMWW010000158.1, forward strand.
CCGGATCGCACGCTCGCTGTCGCGACACGCCGGCCCGGGACCATCCGTTCTACGTGAGGGCCCGGTGCGAGAGCGCAGGCAGGCTCGCGCGCACCTCCGCGATGCGCGCCGGATCGACGTCGCCGACGACGATGCCTTCGCCGTCGGGACACGCGGCGACGATCCTGCCCCAGGGATCGACGAGCATCGAATGGCCCCACGTCCGGCGGCCACCGGGATGCGTGCCGGTCTGCGCGGCGGCCAGCACGTAGCACTGATTCTCGATCGCGCGGGCACGCAGCAGCGTTTCCCAGTGCGCCTCGCCGGTCCGCGCGGTAAATGCCGCCGGAACGACCAGCAGCGCCATGTCGCCGAGCGCGCGATAGAGCTCGGGAAAGCGCAGGTCATAGCAGATCGAGAGGCCGACGCGGCCGCAGGGCGCGTCGAAGGTGGCCGGCGCGCTGCCGCAGGCGATCGTGCGCGCCTCGTCGTAGTCCTCGTCGCCGTGCGTGAAGCGGAACAGGTGGATCTTGTCGTAGCGCGCGACGCGCGCGCCGCCGGGCGCGTAAACGAGGAGCGACTGCTTCGTGCGCTCGGGATCGTCGCAGGCGATCGGCACGCTGCCGCCGATCACGTATTGCCGCTGCTCGCGCGCCATTCGTGCGAGGAATGCCTGCTGCGGCCCGTCGCCATCCGCCTCGCGCGCGGCGAGCCGATCACGGGCGTGCAGTCCCATGAGGCCGAAATTCTCCGGCAGCAGCACGAGCGCAGCCCCCGCGGCCGCGGCCTGCGCCATCAACGCGCCGGCCTGGCGCAGGTTCTCCTCGACGTCGGGACCCGACGTCATCTGGATCGCGGCGACGCGAAGCGGCGCCGGTCGTTGGGGTGCGCTCATCTCGATGTTTGGTTTCCTTGGTTCGGGCTCAGCGTATCGACGCCGCCGGCGGCGCGGAGGACGCGGCCTGCGCGCCGAGTCGCGTGACGACAGGATCGTCCCAGCTGCCCGACACGGCGTACTCGTAGCTGAAGAGCTGGTCGAAGGGGTTGTTGAGGATCTTTTGCGCGAGCAGCGTGCCCGCGCCCACTGCCGCGCCGAGCAGCGGATTGGCAATGAAGAGCGCGGCGGCGCCGGCCGAAACGCCGGACGACAGCGACGGCTGCACGCGCACCTTGAGTTGCTGCGTCTCGCGCGCGAGATCGATGTCGCCGGCGATGTTCACCGCCGCGGCCGGCCCCACGAGCCGGAAATCGTCGGTGTGCATGACGCCGTTGTCGATGCGCACGTCGCCTTTGACCGTGTCGAACGCGAAGCCTTCGCTGAAGACGTCGCGAAAATCGAGCGAGATGCGTCGCGGCAGCGCCTGCAACGACAGGACGCCGAGGAGTCTTCCGACGCCGGGCTCGAGCTTCGTGAATTGCCCGGCACCCGCTTGCACCGCGAGGTTCCCGCTGAGCGAGCGGTAGTCGAAATCGCTCGGCGAGCCGGCCCATGCGACCTGGCCGTCGATCTTCGTCGGCGCCGCCTTGACGGCGTCGGGCCAGCCGAAGCGCCCCAGGAACGCCCCCGCCTCCTTCACGTCGATCGCAACATCGAGGCGCGTCTGCGAGCGACCGGTCGCGTTGCGCCACCATCCCTTGGCGTCGATCCGCCCGGCGTCATTGACGAGGGCGAGCTTCTGGACCTGCCAGTCGCCGCCGGAAGGTCGTGCGAGGAATTCGAGCTTTCCGACGGGGCGTCCCTTCCGGATCAGCGTATCGGCGACGAGATCGACCGCGGGCCAGTGGCTTGCGGCCGACGGCTCGGCGCCCGACCCGCTCCCGTCGGCCTCAGTGCTCGGCGGCGGCGCAAGGCGGGCGAGCCGCGCGAGGATTCGACCGTTCGGTTCCGCCGCCGTCGCACTGCGCCACGTTGCCGTCCCTGCGAGGTCGGCGCCGTCCAGCGTGAGTCGCCAATCGCCGCTCTGGCGGCGTGCGGTCGTCTGCAGATTCGTGAACGTGCGGCCGAGCGCCACCACGTTGGCCGCCTGGAGGTCGATGCCATTGATCGCGGCCGCGTCTGCGCTGCCGTCAGCACCCGGTGAGGCGGTCGGAAGGTCGACCGCGAGCCAGTCGTCGACGCTGATCGAATCGACGTTCGCGCGTATCCATACACCCGGCGATTGCGGCTCGGCGGGCGGGTTCGCGGCATCGCCCACGAGCACGAGCGCGCGATCGATCGCGGGGTGGGCGCCGATCCGGCGCAGGACGCGTGCCTTGGCGATCGATCCGTAGTCGACGGCGATCCGATCCTGCTGCGGCGAGACGGCGCGGCGCTCGATGCGCAACGGCACCGTGGTCTCGGGCGGCTTGCCGATGGGCGTCGGCAGGTCCACCGTCGCCCCGGCAAGCGAGGACGCGACGCTCCATGCAATGTCGCCATCGCGCGCATCGAGCGTGAGCTGCCAATCGGTGTTGCCGTACAAGCGATCGAGAAGCGGCGCATCGTAAAGCGCGCGCACTTGCTGCACGTCCGCAGTGCCGCTGCCGCTGACGTGCGTGGCGCCCGCCTCGCTCGCGAACGCGAGCCGCGCCGGGCCGCCGAACACCTGCGCCGATACGTCGCTCGCGCGGACGCTCTTCTCGGTGAATTCGAGCTTGCCGTCCACCGCGGAAAGCGCCGGCACGCCGGGGATCCGCACGGCGTTGGACGCGAACTGGTATTCGCCGGCGACGGTCGTGTCCGCAGGCTCGTGCAGCGGCAGCTCGAAGCGAACCGCGAGGTGCCCGTCGCCGCTGGCCTCGATGTCGTCGGCCGCGTGGCCGATGCGCGCGGCGACCGGGCTTTTCGCGACGAACGCGAGGAACGCCGGCGTCGGCCCGTTCGCCGTCCCGTCGATGCGCAGCACCGGATTCGTATCGAGGAAGTCGGGAATCTCCGCGCGCGTGGCGGCGATCTGCGCGTCGTCGATGCGCCCGCCCGCCGCGGTAATCGTGAAACGCGCGCCGTCGATGCGAAAATCCGCCGCGATATCGCTGATCGGAGGCCAGCCTTCGGCGTAGTCGAACGCGACGCCCAGCCCCTTGAACGCGAGCCGGAACTGCCCGCCCTTGCCGTTCACGAAGGGAAAAAGTGCGAGATCGCCGGCGAGCGTCAGCGTTCCCTCGCTCGACGTGCCCTTGACGAGCGCACGCTTCAGCCACTCGCGCACCGCCTTGGGCGCGGCCACCGGCAGGTAACGATGCGCGCTCGCGAGGTTCGCACGCGTGATTTGCGCGTCGAGGACGATGCTCCCCGGTCCTCCCTCGACCGCCTGCCAGGCGCCGGAGGCCGAGCCCGCGAGGTCCGGGTTGGCGAACGAGGCCTCCTTCCATTGCACCTGCGTCGGCCCGTTTCCCTGGCGCCAGGCGATATCCGCCTTCAACGTATCGAAGGCGATCGGCGTTGCGAACACGTGCGGCATCGTCACGGTCGCGCCTTCGGCGGCGAGACGCGCGCTTCCGCCGCGCTCGGACGCGTCGATCGTGCCCGACAGATGGGTGGCGCCGGGAAGCTCGTCCCGCGATGCGATCGCGACGGCCTCGAAATCGGCCTTCCCGGAATAACGCAAGGGCGCGTCGATCGGACCCGTCCACTCGAAGCGGCCGTCGCGCAGCGTCCCGCGCGGGGCGTAGCGCGCGATGTCTTCCCGCACGCGCCGCGGCAGCGGCACCTGCGCCGCGATCTCGGCCAGCGGCGCGAGCGCAACCTCGTGGAACGTGAGGATGCCGATGCTCGGCGCGCCGTTGGTCGGCGCCACGAGCGCCAGCGTGAGATCGGTCGGCGCCATCCCCGTGCCGTCGGGCAGCGCGAACGATAGCTGCTGCGCGCTCAAGTCGCTGCGCGGCCCGCTGCGCTTCCACTGCATGCGGCCCGCAACGTGCGCGAGCGCAAGCGGCGCGAGGTCGTCCGCAAGCTTCGCGTGCACGTCGGCGAGTTCGACGTCGGCGACGACGCTGGTGCGCTGCGAGTGCGCGAAATCGACCCAGAGGCGCAGTGCCCCCTTGCCGCTGTCGACGGTGAAGGGAAGCGGCAGCCATTCGCGCCAGGCGCCGAGATCCGCGTAGTCGAGGCGCAGGTACAGCTTCCCCGCAAGCGACGGGAGGTCCTTCAACGACCCCCCGGTCACGTCGACGCGCAAGTCGATGGGCGCGGCGATCTCGGGCGGTGGAACCCCGGTAAGGCCCGCCTGGTGGCGCCCGTAGCGCTGGTCGAGCCGGAACTGCACGCGATCGAGGATCAGCTGCGGCGCCTTGCGCAACTCGTCGTTCCAGGCGACGAGCGCGTCGCGCACGATCACTTGCGGCTGGCGCATCAGCCAGTCGGCGAACGCGGAATCGTCCGCCTCGGATTCGCTCGCCATGTCGAATCCGGCGAGATGCAGGCGGCCTTCGGCGTCGCGGCGGACGGACAGCCGCGGCGCCACGATCATGAGCTCCTTCAGGCGCAGGTCGAGGCGCGGCAGCGACGTCCAGGCGACGACGAGGTCGACGCGTGGAAGCTCGAGGAGATTGGCGTCGCCTGCCGGCGCGCGCACGCGAAAGCCGCGAATGGACAGCCTGGGATTCCACCCATCCCACCCCGTCACGATCGCGTCGATCTCGACCGGCTGGCCGATCTTCGTGCCGAGCCAGCGCGCGATGTCGTCCCGGTGGGCCTCCATCTGCGGGTAGGCGACGAAGCGGATGGCGAGCAGCAGCGCGCAAAACGCGCCCACCGCCAGGACTACGGCCTTCGATGCGAACCGCAGCAGGCGGTCGATCGCGGATGACGCCGGCGCAGTCGAAGGCATAATGAAAATGAGCGAGGCGTCGGCGATTGTAGCGGAAGCACGCTGCGCAGGGCCGCACGCCGCTTCTTACGACGGCCGGAGACCATGGACCTCGATCGCGCGCTTGCGTTCAGCCGTTATGCGGAGGGCGCGCTCCACGCCGATCCGGCGCTGCGCGACGCGCTCGTCGCGACGCTCGACGCGCCGTTCGACTGGTCGCAGGCGGAGGTCGCGGCGCTGGTCGCCGACGACGATCCCGCAGCGCTGGCCGCGCGGCTGCGGACGCTGCGCCGGCGCGTCTTCGTCCACGTCCTTGCGCGCGATCTGACCGGTCGCGCGCCGCTTTCCGAGGTGGTCGGCACCATCACCACGCTGGCCGAGCGTGCGCTCGCCGCCGCGGTCGACGTGCATGCGCGCGCGCTCGCCGAGGCGCACGGCGTTCCGCTCGGCGCGGGATCGGCCGCACCGCAGCGTCTCATCGTCGTGGGCATGGGCAAGCTCGGCGGGTCGGAGCTCAACGTCTCGTCGGACGTGGACCTCGTCTTCCTGTACCCCGAGGAGGGGGAAACCGACGGCGCGCGTCGCATCTCCAACCGCGAGTTCTTCGATCGCCTCGCGCAGCGCGTCGTCGCGGCGCTCGGCCGCGCCGACGCCGACGGCTACGTGTTCCGCGTCGACACGCGGCTGCGCCCTTACGGCGAGAGCGGTCCGCTCACCGCGTCGTTCGCGGCGCTCGAGCAGTACCTCGTGACACAGGGACGCGCGTGGGAGCGCTACGCCTGGCTCAAGGCGCGCCCGCTCACCGGCGAGCGCCACGCGGAACTGGCCGATCTCGTCACGCCGTTCGTGTATCGCAAGTACCTCGACTACGATGCATACGAAGGCTTGCGCGGCATTCACCGGCAGATTCGCGAACAGGAGAAGCGCAAGGACTACGCTGCCGACATCAAGCTCGGCACGGGCGGCATCCGCGAGATCGAGTTCGTCGTGCAGGCATTGCAGATCGTGCGCGGCGGCCGCGATGCGGGGCTGCGGCTGCGCGGCACGCTGCCCGCGCTCGCGACGCTCGAGGAGCGGCGTGCGGTCGCGCCGCATGCCGCCGCGGTGCTGCGCGACGGCTATCTGTTCCTGCGCGCGCTCGAGCACCGGCTGCAGTACCGCGACGACCGGCAGACGCAGCGCGTGCCGGCCGATGCCGGCGAGCGCGCGCTCCTCGCCGAGACGCTGAACCTGCGATCCGCGTCCGAATTCGACGCGGTGCTCGCGGAGCATCGCGCGCAGGTCGCGCGACAATTCAACGCGGTGTTCGAGGCGCCCGACGCGTCCGAGGCCGACCGCGACGCGCCGGCCGCCTACGCCGCGCTGTGGGAGGATCCGCAGCCGACGCCGGAGGCGTGCGCCGCCCTCGCCGGCGCCGGCTTCGAGACCGCCGAAGAAGTCGTGTCGCTGCTGGGCAGCATCCGCACGACCCGCCGTTACCTGCAGTTGCCGGCACTGTCGCGCGATCGCTTCGATCGCCTCGTGCCGAGGCTCGTCGCGGTGGCGGCGGAGGAGCGCAATCCCGGCGTGTCCGCTTCCGCGGTGTTGCAGCGGCTGCTCGCGCTGCTCGAGGCCGTCAGCGGACGCAGCGCGTATCTCGCGCTGCTGATCGAGCATCCGCCGCTTCTGCCGCGGCTCGCGCGGCTCATGGGCGCGTCGGCGTGGGCCGCCGACTACCTCACGCGCCGCCCGATGCTGCTCGACGAGTTGCTCGACGCGCGCGTGCTGCTGACGGAGCCCGATTGGAACGCATGGCGCAGCGAGCTCGATCGACTGCTCGCGCCGCACGCGCAGGACGCGGAGGCGGCGATGGACACGCTGCGGCACTTTCAGCACGCGCAGGCGTTTCGCCTGCTGGCGCAGGACCTCGCCGGACAATTGACCGTCGAGCGGCTCGCCGATCATCTGTCGGCGCTCGCGGACACGATCCTCGCCGCGACGCTGCGCTGCTGCTGGCGACAGTTGCAGGGCATGGACGCGAAACCGCCGCACTTCGCGATCGTCGGTTACGGCAAGCTGGGCGGAAAGGAGCTGGGTTACGCGTCGGACCTCGACCTCGTGTTCCTCTACGACGCCGACCCGTCGCGGCCGGGCGACGACGTCGCGCCGGAGCGCTATGCACGCCTCGCGCAGCGGATCAACACGTGGCTCACGAGCGCCACGGGCGCGGGTCGCCTGTACGAGACCGATCTGCGCCTCCGGCCGGACGGCGCCGCAGGCCTCCTCGTCTCCAGCATCGGCGCCTTTTCGCGCTACCAGCGCGAGCAGGCGTGGACGTGGGAGCACCAGGCATTGACGCGCGCGCGCTTCGTCGCAGGCGACGAGGCGCTCGGCGCCGCGTTCGAGGCGATCCGCGAACAGGTGCTCAGCATGCCGCGCGATCGCGCACGGCTCGTCGCCGACATCGTCGAGATGCGCGGCCGCATCGCCGCCGAGCACGTCAACCGCAGCGCACTTTTCGATCTCAAGCACGATCCCGGTGGCATGATCGACATCGAGTTCGCCGTCCAATGCCTCGTGCTGGCGGATGCACATGCGCATCCGGAGCTCACGCGCAACGCCGGGAACATCGCGCTCCTCGGCATGGCCGCGGGCGCTGGGCTGCTCCCCGCCGCGCTCGCGAACGACGCCGCGGATGCGTATCGCGAATACCGCAGGCTGCAGCATCGCGTGCGACTGACGGGCGCCCCGCATGCGCGCGTCGATCCCGCGCCGCAGGCCGCGCGGCGCGCGAGCGTCGAAACCCTCTGGGCGACGGTGTTCGGCGCGCCGCGCGCGCCCTGAGCGCGGGGAACGACGTCGCAGTCGGCACGCCGCGGTGTCGCAAGACGCGGTAGCGCCGCGGATGGCAGAAAGGCTCCTGCTAAAATCGCCGCTTTTCAAGGCGCAGCGAGGACGACGCCATGTCGATGGCCGACCGCGACGGGTGGATCTGGTACGACGGCAAGATGGTGCCGTGGCGCGATGCGACGACGCACGTGCTCACGCACACGCTCCATTACGGCATGGGCGTCTTCGAGGGTGTGCGCTGCTACGACACCGACAAGGGACCGGCGATCTTCCGACTCCGCGACCATACGGACCGCCTGTTCCGCTCGGCACGCATCTTCGCGATGAAGATCCCGTATACGGGGGAGGAGCTGATGGAAGCGCAGCGGGCGTGCGTGCGCGACAACAAGCTCGGTTCCTGCTACATCCGCCCGATCGCGTTCTACGGATCGGTGGCGATGGGCGTTGCCGCGCGCACGAATCCGGTGCGGGTGGCGATCGCCGCGTGGCCATGGGGTGCGTACCTCGGCGCCGAGGGACTCGAGAAGGGCATTCGCGTGCGGACCTCCTCGTTCACGCATCACCATCCGAACGTGACGATGTGCGGGGCGAAGGCCGTGACGAATTACGCGGTGTCGATACTCGCCAACCAGGAAGCGACGCAGGATGGCTACGAGGAGGCCATGCTGCTCGACCCGCAGGGCTACATCTGCCAGGGCTCGGGCGAGAACGTGTTCGTCGTGCGCGACGGCAAGCTGCATACGCCCGACCTCGCCGGAGGCTGCCTGAACGGCATCACGCGCGACACCGTGATCCAGTTCGCCGCGGAGCTCGGCATCCCGGTCTGCGAGCGGCGCATCACGCGCGACGAGGTGTACGTCGCAGACGAGGCATTTTTCACCGGCACCGCCGCGGAGATCACGCCGATCCGCGAGTTCGATCACCGGCCGGTCGGCGACGGCAAGCGCGGCCCGCTGACCGCGAAACTGCAAGCCATGTTCTTCGACGCGGTGTATGGGCGCAATCCGGCGCGCGCCGAGTGGCTGACGCCCGTATGAGCGCGGCGGGGAGTCCCATGACGCGTGTGCCGGAACTTCCGGTCGTCACCGTCCGCGCGGAAGACCTGCCGGTGTTCTGTCCCAACCCCGGCATGCCGCTGTGGAGCTCGCACCCGCGGGTGTTTCTCGACGTTGCCGGCGCCGGCGAAGCGATGTGCCCCTATTGTGGAACGCGCTATCGCCTCGAAGGCGAAGCGAAGGCCGGCCACTGACGGTCACGGCCTCCACCGTCCGCGGCGCCGGCGCGACCGAACGTAGCGGCGACCGTGTCCTTCTGATCGCGCCGTCCTGGGTCGGCGACGCGATTCTTTCCGAGCCGCTCGTCGCTTCGCTGCGGCGCGCCGGCGTCGGGCATCCGATCGACGTGCTCGCGCCACCGTGGTGCGCGCCCGTCTACGCGCGCATGCGCGGCATCGGCCGCATCATGGAAACGCCGGCCGCGCACGGCGAGCTCGCGTGGGGCGCGCGGCGTCGCTTCGGCGCATCGTTGCGGGGGCAACGATACACGCATGCGTACGTTCTCCCGAACAGCTGGAAATCCGCGCTGATCCCGTATTTCGCGCACATCCCGCGCCGTATCGGCTACGTCGGCGAGGCACGCTATGGACTGCTGACGGACGCCCGCAAGCTCGAGCGCAAGGCGCATCCGCAACTCGTTGCGCGCTATGCCGCGCTGGCGGCGCCGCGCGGGGCGGCGCGCGCGGACGACTCGCTCGCCCCGCGGCTCATCCCCAACTCGGAAAATTTGCGCGCCGCCATGCTCGCGCTCGGCCTTGCGCGCGCGCAGCCGGTGGCGATCCTCTGCCCCGGTGCCGAGTTCGGTCCCGCCAAGCGCTGGCCCGCCGAATACTTCGCGGCACTGGCACAGCGGCTCGCCGGCGACGGCTACGGCGTGTGGCTGCTGGGCTCGCCGAACGATCGCGACATCGCGGCCACGGTGCTCGCCGCACGAACCGAACCGGCACGCGAAATCGTCGACCTCACCGGGCGCACGGACCTCGGCACGGCGATCGACCTCATGTCGGTCGCCTCGCTCGTCGTCAGCAACGACTCCGGGCTCATGCATGCGGCGGCGGCCGTCGACGCTCGGCTGGTTGCGCTGTTCGGCTCATCGTCGCCGGCGTACACGCCGCCGCTCTCCACGCATGCCCGCATCGCGAAGATCGACATCGCGTGCAGCCCATGCTTCAAGCGCGAGTGCCCGCTCGGTCACTTCCGGTGCATGCGCGATCTCACACCGGACATGGTCTACAATCTGACGCCCGCTTCGCAGGCGACGCCGCCCGCCTCCCCGGACTGATCCCGATGCCCACGGCTCGCACGCCGCCGATCTACACGTCGCCGCAGGACGTGACGCAAGCCTTCTACCAGGCCTTCGAGACGCGCGACATCGACGCCATGATGGCCACGTGGGCCGAGGACGAAGACATCGTTTGCGTGCATCCGGGCGGCGCGCGGCACGTGGGCTACGATGCGGTGCGTGCGGCGTTCGAGCAGCTCTTCGCGGGCGACACGAAGCTCACGTTCAGCCTCGAGCAGCCGGTGATGATCGAAACGGTCGGCCTCGCGATGCAAAGCACCGTCGAGCGCCTGCGCGCAGGCGACGAGGGCCCGCGCGGCGCGGCGATCGCCACCAACGTGCTCATGCGCACACCCTACGGATGGCGCGTCGTGTGCCATCACGCGTCGCCCTCGCCGCCGGTAGCCGAAGCTACGTTGACGGGGCCGCTGCACTAATCCGCGCATCGCCGGGCTCACTGCCGTCTCGGCCGCGGCAGTGCCGCGGAACTTTCGGAGCGTGGCAGCGGCCGGTGTGCGTTGCGAGCTCCACTGCCCCTGTCGCTCGCGACGCACACCGGCCACTGCCTGGAAGCGGCGACGCGACTCGCGGCAAAGGGCACGGCACGTCGCAGGCGTCGACGGGCGACAGGCGGCGGTCATCACGCCTTTTGCTACACACCGCGACAGCGTCGCCGGGCAGCGGCGAAGGCGTGCGCCGCGCGACTGGGGTAATGGAGCGCGGCGCACCCATTCTTGCTGCGGCAGCGGCGAAGGCGTGCGCCGCGCTCCATTAC
>JBLMWW010000159.1:0-4270 GCA_050257435.1 Rudaea sp.
CCTTCGCCGACGTCCTGGAGGAGCGAGCACAGGTCGCCGCGTATGGCGACGTCGCGACGTCGATCGAGCGCGATCCGCGCCTGGTGCTGTGGGACCGCATCGCCGAGCGTCTGACCGCGCGGCCGCTCACCGGCTACGGTTTCGGACGGCGCATCCTCGCCGACGAGCTGACGCGCGAGACGGGCAACCCGCTGCTCGCGCATGCGCACAACGTGTTCGCGAGCCAGTGGCTGCAAACCGGGCTCGTCGGCCTCGTCGCGCTCGTCGCGTTCCTCGCCGCGCTCGCGGCGCGCTACACGCGCTTCGTCCGCTCGCGTGACGACACCCTGGCATTCATCGGCGTGCTCGGGCTCGCCCTCCTCGCCGGCTTCGTCGCGAAGGACCTCACCGACGATTTCCTCTTTCGCAGCAATGCCAAGGAGCTGTGGGCGATGACGGCACTGCTGCTCGGCTACGGGGTGCGGCGCGAGCGCATGCTCGCGCTGGGCGAGGCGCCGACGCCCGCCGGGCGATTGCGCTCCAGCGGCGCGGCCGATCGGGTCAGCGTCGGCGCGGCGCCCGCAGCGGCACCGCCACCCCCGTCGCCTCGGCCGCGGCAGTCGGAATCGGCTTGATCGACGCGCCCGCGACCGGGGCGTACTCGGGAATCCACGCCCGCATGCGCGCGCGCACCTCGCCGTCGTCGGCGACGCGATCGCGCTCGCACCACGCGACCATCTGCCTGACCGCATCGCGGTTCGCGGGGCGTGCCTGCGCCACGTGCAGCTTCGGGTGCGTCGTCGGCTTCGTCGCCTCCCCGGACGCGAGCGGCTCCTCGTAGAGCTTCTCGCCCGGCCGCAGGCCGGTGAAGACGATCGGAACGCGATCGGGATCCGCGCCGTAGAGGCGGATCATGTCGCGCGCCAGGTCGACGATGCGTACCGGCTCGCCCATGTCGAGCGCCAGGATGTCGCCGCCCTTTCCCTGCAGCCCGGCCTGCAGCAGGAGCTGCGTCGCCTCCGAGAGCGACATGAAGAAGCGCGTGATGTCGGGATGCGTGACGGTCACGGGACCGCCGCGCGCGATCTGCTCAGTGAACCGCGGAATGACGCTCCCCGCGCTGCCGAACACGTTGCCGAAGCGCACGATGACGAACTGCGTGCCGCCCTCCTGCAGGCTCTGGCACACCTGCTCGGCCAAGCGCTTGGTCGCGCCCATCACCGACGTCGGATTGACCGCCTTGTCCGTGGACACCAGCACGAACTTCTCGACCTTCGCCGCCACCGCGGCGCGCGCGATCACGTACGTGCCGTAGGCGTTGTTGCGCACCGCCTGCCAGCAATTCGTCTCCTCCATCAGCGGCACGTGCTTGTACGCGGCCGCGTGAAAGATGGCGTCGGGCTTCTCGCGCGCGAGCGTTTCCTCGACGAGCGACGCGTGCTTCACGTCGCCGACGACCGACGCGAGGCCGAGTTGCGGGAACGCGTCGACGAGCGCGGTCTTGATCTCGTAGAGCGCCGCCTCGGAGATGTCGAACAGCACGAGCCGCGCCGGGCGAAAGCGCGCGATCTGCCGGCAGAGCTCGGCGCCGATCGATCCGCCGGCGCCGGTCACCATGACGACGCGATTGCCGAGCCACTCGGCGATGCCCGCGTTGTCGAGCACCACCGGATCGCGCCCGAGCAGGTCGTCGAGCTCGACGGTGCGCAACACGGTGAGCGGCGTACGCCCCGACATCAGATCCTCGTACGCCGGCACCGTCAATGCTTCCACCCCGGCCGCGGCGCAGAGCTCGGCGACGCGGCGGCGCACGACGTGATTCGCCGACGGCAGCGCGATGATCACCTTGCGCACGCCGTATTTGCGTGTCCAGAGCGCGAGCTCGCCGATGGGACCGAGCACGCTCACGTTGCATAGCAGGCTGCCGTGCTTCGACGCGTCGTCGTCGAGCAGGCCCACGACGCGCCACTGGCGGCTGCGCGCCATTTCCTGCGTGAGCCGCGCGCCCGCCTCGCCGGCGCCCACCACGATCACCGGCTCGCCGAGCGCGGCGAGCGGGCTGTAGATGCGGTGCTCCTTCCAGAGCCGGTAGGCAAAGCGCGAGCCCGCCATCAGGAAGACGAGCACGATCGGGTAGAAGAAGAGCACGCTGCGCGGCACGACGGCCTGCAGCTTGAGCATCACCAGCACGAGCGGGATCAGGATCGCGCCCAGTCCCGCCGCGAGCATGATGCGCTGGATGTCGAGCAGGCTCGCGAAGCGCCACAGGCCGCGGTAGAGCCCGAGCGCGAGGAAGATCACCGCCTGCAGCGGCAGGATCCATGCGAGCGTGAACCACATGTCGGACAGGAAAGGCTCGCGCACGTCGAGATTGAAGCGCAGCGCGTAGATGCCGACCCATGCGATCGCGGCCACGCAGACGTCGTGCACGAACGCGAGCGTTGCGCGCCAGTTGAGCCGTGGGGTCATGGCGAGGCGGGAACGTTGGTCTTCTTGCGCCAATGATAATCAATCGCCGCGAACAACATGAGCAGTACAGCGGACCACGCGGCCAGCGCCCACCCGCCGGCGGCCGGCGCACGGTAGCGGCAGGCGAGCGCGGTCGCCGTGGTGCCGCCCATCGCGGCAGCATACGCTGCCAGCGTCCCGCGATGTCCCGCGCCGAGCAAGGCGAGCCGCTGATAATAGTGGCCGCGGTGGCCCTCCCAGAGTCGCTCGCCCCGCACCACGCGCCGCACGAGCGTCAGCGTCGCGTCGGCGACGAAGGGCAGGAACACGAGCAAGGGGAACCATGCCGGCCACGCGCCGGCCGCCACCCCCGCCGCACCGAACGCCGCGGCGAGAAAACCGAGCGGAACGGCGCCGACGTCGCCGAGGAACATCGTCGCGGGCGGCTTGTTGACGGCGAGGAACGGCAGGATGGCGGCGGCGAGCGAGAACCAGGCGGGCGCCGCAGCCACCGCGGCCGGCGAAGCGTCGGGCGCGAGCGCGGCCACTCCGTACGCCGCGAAGCCCACGGCGCCCATCGTTCCCGCGAGGCCGTCGCTGCCGTCCATGAAGTTGTAGAGGTTCGCCGACCACGCGAAGAGCAGCGCGAGGCACGCCGCGGTGAACAGGAGACGCGGCCAATCGTTCCCGTCGCTCACGCCGAGCGCAAACGCGCCGGCGGCCCATGCCGCGGCCAGCGCGTGAACCGACAGGCGCGTCGCGACGCCGACTTCCCGCATGTCGTCGCGCCCGGAGACGAGCGCCAACGCGAGCCACGGTGGGAGCCACCCGGCGAAGCCTGCGGGAAACGCGGGTTGAACGACGAGCGCCGATGCGAGGAAGCCGGCCCAGATCGCGTAGCCGCCCGCGCGAGGAACGGGGACGCTATGCAGCGAGCGCGCGTTCGGCACGTCGCGCGGCAGCGCCCGCGACCAGCGCCGGAGCAGGGCGACGGCCATGGCGCTCGCGGCGAATGCGACCAGCGGAGCGGCGAGCGGGGCTTCGAGCATCGGGTACGCCGGAGCCGGACGATCCGGCGTCGTTTATCGTTGGATTGGCGCCTGGCGGGAAGCGATCGGGCGCGCAAGCGCCTCGTCGGCCGGACTTATCCGGGAAAAAAAGCCCCTTTCGCCGCCGGTGCGGGCACCGGGCCGCGAGGCGGTCCGTTTTCCCTTGTCGATCATCATTTTAGCCTATCCGTCCCGACCCGACCTCGGAGCTCGGCCGGCGCCGCTCTCTGTTGCTTCGGCACAACAGCGCGCGAGGGGATGCAAGGGCCGCGCGGACTTGCCTTGCCAATGGTTTCACGCGTTTGGCACAATGAATCGTAACTTCTCGAAAGAGCTGAGAAGGTTTCTACGGCAGGCGCAAATGGCTGTTTCCTTGCCAAATTTTTCCCTCAGAGGAGCATTTCAATGAAGAAGAAGCTCGTTGCAGTCGCCGTCGCGGGCGCTCTCGCCGCGCCGCTCGCAGCGCACGCGCAGACTGCGAACGTCACGCTGTACGGCCGGCTCAACCTCGATCTCGAATTCGTCAAGGGCGAGCAGCCCGACGGGTCGAACCCGACGGTCGCTCGCCTGAGCGCGAATTCGTCCCGCTTCGGCGTGCGCGGCACCGAATCGCTCGGCGGGGGCTTGAGCGCGATCTTCCAGATCGAGTCCGACGTGCGGGGCGACACGGCCTCCGGCGGCTTCTCGACACGGGACACGTTCGTGGGATTCCAGGGCGGGTGGGGCACGTTCAAGATGGGCAAGATGCTGATGCCGCTGGACGACATGCACCCGATCTTTGGTAACGTGCCGAC
>JBLMWW010000160.1:0-3873 GCA_050257435.1 Rudaea sp.
GCGAAGCCCGCGATGTCGCCGACGACGCCTCCGCCGAGCGCGATCAGCGTCGTCGAGCGCTCGGCGCGCGATTCGAGGAGGCGCGTGAGCAGGTCCTCGAGCGTGCGCAGGTTCTTGTGCGCCTCCCCATCGGGCAGGAAGACGACGTCCGCCTCGACGTCGCGTGCTCGAAGCGAGGCCTTGAGCGGCGCGAGATGATGCGCGGCGACGACGGCGTTGGTGACGATCACCGCGCGTGCGCCGGCGGAAAGGCCGACGAGCTCGCCGGCGTCCGCCAGCAATCCGTCGCCGATGTGGATCGGGTAGGCCCGCTCGCGCAAGCCCACGTGCAACGTCCTCATGACTCGCGTGGGACGCCTTCCGATTCGGGCGGCGCGGCCGTTTGCGTTTGGCGCGACACGCGGTTGGTCGCGGGCACGACGCGCGCAGGTTGCGGCGCATCTGGTACGTCGGCCGGCTGCGCTTCACCGGCCTGCCCATCGAGCCAGCGCACGAAGCGCATCACCGTGTCGCGGTCGGATTCGACGACGTGGTGGGCCGCCTCGCGGTAGAGCGGATCGCGCGCCCGGTAGAGCTCGACCAGTCGATTGCGCGGATCGTCGGCGTGCAGCATCGGCCGATGCCGGCTGTTGCGCAGCCGCTGCCACAGCATTTCGGGCTCCGCATGCAGGTAGAGGACGGTGCCGCTTTCCCTGAGCCGCGCACGGCTCGCCGGCCGCGTCACGGCGCCGCCGCCGGTCGCGAGGACGATGTTCGTCATCCGCGTCAGCTCGTCGATCATCGCTTCCTCGCGGTCGCGAAAGCCGGCCTCTCCCTCCAGCTCGAAGATCGTCGGGATCGACACGCCGAGTCGAGCCTCGAGCTCGTGGTCGGCGTCGATGAAGCGCTTGTCGAGGCGGCGCGCGAGCTGGCGGCCGAGCGTGGTCTTGCCCGCCCCCATCAGCCCCACGAGAAAGAGATTGCCCCGACGAAGCGACATCGGGGCATTGTACGAGGTCGGAAGAACGGGGTCGGAGCGCGCAATTTGCTCTGACCCCGTTTGCCCCTTTTTGCTCCGACCCCGCTGGTCTACCGCACCTCCGATACCGGCTTCGGCGACGGCCGGGTCAGTGGACCGAAGTGACGGTCTCCTTCACGATCCGCGGCGTGAGGAAGATCAGCAGCTCCGTCTTCGTGCTCGACCGACCCGTCGTCTTGAAGAGATAGCCGACGACCGGAACGTCGCCGAGGAACGGCACCTTGGTGGTGTCGTTGCGGATCTCTTCCTCGTAGATGCCGCCGATCACCGCCGTGTCGCCGTTGTTGACGGCGATCTGCGTCAGCACGTTCTTGGTGTCGATCGCGGGTACCGTTCCGCCGCCCTGCACGTTGACGTTCTGGCCCACCGAGTCCTTGCGGATCTCGACTTGCATGATGACGCGTCCGTCGGGCGTGATCTGCGGCGTCACGTCGAGGGCAAGCACCGCCTTCTTGAACGACACGGTCGCCGGCGAATTGGCGCTGCCCGGCGTGACGTACGGAATCTCGGTGCCCTGCTCGATGTGCGCCTTCTGGTTGTCGCCGGTGATGACGCGCGGGCTCGAGACGACCTTGCCGCGATTGTCGGCCTCGAGCGCGGAGAGCTCGAGGTTGATCAGGTTGCCGCTGCCCAGATTGATGAGCGTCAACGCCAACTGACCTGCGGCGTTCGCGATCGGCAGGTTGACGTTCAGCTGCGGCGAATCCGAGTAGCCCGCGCTCGCGATGCCGGAGGCGAGCTCGAACGGCGTCTGCGTTCGCGTCTCGCGCGTCACCGTGCCCCCCGTGCCACCCGACAGCGAGACGACCGGCTGCGTCGACAGCGTGCCGCCGCTGCCGAACGCATAGCGCCGGCCGAAGAGCGTCGCGCCCGTCTGCTGGCCGAAGCGCACGCCGAGCTCGCGGCTGAAGCGGTCGTCGGCGATGACGATGCGCGCCTCGATCAGCACCTGGCGGACCGCCGTGTCGACGACGCGGATGACACGGCGGACTTCCTCGAGCCGGCTCGCGATGTCGGTCACGAACAGGATGTTGGTCCGCGGGTCGACGAACGCGGTGCCGCGCTTCGACAGGAACTGCGCGCCCGCGGTGCCTCCCGGTCCGGTCGTGCCGGAGCGACCGTGGATGATGTTCAGGATGTCGTTCGCCTTCGCGTAATTGAGCTGGAACGTCTCCGTCTGCAACGGCTCGAGCTCGTTGATCTGCGCCTGCGACTCGAGCTGCTGCTTCTCCTTGAGGGCGAGCTCCTCGCGCGGCGCGATCAGAACGATGTTGCCGTTCTTGCGCATGTCGAGGCCCTTCGTCTGCAGGATGATGTCGAGCGCCTGGTCCCACGGCACGTCCTTGAGCCGCAGCGTGAGGCTGCCCGTCACCGTGTCGCTCGTCACGATGTTGAGGCCCGTGAAGTCGGCGATCACCTGCAGCACCGAGCGCACTTCGATGTTCTGGAAGTTGAGCGACAGTTTCTCGCCCTTGTAGCCCGGGCGGCTGCCCTGCACGAGCTTGTTGGGATCGTCCTGGATCGGCTTCACCTCGACGATGAAGCGGTTCTCGGCCTGATACGCCGAGTGCTCCCACAGACCCTTCGGCTCGATCACCATCCGCGCGGTGCCGTCCTGCTGGAACGTGTCGACGGTGACGACCGGCGTGTTGAAGTCGGCGACGTCCATGCGGCGCTGGAGGTTGCTCGGGACGGTCGTCTTCTGGAAATCGACGATGAGCTGGCGGCCCTGCTGGCGGATGTCGATGCCCGTGTTGCTGTCGGAAAGGTCGACGATGATGCGACCCTCGCCGTTGCGGCCGCGCCGGAAGTCGACGTCGCGCAACGCATGCTGCTCGGGTCCGCCGCGCTCCTCGGCGAAGCGCTGCACCGGCGCGGGCATCGCCTGCGCGGCGGGCACTCCGCTGTCGGCGAGCGTGACGACGACGTCGTTGCCCTCGACCTTGGTGTCGAACGTCTGCGGCTTGTTCAGGTTGAACACGACGCGCGTGCGGCTGCCCGCCTGCACGAACTGCAGGCTGCGCAGCGCCGGGTCTTCCACGGCGCGCTGGTTGCTCGGCAGCCCGCTGCCCGTGTCGAAGAAGTCGAGCGCGATCCGCGGCGGGCTCGCGGTTGCGAAGCCGGCCGGCGGATTGGCGGGCGGCGCCTTCAGCTGGAAGCGCACGACGGTGTTGCCCGACGCGCCGCGCGTGACCGACACCTGCTCGATCGTGTTCGCGGTTTGCGCGAGCGCGACACCGGCGATGACGACCGCCGCGACGCCGGCAAGGCGCGCGAGCCAGGCTCTCAACGCGGCGGGGCCTCCCCAGCCCGGCCGTCGACCGACGCAAATCGCGTTCATTTCTTGTGCTCCTTCTGGTCAGCCTGCAGCAGGTTGAGCGTGCTGGACCGCTCCGACCAGTCCCCCGCACCGTCCTGCACGAGTTCCTTGAGCTTGATGTCCGAATCCGAGATGGCGACGATGACACCGTAGTCCTGCCCCATGTGCATCCCCTGCCGCACCTGGTAGAGGTCGCGCTCGGGCGTCTTCACGAGCGCATAGAGCGCCTTGCCCTTCTGCAGCGTGCCGACCATCGACAGCGATTCGAGCGGATACGCCTCGAGCGGCTCCTTGCGCCGGTTCAGGTCGGGCGCGAGCTTGTTCGCGTTGTCCGATTTCGCGGGCTCGATCTTGCGCGGCTTGAACGGATCGGGCAGGTCGAAATCGTTGTAAGCGAACGGCTCGTACGGCTTGATCTGCGGGATCGGATCGAGATGTCCGCGCATGCCCTTGCCTTGCGCGGCCATCCAGTCGATGAGATCCTGGTGATTGGACGGGCCGCAGCCTGCGAGAAGCGCGGCGGACGCGAGTGCGA
>JBLMWW010000161.1:0-6434 GCA_050257435.1 Rudaea sp.
GTGATGCACGAGGAGCGCGAGGCGCGCGCCCGGCGCGCTCGTCGTCCACTGCAGCATTTCGAGGTCGCCGTCGGAATTGCCGAACGCGGCGAGCGGCCGGCGACCGATGTGCTTCTGGATGCCGACCGGCTTGCCGGCCTTGTTGTCCACGAGATCGACGTCGGGCAGCTTCACGAGGACCGGCTTGCCGTCGCGCATCTCGAAGCGCAGCTTGCCCTGGCTGCCGATCGCCTGTTCCGGGGGGATGCCGTAGACCGTTTGCGTCCACGGTCGCATGAATTCGGCGCCGCCGCCTGAAACGATGAACGTCTTGAAGCCGTGCTGGCGCAGATAGCGCAGCAGCTCGAGCATCGGCTGGTACGCGAGCTCCGTGTATGGCCGCTTGAAGCGTGGGTGGCGCGCCGTCGCGATCCACTCGCGCACCTGCGCTTCGAACTCGTCCGTCGTCATCCCGGCGTGCGTTGCCACCAACAGCTCCGCGACCGCTCTCTCGCCACCCGCGAGCGCCTGCTCGAAGCCGCCGGCGAGGATCGACTTGAACGGTTCGCGCTCCTTCCATTCCGGATGCTGCGACGCGAGCGCCTTGACGCGGTCGAGCGCGAACACCGCCTGTACCGGTATTGGTTGTTCGACCCAGAGCGTGCCGTCGTTGTCGAAGACCGCGATACGCTCGGCCGGCGCGACGAACGTCGGCGCGCCTTCCGTAGTCACGTCGGCCACGAATTTGACGATTGCCTGCTTGGCCGGCCCGTCGTTCCACGACGCAAGTGCCTGCGCGAGGGACGGCGTTGCAAGCGCCCCGACCAGGAACGCCGCGCCGAGCGCGAGCATTCGTGCCGCGAGCGACGATCGTCGGTTCATCGCACGCGCCCTTTCATGCGACACGCGGCACCGGCGCGCCGGACGTGGCGCGCAGCTGCGCTGCGATTTCGTCAGCCTGGGGGCCTGCGTGCGCGAAGAAGCGCTTGAGGCCACGACAGAGATAATTGACGCCCGGCTCGCCGTCCGGTGCGCGCAGCAGCCGGTTCTTCGGGCATTCGCCCCAGCAATCCCGCACGAACGCGCACGAGCGGCAATGCGCGGGCAGCCTCTCCGACTTCGCGTAGCCGAAGCGTACCTGCGCCGGCGAGAACACCATGTCGCCGAGCGGCGTCTCGCCGTTCACGTTGCCGAGGCGGTATTCCGGATAGACGTAGTGGTCGCAGGAATAGACGCTGCCGTCGTGCTCGAGCGCGATCCCCTTGCCGCACGTGCGGCTGAAGACGCACACCTGCGACGGCATTCCGAGGTGCTGCGCGACGAGCGTCTCCGCGAAGTTGACGAGCACCTTGCCGAAGTCGACGCGCCGCCACTCATCCCAGATCGCGCAGAGGAAATCGCCATATTCGTCGGGATCGACCGACCACTCGGTCACCACGGACATCGGATGATCGGGCTTCGCCCGCGAGGCGCCGATGACTGGGAGCTGCGACGTCGGAAACCTTCCCGGCGCCGTCGTTTCGAACCCGCGTGCCTGCACGATCGGGATGAACTGCAGGTACGTCGAGCCCACCTCGTTGCGCAGGAACCGATAGACGTCGAGCGGACGCGACGCGTTGTACCGGTTGACGCAGGTCAGCGTGTTGAACGGCACGTCGAACCGCTGTAGCAGCCTCGTCGCCGCGAACACCGTGTCGAACGTCGGCGCGCCACGTTTCGTCACCCGATAGCGATCATGGAGCTCCTTCGGCCCGTCGATGCTGAGCCCGACGAGAAAGCGATGCTCCTTCAAAAACCGCGCCCACTCCTCGTCGAGGAGCGTGCCGTTGGTTTGCAGGTCGTTCTCGATCCGCTGTCCGGGCTTCGCGTGCTTTCTCTGCAGCCCGACGACCTTGCGGAAGAAGTCGACGCCGAGCAGCGTCGGCTCGCCCCCCTGCCAGGAGAACACGACCTCCTCGCCGGTGACGCCATTGATGTACTGCTGGACAAAACGCTCCAGCAGATCATCGTGCATGTGCCCGACACCCGGGCCGCCCGGCAGCTTCTCCTTGCTTAGGTAGAAGCAATAGCTGCAATCGAGGTTGCACGCCGAGCCGGCGGGCTTCGCCATGACGTGAAAGCGTCGCGTCGCCTTCCGACCGAGCCACTGCGGAACGTGATACTTGTCGACGGGCGGCGTTTCCAAGATGGCGGGACGCGGCGAAATGTCGCAGCGCTGCCGTTCGCCGCCGCGGATCTCGCACACGTGCAGAACAATTATTGAATTCTGTTCTCGACCGCACGCATCGGTATTGCGTGAAGTCAAAGTGGATGCACCGCGCACTGCAACGCACGCCCGAGCTAGGACCCCATGCAAGTACGATCGCGAGGCAATGCGTTCGCGTCAGGGACGCCCGAGGTAGAAGTACGCGCTGCGATTGCCGTCGGCCGCACGGCCGTAGCCCAGGTACACGGGACCGAGCGGAGTGTCGACGCCGAAGAAGACGGCGAGCGACTTCAGCGTGCCGGTCGGGCTGCCCGGAACGAGCGGGTCGTCCATGCGTCCCGCCTCGAGCGAGCCGCCGATGTACAGACCCTCGAAGAAGCGCTGCTCCCTGAGCTTGTACGTGTACACGAGGCGGCCAAACGTGAGCCGCTCGCCGAGGAGCGCACCCATCGGGTAACCCGACTGCTGCAGGAAGCCGCCCCATTGGAATAGGTCGTAGCGCGGCAACGAGCCGGAGAGCGCGCCGCCGGCCTTCAGCCCGACATCGAGCGTATGCCGGCCGACCGAATACGCGCCGGAGCCCTCGACCTCCCACTTCGTGTAGACGTCGTCGGCGCCGAGCGCCTTCGTCGAGTAGAACAAATTCGCCGACGCCGCCGTCCCGCTGCGCGGGAAATTGGCGCTGTCGAGCTGGTCGTAGATGAGCCGTAGCTCCGCGGCGCCCTGGCTGCGCGCTCCGGGCGGCTCGAGCGCGGGCGGGCCCGTATCGAGACGCGCACGGACCGATCCCGTCAGGATGCCGAGCCGCGCCTCCCCATATTTTGTGAGCTCGGTGCCGAGGTCGAGGGCCGCCTGCGCGGTGGCGAGGTTGTAGCGCGCGACGCGCTCGGAACCCTGGAACAGATCGTACGCTCGCCGCTCGAATTCGGCGCGCGGTGCGACGAAGAAGTAGCGCCGCGTCTCGAGCGGCTGGTAGAACTCGGTCGCGATCCGCGACGTGCGGCCGGCCTGCACGTCGGTGCGCCATTCGGCGCCGAGCGAATTGATCCATGTGCGACGGTAGCTCGCGGCCAGGTTGAAGAACGAATTGCCGCGGAAGTCCGAACCGAGGCCGAGGCCGAAGCGCAGATAGTTCGGACCCCACGATTTCTCGACGGCGTCGATGTCGAGGACGCGGCGCCCGGCCTCTTCGAGGATCCGATAGTTGACGTGCTCGAAGTCGCCCGTGCCGAACAGTCGCCGCATGTCGCGATTCAGCGTGTCGACATCGATGGGTGCATCGGGCTTCGTCTCGAGCATCGCCGTCAGGCTCTCGGGATTGACACGGTGGAGCGGCTCGAAGCGGACCTCCGCCACGGGCCGCATGTCCGCGGGGGGGGCACGCGACAGCCGATCGTGCCACTCGGCATAGAGGTCGTCGCTCACGGCGAGCGCCGCGAGCTTCGCGGCAACCGCGCGCGCGGCCGCCTCGCCGATCGGCAACGTCTGCGGAAGGTGATCGAAGTCGGTGGCCGAAAAATCGCCCAGTTGGGGTTCGATCAACACGTCGGACGCAGTCAGCGAGGCGAGTGCTGCTCGCACGTTCTGCTCGGTCAGGATGCTCACCATCTGGCCCGTGACACCGATCAGCGACTTGATTTTGTCGCGTCTGGCGAGCGGCGTGCCGACATTCACGGCGATGATGATTTCGGCGCCCATGGCTCGCGCGACGTCGACCGGCAGGTTGTCCACGAGCATGCCGTCGACCAGCAATTGCCCGCCGACTTCGGCCGGCGCGATCGCGCCGGGAATCGACATGCTCGCGCGCATCACGTTCGGCATCTCGCCCTCGGCGAACACCACCGCCTTGCCGGTCTCCAAATCGGTCGCGACGGCGCGAAACGGGACCGGCAGCTCGTCGAACTTGCGATAGCCCTGAACCTTCGACAAACGCCGCAGGATCGTCTCGAGACCGACGCCGGTAATAATGCCCTTGGGCAGCGTCACGTCGAGGTCGTCGCTCAGGCCGAGCTCGAGCGCGGACAGGATCGTGCGGTCGTCGAGCTTGCGCCGGATCGCCTGGTCCCGGCGGGGCGGCTTCTCCGAGATCAGCGTGTGCGTCGAAATGCCCTCGATCAGCGCTTCCATCTCCGCGACGGTCATCCCGGTCGCGTACGCGCCGCCGACCAGCGATCCCATGCTCGTGCCGGCGATGCAGTCGATCGGGACGTGCATCTCTTCGAGCACCTTCAGCACCCCGATGTGCGCGGCCCCGCGGGCGCCACCACCGGACAGGACGAGACAGGTCTTCGGGCGCGCGAGCGCCGCCGACGCATACGAGAGCGCGATCGTGAGGATCAGCGCGCAAGCGAGCGCGCATGCGAGGGTTCGTGGACGTGCGCGCCGGATCACGCGCGCATCGCCGGGCTGTTACAGCGGAAGGCCGAGCGTCAACCAGACGTTCCAGCCTTCGGCGCGATGATTGGCATCGAACTCCCAGTAGCCTTTCAGGTTGACGTAGCCCTTGGCGCCGCCGACCGGAAAGAAGTAGCCGACCTGCGGCCCGATGCCGTTGGTGCGCGATTTGAAGTCGCCCAGCACCGCGCCGGAGCCGCTGTCGCCGGAGAGCTGATGATAGAAATACCCGACCAGCCCTGCATGCAGCTGCTCGGAGAAGAAATGCGATGCCGCCCAGTCGATGTGGCCGTCGACGCCGTTGCGATAGTCGGTCGCCGGGTTCTCGAAGTTGTAGGTGATGCCCGCAACCGCCGAGAATTCAAGGCGTTTGCTCGGGTCGAAGTAGGTATAGCCGCCCCCGGCGTCGATCGCCCAGTGATGGGTCGAGATGTTCGCCAGCCGATTCACGTCGTAAGCGCCGGTCGGCAGGGCCACCATGCCGTACGTGATGAAATTGTGTGGCCCACGCTGCCACTTCAGCGTTGCCGTCGGGAACAGGTCGGTACCGCCCGTGATCGCATCGCTTTCGCCGAAGGCGAGCTCGCGCCCACGGGGCCCCGTGAGCGTCGCGCTGGTCGAAACGCGCATGCGTCCGAAGCCGCCGAGCACCAACACCGCGGCCTGCCCGCCGAGCACCGGCTGCGCGAACGTGTACGTCGGCGCGAAGAAGGCGAGATCGGCGCGCGCGTCGAGTCCGCCCACGATACTGCCGCCGAGGCGGAACTGCTTGGACGCCGACGCGTCGGCCGACGTGTGGTAATAGAACGTGCCGAGCGACCATCCCGGAGCGCCGGGCACGGCGGCAAGACTGCCGAAGAAGCCCGGCAGGTAAGTGCTTGCGCCGCCTTCGTCTGCGAACACCGAGCCCGCAGCGGCCGCGCACGCGATGCCGGCTGCCGCCGCGACGCAACGCACACCGATCATGCACGCGCCCGTAAGCGACGATGCGGTGGAATTGCGCTTCGACTCGATGTTCACGGCGTTGTCTCCACTCATTTCGCCCGGAACGCTCGCCCCGGGAAGTTACTAGCAATGATCCGTTCGGGCGGCGTGGCCTTCCTTGCGCCAGGTCAAATCGAGCCGCTCGCCCCGCCCCCTCCGCTCGCCAGCGGCGTGGCGCCGCGGATCGACCCGCGTTGATCGCTGTCAACGCGCAAGCAGCCGAATGCCGCCAAGCTTCGCTCAATGGGGTGGCGTCCGCGATATCTCTCACTTGATGGGGTCGGGCCGCACGCGCAAGGCTGCGGCAGGCACGCGCTACCGCTCTCTCCACACCGCCTCGATCGCGCGAGCGGGTACATGCCGGCGTGCCGCGTGCCCTGGCCTCTCGTTCGAGGCGGCGATTGACGTACGTCAACGCTCAACGTCCATTCCTCGCACGTCTTTGCGTGCCTGTCGAGAATTGCGAAGACTGTGCGGTGGCCGCTTTGCAAGATTGCACGCGTGTCTGCGCTCTATCGCCGAGCGCCGCACGAACTGCATGCGATGTCGCGAACTCCCGTGATCCTCCGCTCGCCGCGCCTGGCGGAACCTCCGCGCAGGCGCGTTGCCGCGCATGCCGCGCGCACGGCGTGCGCGATGCTCGCCTGCGCAGCCGGCGCCGCGCACGCGTCATTTCTTTCCGGGGAAGCACTCGACACGGCCGCGAACGTCATGGCGTGGGTCGTCCTGATCATCGTGCCCGTGATCGGCATCGTCGTGTTCTGGCTGGTGCACGTGCTGCCGGAGAGGATCGCCGAGAAGCGCCATCATCCGCAGCAGCAGGCGATCCAGACGCTGTGCCTGCTCTCGCTCGTCTTCGGCGGCCTGCTGT
>JBLMWW010000162.1:0-11111 GCA_050257435.1 Rudaea sp.
CGCGTCCAGCGCGCGATCGTCGCCTTCTCCAGGATGCCGCCGATGATCGGGAGCTTGAGCGACAGCCGGTGCACGAGGAAGCGGACGCTCTCGCTGCGCTTGATCGACAGCCTGATCCCGATGAACGCGGCCACGACGGCGATGAACATCGCCCACCACCACTTCACGAAGAAGTCCGAGATGTCGATGACGACCTGGGTGAGCCATGGCAGGTTGGCGCCGAAGCTGTTGAACACCTGCTTGAACGCCGGGATCACGAAGATCATGATCACGAACGTCACGATGATCGCGACGACGATGACCGAGATCGGGTAGAAGAGCGCCGACTTGATCTTGCTCTTGATCGCGAGGATCTTTTCCTTGTACGTCGCGAGCCGGTCGAGGATCGCGTCGAGCATCCCGGCCGTTTCGCCGGCCTGGACCAGGTTGCAGTAGAGGGTGTCGAAATACTTCGGATGCTGGCGGAAGGCCTGCGACAGGCTCGAGCCGGTCTCCACCGCATTGCGCAGGTCGAGCATCAGCCGCGAGAAGCGCGCATTGTTGTGCCCGCGCGCGATGATGTCGAACGATTGCAGCAGCGGCACGCCCGCCTTCAGCATCGTGGCCATCTGGCGCGTGAAGAACGTGATGTCCTTGTCCCCGATCGAGCGGCCGCCGCGGTAGGCTTGCCGCTTCATCTTGAGGACCTTGATCCCCTGCCGCCGCAGGTTCGTGCGGGCGACGGTCTCGGAGACCGCCCGCATCTCGCCGCGCATCGGCTTGTTGTTGCGGTCGACGCCCTCCCAGACGAACGTCTGCTCCCTGACCTTCAGATCCCTGCGCGCTACTGCGGTCGCCATGGCTGATCCTTCCGCGCCTTGCGGTTACTCGTTGGTGACGGCCTCGATTTCCTCGAGGGAGGTGATGCCGCTCTTCACCTTCAAAAGGCCCGACTGGCGCAGGTTGCGCACACCCTCGCGCTGCGCCTGCTCGGCGATGTCGAGCGAGTTGCCGTTGCGCATGATGAGCTGCCGCATGTCGTCGGTGATCGGCATCACCTCGTAGACGCCGATCCGCCCCTTGTACCCCGTGCCCTTGCAATGGTCGCAGCCGACCGGCCCGAACGGCTGCCAGCTTCCATCGAGGTCCTCCTCGACGAAGCCGGCGCCCAGCAACGCCTCGGGCGGGATGTCCTCGGGCCGCTTGCACTGCGGGCACAGCTTGCGCGCGAGCCGCTGGGCGGTGATGAGATTCACCGACGAGGCGATGTTGAACGGGGCGACGCCCATGTTCAGCATACGCACGAGCGTCGACGGCGCGTCGTTCGTGTGCAGCGTGGACAGCACGAGGTGACCGGTCTGCGCCGCCTTGATCGCGATATCGGCGGTCTCCAGGTCGCGGATTTCGCCGACCATGATCACGT
Source organism: Rudaea sp. (assembly GCA_050257435.1). Taxonomy (GTDB): domain Bacteria; phylum Pseudomonadota; class Gammaproteobacteria; order Burkholderiales; family Casimicrobiaceae; genus VBCG01. Next base: position 1,403 of record JBLMWW010000162.1, read on the forward strand.
CCGGATCCTGGCGCAGGAACGCCCGCAGCGCGGTGGCGAACGTGAGCCCGGCCTTGTCGTTGACGTTGACCTGGTTCACGCCCGGCAACATGATTTCCGCCGGATCCTCGGCCGTCGCGATGTTGCGCCCGGGCTGGTTCAGGATCGACAGGCACGTATAGAGCGACACCGTCTTGCCGCTGCCGGTGGGGCCGGTGACCAGGATCATCCCGTAGGGACGGCCAACGGCGAAGAGCAGCGCCTGCTGCTGGTCCGGCTCGTAGCCCAGCACCTCGATGCCGAGCTTGATCCCCGCCGAGTCGAGGATCCGCATCACGATCTTCTCGCCGAAGAGCGTGGGGAGCGTCGAAACGCGGAAGTCGATCGTCCTCGTCTTCGACAGCACGAGCTTCATGCGGCCGTCCTGCGGCACGCGCTTCTCGGCGATGTCGAGCTTGCTGATCACCTTGATCCGCGACGCGACCTTGTCCTTGATCGCGAGCGGCGGCTGCGCCACCTCCATCAGCACGCCGTCCAGGCGGTAGCGGATGCGGTAGAAGCGCTCGTAGGGCTCGAAGTGGATGTCGGAGGCGCCGGCGCTGATGGCGTCGATCAGCACCTTCTGGATGTAGCGGACGACGGGCGCGTCCTCGACTTCGCTGTCCTCGTCGGTGGAGGGCGCCGGCCCGCCCTCCTCGAGGGCGATCTCGATGTCCTCGAGCGCCGCCATCTCCTTGAGCGTCGTGCCCGTCGCCTCGACCAGCTTCGCGATCGCCTGCGCGAGCTTGTCGTCCTCGACGACGACCGGCTCGACCACGAGGTTCGTCTTGAACCGCACCTCGTCGAGCGCCTGCAGGTTGGCCGGATCGGATGTCGCGACGTAGAGCCGGTTGCCGCGCTTGTGGAGCGGCAGGACGCGCCGCGTCTGGGCGATCCGCGAGTCGAAGTATTCGCGGTTGATCTGGTCGAAATCGAAGCCGGAAAGGTCGAGCAGCGGCACGCCGAACGCGCGGGAGGCGAAGACGGCCAGCTGCTGCGCCGACAGGCGCTTGCCGGAAAGCACCTGCTCGACGAACGACACGCCCGTCGAGTGCGATTGCACCTGCAGGGCCTCGGCCTCGGGCTCGGACATGACGCCGTGCTGGGCGAGCGCACGGGCGAGGCCGCTGATGTTGCGAGTGGCGGCGTGGGTGGCCATCCTAGTTCTTCATCTGTCGCATTCTTGCCACGCAGCCCTTGCGAAATGCCCGGCTCGCGCGAAGAAAATGGGTCGGAGCGTCATGGGAAGCAAAGCTTATGCCGAGCGGCCGAGCCGCTACGGTGGGCCGTCTTCGCGGCCCTGACGCCCCGGGCGATGCAGCCGCCCTCGGCGCGCCCGGGTCCCTTATCCCATTTGCATAAAACTTGCCGTCACGATGATGCCCGCTCGGGTTGGCTTTGTAAAGGTACGTCGTGGCCGACCGGCGGCAGCAGCCGGACCACGCGGACGGCGCGGTCTTGCGTCTGCAGGATTTCCACGGCGTGACCTTCAACCTCGAAGCGTGTGCCGGCGTCCGGGATCTCGCCCGCCTGCTCCACGATCAGGCCGTTGAGCGTCTTCGGGCCATCGAGCGGGAAGCGGGTGCCGAGGCGCCGGTTCAGCGTCCGCAGCGACGCCATGCCGTCGACGATGATGCTGCCGTCCGGCTCGCGGCGGAAGCTCTCGGCGGCGACGGGGGCCTGGGTCGTGAACTCGCCGATGATCTCCTCGACGATGTCCTCGATCGTGACGAGGCCCTGCAATTCGCCGTATTCGTCGACGACGAGGCCGAGCCGCTGGTGATCGGCCTGGAATTGCTGCAACTGCGTGAGCAGCGGCGTGCCGAGCGGCACGAAATACGGTGGCCGCAGCACCGCGCGAAGGCGCTCGACGTCGAGCTCGGCGCTTTGCATCAGGTGCAGCGCGCTCTTGACGGCGAGCACGCCGACGATGTTGTCGAGCGAGCCTTCGCACACCGGCAGCCGCGTGTGGTACGACGTGGCGAGCTGCTCGCGCAACAGCGCCGGCTTCTCGGCCAGGTCGAGCGCGTGGATCTGGCTCCGCGGCGTCATGACGTCGTCGACGGTGATCGCCTCGAGATCCATCAGGTTGGCGAGCATCGTCTTGTGCTTGCCGCGGAAGTACTGCGCGCCTTCGAGCACGAGCGTGCGCAGCTCCTCCTGCGAGAGCTGGGTGCTGGGCTGCGCCGCCGGCCGGAAGCGGAAGAGCTTCAGCAGCGCCTGCACGAAGAGGTTCACGAACCACACGATCGGCCGCACGGCGCGCAGGAGCGGGGTGAGCACGAAGCTCACGAGGGGCGCGAGGCGGTCGGCGTAGGCGGCGCCGACGACCTTCGGCGTGATCTCGGAGAAGACGAGGATCAGGAACGTGACGGCGACGGTGCCGAGCGCGAGCGCCCATTCGCCCTTGCCGAACAGGCGCACGGTGATGAGGCTCGCGAGCGTCGCCGCGGCCGCGTTGATCAGGTTGTTGCCGAGGAGGATGACGCCCAGCAGGCGGTCGGTCTGCGCGAGGAGCGACAGCGCGAGCCGCGCGCCGCGGGCGCCGCGCTGCGCCTGGTGCTTCAGGCGATAGCGGTTCGCCGCCATCATCGCCGTCTCGGCGATCGAAAAGAAGCCCGACGTCACGAGCAGGACGACGAGCGCCAGCGCGAGCGTGCTTAACGGGATGTCGTCCAAGGGGCGGGGGGCGGAGATGTGATCATTCGAGTGTGTGGGCAATGCGGTCGGGGCCGGCGACCGGGGAGACGAAGCGAGTGACGCGTACCAGCCGCTGCCCACGGCGGCGCTCGCCTTTTTCACCGTCCGAGCACGACCTCGCGAACGAACTTGCTGCCGAGGTACCCGAGCACGAGCAGCAGCGTCCCGGCGAGGATCCATTTGAGCGCGGTGCGCCCGCGCCAGCCATAGCGCCAACGGCCGAAGAGCAGCACCGCGAACGTGAGCCAGCCGGCGACCGAAAACACGTTCTTGTGCGTGAGCGTCACCGCCTTGCCGAAGATCTCCTCGGAAAACAGCATGCCGCTCGCGAGCGTCAGCGTCAGGAGCGCGAAGCCGACGCCGAGCAGCCGGAACATGTAGCGCTCGAGCGTCAGGAGCGGCGGCGTTGCGCGCAACGTGGCGTCCGGCAGCCCGCGATGCAGCCGCTTCTCGAGCCCGGTGGTGACGAGCGCCTGCAATGCGACGACGACGAACAGCGCATAGGCGACGAGCGCGATGCCGACGTGCGCCGCGGCCCAGGGTTCGTCGGCGAATTGGACGCGATGCGGCGTCGCGGCCAGCGGCGGAAGGAGCGCGCATACCGCGGCGACCGGCAGGACGACGGCCGCGACGCCCGGCAGCGTACGCAGTACGCCGGTGACCCATGCGGCGAGCACCGCGAGCCCGGCGACGAGCGAAAGCGCGTTGACGAACGACAGGTCGAGGCCGCCGGGTTGCCCGACGGCCTGCCAGATCGCGATCGCGTGCAACACGAGTGCGAGCGCAAGCAGCACGTCGCCGGCGCTCCGCCGTGGCGCGGGTGCCGGGCCCGCGCCCGGCCAGCGGGCCCACGCGGTCGCCGCGTAGATCGCCGCCACGAGCACGTGCAGTAGAATGACCACCGACCCAGTTTACCCTACGGCGCCATACGATCCGCCGCGCGTCCGGGATCCCTTTTCATGCTCGAAACGCTGACCGAACGCCTGTCGCGCGTCGTCAAGACGCTGCGCGGCGAGGCGCGCCTCACCGACGCCAATATCCAGGACGCGCTACGCGAGGTGCGTCTCGCCCTGCTCGAGGCCGACGTCGCGCTTCCGGTCGTCAAGTCGTTCATCGGGGCCCTGCGCGAGAAGGCGGTCGGCGAGGAGGTCGTCGGCTCGCTCACCCCGGGGCAGGCGCTGATCGGCGTCGTCGCGCGCGAGCTGACGGCGCTGATGGGCGGCACGGCGCAGCCGCTCGATCTCGCGGCGAAGCCGCCCGCGGTCGTCCTGCTCGCCGGGCTGCAAGGCGCCGGGAAGACGACGACGGCGGCCAAGCTGGCGCGCCTCATCGCCGGCCAGAAGAAGAAGGTGCTGCTCGTCTCGACCGACGTCTACCGCCCGGCCGCCATCGAGCAGTTGAAGACGCTCGCCGGCCAGGTCGACGTCGACTTCTTTCCCTCGAGCGCGAGCGAGCAGCCGGTCGCGATCGCCACGTCCGCGCTCGACTTCGCGCGTCGTCATTATCACGACGTGCTGATCGTCGACACCGCCGGACGCCTGTCGATCGACCAGGCGATGATGCGCGAGATCGCGGAGCTGCACGCCGCGGTCGAGCCGGTCGAGACGCTCTTCATCGTCGACGCGATGCAGGGCCAGGACGCGGTGAACACCGCGCGCGCGTTCCACGACGCGTTGCCGCTTACCGGCGTCATCCTGACGAAGCTCGACGGCGACTCGCGCGGCGGTGCGGCGCTCTCGGTGCGCCAGGTGACGGGTGCGCCGATCAAGTTCGCCGGCGTCTCCGAAAAGCTCGACGGTCTCGAGGTGTTCCACCCGGAGCGCATGGCCTCGCGCATCCTGGGCATGGGCGACGTGCTGTCCCTCATCGAGGACGCGCACAAGACCGTCGACGTCGAGCAGGCCAGGAAGCTCGCCCGCAAGGTCAAGACCGGCAAGGGCTTCGACCTCGACGACTTCAAGGCGCAGATCGCCCAGATGCGCAAGATGGGCGGCCTAGCCGCGCTCGTCGACAAGCTGCCGGCGGAGATCGCGCGCGCCGCCCAGGGTGCGACGCTCGACGAGCGCCGCGTCGCCCGCATCGAGGGCATCATCGACTCGATGACGCACCAGGAGCGCGTCAAGCCCGAGATCCTGAAGGCGTCGCGCAAGCGCCGCATCGCCGCGGGCGCCGGCGTGACGGTGCAGGAGGTCAACCAGCTCCTGAACCAGTTCGAGCAGACGCAGAAGATGATGAAGATGGTCGCGAAAGGCCCCCAGAAGATGCTCCGGGGCCTGCGCAACCTGATGCCCGGGCGCTAACGCGCCACGCGTCGGCGCGGCACCGGTGCTTTCGCGGGTCGCGAAAACGTCGTATAATCTTCGACTTTTCGTTTTCCGGCCCGGCAGGCGGCGATCTCGCGCACCCGGCCCCACTGGACGACCCACCACATGGTAGTGATCAGACTCGCGCGGGGCGGCGCCAAGAAGCGGCCGTTCTACAACGTCGTCGTCACCGATTCGCGCAGCCGCCGTGACGGGCGCTTCATCGAGCGGGTCGGGTTCTACAACCCGGTCGCCGCGGCGCACGAGGAAGGCCTGCGCATTGCGCAGGACCGCGTCGCGTACTGGCGGCAGCACGGCGCGCGGCTCTCCGACACGGTGGCGATGCTGGTCGAGCGCGCGGCCAAGGCGGCGCCAGCGCCGGCAGCTCCCGCGGCGGCGGCCGAAACGCCGGGGACGACGCCCGCCGCCTGAAACCGAGCGGCGCCTCTGCCGTCGTCGTGATGGGGCGCGTCGCCTCGCCTCATGGCGTGCGCGGCGCGGTCAAGGTGAGGCCCGAATCGGCCGAGCCCACGGCCCTATCCGCGTACGCGCAATGGTGGTTGCGCACGAAGGACGGGACGTGGACCCCGTACCGGGTGCGCGACGTGCGCGAGCAGTCGGGGATGCTGGTGGCGCGGTTCGCGCAGGTCGACTCACGCGAGGCCGCCTCCCTCCTGCGCGGCGCCGAGGTCGGCGTGCCGCGCGAGATGCTGCCGCCGCCTGCGCGGGACGAGCACTACCAGGCGGACCTGATCGGCATGGCGGTGGTGAACCGGGAAGGCGCGATGCTCGGTGCGGTCGCGGGTTTCGCGGACAGCGGCGCACATCCGATCGTGCGCGTGGCCGGACCCGCGGGCGTCGAGCGGCTGATCCCGTGGGTGCCGCAATACGTGAGCGGAGTCGACGTTGCGGCCCGCCGTATCGACGTGGATTGGCCGCTCGATTATTGAGAAGCCATGCGCATCGACGTGGTGACGCTGTTTCCGGAGATGATCGCGCACGCCTGCGGCTTCGGCGTCACCGGTCGCGCACGCGAGCGGGGAATCTGGCGCCTCGGGCTGTGGAACCCGCGCGACTTCACGACCGACGCGTATCGAACGATCGACGATCGGCCTTACGGGGGCGGGCCGGGAATGGTGCTGATGGCGGGACCGCTTTCGCAGGCGTTGCATGCGGCACGCGCGGCCCAGGGGGAGGCCGGGCGCGTCGGCGGGCGCACGGTATTTCTCTCTCCGGCGGGGACGCCGCTCACGCATGCGACGGTGATGGAATTCGCGGCCGATCCGCGTCCTTTGACGCTGCTCGCCGGCCGCTACGAGGGCGTCGACCAGCGTCTGGTGGATCGCGAGGCGGACTGCGAGGTCTCGGTCGGCGACTTCGTCGTGTCCGGCGGCGAATTACCGGCGCTGCTGCTGATCGACGCGATCGTGCGGCAACTCCCCGGCGCGCTGAACGACGCCGAATCGGCGCGTCAGGACTCGTTTGCGGAGGGACTCCTCGACTTCCCGCATTACACGCGTCCCGAGCGCTTCGAGGACCAGCCGGTTCCCGACGTGCTGCTCTCGGGGGACCATGCGGCCATCCGGCGCTGGCGCCGCAAGCAGGCGCTCGGCCGCACCTGGCAGCGGCGGCCGGAGCTTCTCGCTCGCCGCGCGCTGTCGCGCGAGGACGAGGCGCTGCTGTCGGAGTTCAAGGGCGAATTGAAGGATAATTGACACCCGCGCATCAGGGGGCGCCCTGCGCTTGCGCGAAGCGGCCCGAACGGGCCATGCGAAAGGACGAACGCCATGGACATCATCGAAACGCTCGAGCGCGAGGAGATCGCGCGGCTCAACAAGACGATTCCCGATTTCGCGCCGGGCGACACGGTGGTCGTCAACGTGAACGTCGTCGAAGGGGAACGCAAGCGCGTGCAGGCGTACGAGGGGGTCGTCATCGCCAAGCGCAACCGCGGGCTCAACTCGGCGTTCACCGTGCGCAAGATCTCGAGCGGCGAGGGGGTCGAGCGCACGTTCCAGACCTATTCGCCGCTGATCGCCTCGATCGAGGTGAAGCGCCGCGGCGACGTGCGACGCGCCAAACTTTACTATTTGCGCGGCCGTTCGGGGAAATCGGCGCGGATTCGCGAAAAGCTCACGTCGCGCGACACGGCCAAGCCCCGGCAGGCCACCTAGCCCCCGCCGCGGGCGCCGGCCCCTCTGCCGGCGTGCGGCAGCCGAAAGCGGCCCTTCGCGGGCCGCTTCGCATTTGCGCTCGGGCAGCGCCGGGTCGCCCTCTGCGCATCCCCGGGCGGGCGGCGGTCCGGAGCGTGGCGCGGAACTTGCAGCCCGCCTTTCGCCAAATGCCGCCTATCTTCCGCAAATTGCGCCACCCGCGGTTTCCGCCGACTATTCCAACGTCATATGACTTGGCGCAAGCGCGATAGCCGCCCATGAAAGCGACGCTCTACGACGCGCTGGGGATCCAGCCGACGTCCTCCGACGAGGAGGTGAGGGCGGCGTTGCGCGGGCTCATCCGCAAGTACTACGCGAAGACGCGCGATGGGCAGGGCAACGTCGAGGAGGCGCTGCGCTTCATCAATCACGCGAGCCGGATCCTGAGCGACAGCGAGCGCCGCCTGCGCTACGACCAGGAGCTCGTGCGCTCGGCCGCGGAGGAGGACCTGCCCTCGCGCGAGGCGCTCGACCAGGCCCTGCTCGGCGACGACGCGCACACCGAGGTCGGCCCCACGACGAGCCCGGGCGACGACGAGATCCTGGATCCGCTCGACTCGCACCTGCCCGACGACGAGGACGTCGCCGCCACGCATCATCCGGGGCTCACGCAGCGCGTCGCGCGGTTCACGCGCGCGCCGATCCTGACGTTCGGCCTGTGCGCCGTCTACGGCGCGTTCATCGCGGCGGCGATCGTGTTCGTGACGCCGCCGAACGTCGTGGTCGTCGCGCGCTCGGTGCTGGGCTGGCTCGCACTGGCGTTCGCAGGCCTCGCCGTCATCTTCGGCGCCGTGCACGGCGTGTTCTACCTGCGGCGGCGGCAGGCGAGCACGCGCTCGGCGCTCGTGCCGCAGACCGACCTGGCGATCCTCAATTGGCGCCGCGAGCGCAGCGTGTTCCTCGGCACCGATCAGCCGCAGGAAGACGCGTCGTGGATCTTCCAGCTCCGCATGGCGGAACTCGAGCGCGCGAAGTCCGGCCGCACGAGCGAGCCGCGGCCATGGCACCGGCTCGCCGCACGGCTCTTCGACTACGCGATCTGGGGGCTGTTGCTCGCGCTTCTGCTGTCGCAATTGCGCGCAGCGGGCGTGGTGCCGCCCGAGGCCGCCGCGTGGCTCACGCACCCCTTCGTCGCGCCGATCCTCATCACGTTGTCGTACGTGCCCATCGAGGCGCTCCTGATCACCGCCGTCGGCACGACGCCGGGCAAGTGGCTGTTCGGCATCTACCTGCAGTTCTCGATCTCCGACGCGTACGCGCGGCGCGACACCGGCACGCAATTGCGGCGCGGACTCGCGCGCGCGGTGCGCGTGTGGCTCGAGGGCGTGGGTTGCGGGTTCCCGCTGCTCGCGCCGCTTCTGGTCGCGCTCGCCTACGAGCGGCTGATCGAGCATCAGGAAACGAACTGGGATTTTGCCGAGGATTGCCTCGTCACGCATGGGCCGGCCGGTGTGATCAACACGGTGACGGGTGTGTGCGGCCTCGCCTCCATGATGTGGCTCTATGGCGTCGCGTGGCAGCAGCCGATGGCCGACACGCTGGCCTGGGCGCGCAATGAGGTCGTGCGCGTGCTGCCGTCGAACGAGACGCTGAAGGGGCGGATGACCGATGCCGGCGGTCGCCTGGAGCGGCTCATTCCCACGCTTCCCGCGATGCCTGCGGTCCCGTCGGCCTCCGACGTCATCCACCGATCCAGCCAATCGCTCGGGCTCGCCGGGGCCGCGAACCCGCCGGCCTCGGCGCAAAGCGCGTCGAGCGCGCAGGACACGACCGACGCCGATTTCACCGCGATGCTCGCCGCGCGCCGTGCGCGGATCGACGTCTTGAAGGCCGAAGGGCCGCGGATGCTGCGCGCGGGCAACGCGCGCCGCGCCGCGGAGCTTTGCCGCAGCTGGGCCGATCTCGACCTGGCGAACGCCGATGCGTGGCGCTGTCTCGGGCGTGCGCAGCAGGCGCTCGGCCAGCACCAGGAAGCGCTCAATGCGTTTCGCAAGGCGCGCCAGCACGATCCCGGCGATCGCGCGCTCGACGCGGCGATCGAAGGAGCGCAGCGCGGCATCGTCGCCGACTTCCTGAATCGCTATCGCCGCTGACGTTGCGCGTCGCCGTGCGATGATGGCGGCGGCATGAAGTGGCTGCTCCCGCTCGCCGCGCTTCTCGTTGCGATCGGCGCGATCGCGGCGGTCGAGCGAGCCGGCATTCCGCCGCGCAGACTCGCGCCGTACCTGGAGCATCGCGCCTCCGGACATCGTCCCGCCATCGAAGGCGCCGCCCGATTCGCGGCCGGCGTGCTCGTCGCGCTCGACCGCGGCGGCGAGCGCTTCTTTTGCGGTGCGGCGCGTCCGCCGCAACCCACCCTTGGCGCCTTCGAGGACATCGAACGCTGCCGGCTCGCCGGCGGCTGATGTCCGCGGCGATGCGTCGGCGACCGCATGACGCCGCTGCCGCGCCGTGCGGATGGCGCGTTGCCGTCAG